>SHYL01000036.1 GCA_009692825.1 Dehalococcoidia bacterium | reverse complement strand
TCTGGTTGATGCGTCCCGGCATCCAGTAAAAGGTGTCATCCGTGAAGAGTTCCAGCCACTCGTCGAAGCGGTGTTCGTCAAGAAGCCATGCTTCGTGGAAAAGGAACTGCTGAATCTCGTGCCATTTGTCGTGACTTACTGCCATATTTATTTTCTCCTCAAATGTAATCCTGTATTGCTAACTAATGGCCAAGCTGATTGCATTCGTAGCAAACCGCTCGATAGCTCTCAGCCTTGGATTGTTCTGCTGTGCTTAGAGAAGCCTTAGCTGGGTTAACCGCCCACTGCGGACCATCTCGGAAAAAGCCTCTAGGACATTTGCCTCCATGATGGGGTGCAGTCGCATTCGAATGCTGGTGAGTGCATTCACACTTACCGCCCGAACGCACGAACAGCTCGTCCATTATCGCTTCAGAAAGTTCTACTGCCATTTCTAGACCGTTTTCCTAAAAAATCTTACTCTGCGAGCGCGAGGCATTCCTTGCAAACACCCTCATAATTGTCAGGGTTATCACCCTTTTCGGATGACTTCGACCTCGCGTTGAAATAAGGTCCATATCTGAAAAAGCCTCTAGGGCATTTGCCTCCTCTATGTGGTGCGAAGGCATGCTTTGCGTGCGCATGAGTGCACTCACACTTGCCGCCGGAGCGCACGAAAATCTGATCCAAGATCGCTTCTGGAAGTTCTACTGACGTTGCCATTGTTATCTCCTCCCTTAATCTATTTTGTTTTTGGCGCGACGGTTATCTGATCCCAACTCGGCGCATTCATCATCTCCAGCCATCTGGAATAAAATGCACGCTGATTTGTTTCGCTCACATTAGCTGAAATTACCCCAGGAATCAACTCACTCCTGGTTTCATGCCCAAGCCCCATGGTTATCACCATTGGCGTCTTCCGCTCTATGGAGCTCAGAGATGTGGAAGTACACTGTATCCAGTTATTCATATCATCATGTTCTGTGGCGCCGCCGGGTCCAAAGCTGCGTATAAGATTTCTACGCATGGAATCGCGGACATCTTCAGGCGTTTTCTTATCGACTATGCAGTAAGACCATACCTCCATCTTCGCGGCTCCCCGTGGCTGCCAGATACGCACCATCGGGCCGATGTGCCAGGTGAAGTTGGGAAATATGGTAGCAATGCCGAGATTACCCTGCCTCGCCCTAATCGCACCTAGCCTCTGCTCTGTTTCCGGCAGAGTGCTCTGGTAATACTGCGCCATGTTGGCGTAAGCAGAAAAGAATTGGTTTGCGGGTTGGTTTCCTATGTACCTGCCAAGTATGTTGTGGCCGTTGCCGGAGTTGACAGTCACCCGGTTCGAATCGGCGTTTATTCTGCCAAACCGAACATTCGGGTTAACCTGTAGAACAGACCCGTGAGTGATTGGAAAGTGGTAATCATCGCCGCCGAAATTATCTGCGCCAAACTTCCAGTTGGCAGCCAGCACCCACTTATGGACGCCGTCGAGAAGCTCGGTACCGCCTTCTCTACGGTCCACTACCAAATCTAGGTACCATGCGGCATCGCCAAGGTAATCCTCAAGAGACGGCGCCTGCTTATCCCATGTCGCAAAAACGAGTCCCTTATAGCTGCTGATCTGGGCTGCCTCGACTAGTCCCCACTGAGAACGGTCTAATTCTTCAAAATACGCTTCTTTGTATCCAGGCACTCCAACGAGCTTGCCGTCAGTAGCGAACGTCCACCCATGGTATGTGCACATGAATGATGGTGCATTGCCGGCGTCAGCTCTGCATATGCGATTGCCCCTATGGCGGCACATATTAAGAAATGAGTGGAGCTTGCCTTTGGAATCGCGGGTGAGGAGTATTGGGTCCTCGCCCATATAGTTGGCTACAAAGTCATTTGGCTTCGCAACCTGACTCTCGTGACCAATGAATAGCCAGCACCTACCAAAGACTTGCTCAAGCTCCTGCTGGTACAGGTCTGAGTCTGAAAATATGCTTCTGTCCAGGTACCCATTTTTTGGGTCCATCAATCTATTGTTAGTGCTGACCATACTATTCAACTGCTCCAATCCATGTGCCGTAAGCGTCACCATTTTATAGGTTTGTCAAGCTTTGTTGCAACCCTTCAACAAATCCAGAACTTTTATTATCTATACATCTTGTTCCGTCGCATTGTTTACGACGTAGGGCAACCCATGCGTGATGTGAGTGCACACCCATACGAGACGCTTGTCCTTGCTGGTGGTTCGAAGATTATGAACTTTGTTCCTAGGGCAAACGTAAAAATCCCCAGCCTTAACCTTCTCCCACTTGCCATTGCCAATCAGCGCTTCGCCTTCTCCTTCAAGGATTACGAACACGTGGGCAGCTTCAGTGTGGCTGTGGATCTCCGTATAGGGCTGGCCGGGATTGTTCCACTCGACGAGCATAGTCATGTCCTGATCGTTGTATACACCTCTGACCGGCCTCTCTCTGCCATCGATGTAATCGAAGGTGTGGAAAACCCGCTGGTTGGGGTCGCGCGCAGGCTGCTGAGGTACGCCGCTCTGTCCTTGAGTAGTCATATATCAAATTCTCCTCATCTATTTTTAGAGGGTAAATCTACCAGCGCAGTATATATGCCGCCTTAGTACGAGTCCACTTTTGAATCAGCTTTACAGATAGCCCAACACGGGATTAAACCCATCAATACGCTACTTCAGGCTTGTGCTACCTGGGTCAATCTACAAGTACGTAAGGAAGCCGATGTTTATCGTTACAAGACCGGGTATAGGCTACACACTCGGTCCATGCAAGCCGCTTAGCTTCTTACATGTGACCCGGGCCGCCAGCGGCTGACAGATATTTCTCAGGTTCCTTTTCAAAGCTGCGTTTGCAGCCGGGTGCGCAAAAGTAGTATGTGGTCCCCTTAAATGCGAACGACCCACCTAGAAGGTTCTTCACATCAACTTCCATTTTGCATACAGGATCGATTGCTATCTCTTTTTTGCTTTTCCCAAAGAATGGTAAAGGCATAGAAACCTCCAGTTAAATTACGTTAATGAACTGCTTCGGACAGCTGAACAAACTCGACTTCATATCCATCGGGGTCTTTCATGGCGAATTTCTTGATACCGGTATGAAGAATCTCAGGTTTTTCAGGCAATGGAAATTTCAGCTTGTTTAATCGCTCCCACTGCTCATCTACGGACTTAACCTTGAAATGCAAGGCGAAACCCAGGCCTCGTTTAGCATGAACCGGCAGCCATGCAGCATTTTTATCGGAATGAATACGCAAGGTGGTATCACCGATCTGAAAAGCTGACATCATGTCTGCCCAACCCGATGATGGTCCTACACCAAGCAAAGTGCTGTAAAAATCTACCGACTTTTTGAGGTCTTTGGAAAAAAGAAAGACTGTTGCAACACTTTCTACTTCCATGGTTTCCTCTTATGCTCCCTGGCTGTGAACATGTCCAGCTTCTTCATGCTTTTTGGAGATATTAGGCACCGCATAAGCAATGGCTACTTTAGCGCCTTCTGGTGAATCCATGTCAAGAGTCTTGAACTGGTAACCCTCGACTTCTTTGTCCATGCCTTGTGCTGAGCGTTCGTCCAAATATGACTTAAGGTGAGTTTCGGCGCTATCTCCTGCGAAGTGGACGATGCCGCAGCAGCAGTGTTCATGTCCCACTTCATTCGTGCCCTTCTTGAACCTAGCCCTAGGCTTGCAACCGCATGGGCAATCGTATCTGACTTCTGTGAGGTCTGGCTTATTGCTGGGCGTTCTAACAACAAATTTCAATTCAAGCATGAGTAGACCTTCCTATTCTTAGCTAGTTTTTAATTTGAGCGTTTTTAACCTTAATGCATTGCTGATAACCGTTACTGAACTTATAGCCATCGCACCGGCCGCGAGTATCGGGTTAAGAAAGCCAAAGTCACCGAGAATGGGTTTAAGCGCGCCCGGCATGCCTCCGCCCGAAAAGAATATGTACAAAACACCCATCGCTATCGGAATCAAAGCTACGTTATAAGCAAAAGCCCAAAACAGATTCTGCTTGATAGCTCGCATAGTTGCCTTGCTTAACCTTATCGCTGTGGCAACACCGCGTACGTCACCCCTCATGAGCGTAACGTCAGCTGCTTCGATGGCTACATCGGTGCCAGTGCCAATCGCTATGCCGATATCCGCCTGCGCAAGAGCGGGAGCATCGTTTATACCATCGCCAACCATCGCGACAATCTTGCCCTGGGCCTGTAACATTTTAATCTGGTTGCTCTTATCGATCGGCAGTACCTCAGCCAGCACTTTATCGATGCCGAGCTGCTGTGCGATTGCCGAGGCAGTGTGCTTGTTGTCGCCGGTCAGCATGACAACTTCGATTCCCATAGCTTTAAGTGTCGCCACTGCTTCTTTAGCTTCTGGCTTGATCGTATCGGCAACAGCGAGTATGCCTCTCACAGTCCCATCGACCGTAACGAACATAGCTGTCTTGCCCTGCATGCCCAATTCTTCAGCTTTAGCCTCCAGACCATTCATAGTAAAGCCTCTCAGCTTCATAAGAGCAGCAGTTCCACCAAGGACAGTCTTCCCGCTGATCTGAGCCTCTATTCCATGACCAGGGATTGCCGCAAATTTGCTGGCCTTCTCAAGCGTGATATTCCTAACAAGAGCTCGCCTTACAATAGCCTGACCTAACGGATGCTCTGAACCCTGTTCAGCAGATGCAATTATCTTCAGCAATTCGTCTTCTTTAATACCGTCCGTAATGATGTCGGTAACGACTGGCTTACCCATCGTCAGGGTTCCTGTCTTGTCCATGACGACAACATTTATCTTGTTGGCACGCTCCAGGGCTTCAGCATTCTTGATAAGAATGCCATTCTCCGCACCTTTGCCGGTTCCAACGATGATCGCGGCAGGCGTAGCTAACCCCAGCGCACATGGGCACGCAATTATCAAAACCGATACTGCGGTCATGATTGCGTAAACATAGCTGGGATCAGGGCCAAGGAAGTACCAGAGCACAAAAGTCAGCGCCGCTATCCCGAGGACCGCAGGTACAAAGAAGCTGGATATTGTATCCGCGAGCTTCTGTATCGGTGCTTTCGATCCCTGCGCTTCCTCCACCAGCTTCACAATCTGCGCCAATGCCGTGTCCTTTCCAATCTTTGTCGCCTTGAATTGGAAACTTCCCGTAGTGTTAAGTGTTGCGGCGAACACCTTATCGCCGGCACTCTTTTCTACTGGTAGACTCTCGCCGGTAAGCATGGACTCATCGACTGACGTACGCCCCTCCAGAATCACGCCGTCGACCGGCATCTTTTCTCCGGGTCTTATTACAACAATGTCGCCAGGCATAACTTCGTCTGTTGGGGTTTCGATTTCCAGGCCGTTGCGCAATATCCGGGCTGTTTTAGGGCGCAAACCTATTAAATCTTTTATTGCTCTGGACGCACGGCCTTTGGCACGAGCCTCCAGGTATCTGCCCAGCAAAATAAGACCGATGATTGCAGTTGAAGTATCAAAATACGTCCCAGTCGAATGCTCAAACAGCGTATGCACGTGAAACTTGTGCGTCTGAGCAAAGAATGAACTGGTATAGAACACGGTCGCCACGACGCTATAGAAATATGCAACGGAAGTGCCCACTGCTATCAGCGTATTCATATTCGTAGTCCGGTGCTTCAAGGCTCCCCAGGCGGCTGAGTAGAATTGCCGGCCGGCCCAGAACTGAACGGGGGTCGCAAGGCCAAGCATTATGAAGTTGAGCCAGCGTGCAAAGGAGCCTGACGCAAGCGGCGATAACATCAGTCCCATCAGCAAAGCCGCAACGCTAACACTAACGGTAGTCTTTATAAGTAAATGGCGTGCTTCAGCAGCACGTTCCTTGTCTTCCTTGTCGATAGAATCAGCTGTATCAAGCGTCCTGATGTCATAGCCAGAGTCCCTGACGGCTGCTCGCATTTGAGCAAAATCAGTCACGCCGGGCACGAACTCTACAGTGGCTTTTTCAGACGCGAGGTTTACGCTTGCGCTTATGATGCCGGGCACCGGTTTCAGAGCACCCTCTACGGTGGCCACACATGCAGCGCAGGTCATGCCGGATACGGCGTATGTGGCCTTCTCAAGGCCTATGCCGTAGCCTGCGTCCTCTACTGCAAATTTGATCTTGCTAATGTCCAGCCCCGGGATTATCTCAACCGTTGCTTTCTCTGTGGCGAGGTTTACGTTGGCGTTGGAAACACCTTCCACTTCACCCAGGGCTTCTTCAACGTGAGCTACACATGACGCGCAGGTCATTCCCTTGATCAGGAGAGTAATAATCTTTTTTTCAGCTACCATCGCTAATTCTTTTCTGACAGGTTGTAAAGCTCGACAAGCTCACTTACAACATGTTCGCTATTTCCACTCTTCATGCCTTCTACAACGCAGCTTCTAAGGTGTCCGTCCAGCATCTGCGCCTCCAGCTTCTGGATAGCCCGTCGCACCGCAAACGTCTGCTTCAGGACATCAACGCAGTACTTGTCCTCTTCGACCATACGCGTAACGCCTTCCAGGTGTCCCTGTATGAAATGTAATCTCTTAAGGACGTCTTTTTTTACATCGGTTAGCATTCTTGCCTCCAGACCGCACCCCCCTGGGGTGGGTTGTTACTAACAATCTATCAAATAATCCCTGGTGCTGTCAACATCACAGTAAAGATGGCTCGGTGATAACATGTGGGGAGTCAAATATCTATGTCGGAGGGAGTGCCAATGGCGCGCCAGTACCTTAACCCTGAAACGCTTTCATCTACAAGCGGCAGATACACACAGGTTGTCAAGAGCGGCAATATGGTCTTTATAGCAGGCCAGATTGCGTCTGACCCGTCTGGAAAAGTTGTCGGCGAAAATGACGTCAAGGCTCAAGCAAGGCAGGTCTACAAGAACCTGGAGGCGGCCCTTAAGAGCATAGGCGGAAGCTTATTAGACGTTGTAAAAACTACTACATATTTGACCAAACCTGAGAATTTTCCCATATGGAGTCCTATAAGAGCCGAAATTTGGCCGAGCAATCCACCTACAAGTACTCTGCTTATAGTGTCAGCTCTCGCTGCACCCGCATTCCTGATTGAAGTTGAAGCCATAGCGATTATCGGCGATAGATAGCGCTGAGGGGACACGTTGGATAGAATCGTCTTCGTAAGTAATGACGGGAATATCTTCAGCGTTGCCGCTGACGGCACCGACGGCCGCAACCTGACTAATGATGGCAACGGATGGGCGATAAGCAGTCTGCGCAGGCCTAAAGGCCAGCCGGAGCCGGTGTTTTATTCCTGGCCAACGGCCTCCCTTGACGGATCGAGCCTTGCTGCATCAAAGGTAACACTACAAAGCCCAACCGATATCAAAGCTGAGCTTCATACTTTTGATCTCAAGTCAGGGCTGACCAAAAAAATTCACGAAAACCCTTCAGGAGACGCCCCATTCGTTGCTGCGGGCGTACCACATTACATGTGCTGGTCGCCAGACAGCAAAAGCCTTGCGTTTGTAGGACAGGATGAGCTCAGAGGACTGACGCTGCATGTCAGCAACATAAAAAATGAGCCGCCCAAAGAGATAATCAGCGGGTCGCCGATTTTTAGCCTTTGGTCAGGCAACAGCAATCGAATGTTACTGCACGTCGGCGAAACCATGTATCTCGCCGACATAGCGGCAGGCAAAGAGCCAAAAGAGCTAAGGCACCGGTCAATCGCATTCAGGTGCTTCGCATGGGCACTGAATGGCACAAAGAGTGTATATGTTGCCAGAGCGCCATATAGAGGCGGCAGCGCGATATACCTTGCAGACGAAAACGGAGATAACGGCCAACCCGTAGCTCCCATACGCAGGGGTGAAACAGTCCTCGTTTCATCACCAAGCCAGGAATATG
Organism: Dehalococcoidia bacterium; assembly: GCA_009692825.1. GTDB lineage: Bacteria > Chloroflexota > Dehalococcoidia > SHYB01 > SHYL01 > SHYL01. Next base: position 4,221 of record SHYL01000036.1, on the reverse strand, counting down.
TGGCATTTACCGAAAAGGGTCCGCCAGCAGCTCAATATTATGTAACCTTAAAGCTGCTGAAAGTTAACGATATAGAAGTAAAGACGTTTGTGGACGAGCCTCTCCTCGCCTTCTTCTGGGCGCCTGACGGGGAAAAAATAGCTTTTATCGGATATGACCCGTCAACGCAGAAGGCAACGTGGAAGATAATCGACGTAAAGAATGAGAAGGTATTCAAGCTGACTGACTTCGTTCCTTCATCAGAGCTTTCAACTGTTATAGCTTTCTTTGATCAGTACGCACAATCTCACTCACCATGGTCCAGTAACAGCCGCTATCTGGCCTTTACAGGCCATGCCGAGTCAAGAAAATACGGGAGCAACGGGAAACATGGGAATAATCACGTCTATGTGATAGATATTCACAGCCGGCTTTCCCCTTACTCGGTTGGTGCAGGTTCCATGGCAACCTGGGTAAAGACCTAAGTCACAGTTGCATCACGCCCCATTAGCCATACATCCTAATCGGTTACAAATCCGTAACTATTCTTTGATATAGATTTATTGAATATGACATTATCATTCCCATAGAATGACAACTAATGAAAAAATATCTGGCGGGGTTAGCTAACAACATCGGCAAATTTCTTGCGGAACCGAAATACCGTAAATGGCACGCGAGTATCATTACCTTTGCGCTTGTTTCACATGCTATCGCACATTAAGCCAACTACTTTCCATCTGTACGCAAACACCTGACATCTATCTCTTACTTTGAGATGCATGTGGTGCACGAAGCGGAATTCTTGCTGATTATTTTTTATGCTACCTTAATATTCAAGCTCAAAGGTGGTTTGCTGACCGTTGCAATGACCGGTATCGCCTGAATACCATTTGTATTTTCATCGTAGATCCTTCCGTCCAGCTCTCTAGACCCGGCGTTCGGCGAGTATGCCGATAGCTATGCCAGTACCATCAGCTCTAACGGCACCACCACTACGAGAGGAACGGAAGTTGTCCTCATCCTATCCATTGGCCTGCTTATGGTCGCCCTTGCAGAACTCGAGAGACGCAAGAAAGATGCGAATTAGCGTGCTGAGCTGGCGGCCATATGAAAAGCGTCATCATCACCCATTTCCCTAATAACTTGAAGAGAAAGCTGGATTACACGATTTTTGAACACAGCTGACCTGGTGACCACGTTCTTGGAACGATTAAAGCGGTTCTGAGAGCAATCGCCATATGTTCAGGTTACCAGAGATTCAACCAGCAAGTTGATTCTTGCTTAAAAAGGACTGAGCGAATATATTTGAATAATGAGCGAAAAACCTCCAGAGCCAGTAAAGTGCGACATCTGCGGGGCAACCATGGTTGGTGTCCACTGCAAACTAAGGTGCCCCAACTGCGGCTACATACGCGATTGCTCCGACCCGTGAATTTCAGCTAACCTTAAGCTCCACTTTGCCCGGAGCAAATCTATTCGCCTTCGCATAGCAGAACCTCACCATCGGCATGCTAATACCATCTTCAGAATGATTGGTAAGCTCTGAAAAAAATTCAGGATAGAATAAAACAGCCTCCTTTTGAGTAAGTCCCGTGGTTGAGACTAACATGGCGGCCGCAAATGAAATGCTACCCATATCTATGCCTGTATAGTTAGTTATATAAACCGCTATTACCTTCGATCTATCCCTGTACTTGGCCCCCATTTCCGTATGCAATCCCTGTATAGATTTATCAGCGCCCATAACAAAGAGGCAGTTAGCATCTGATTTTGTCAGCGCATCTACTACGTGAGATCTATTATCTACGGCAATCGGTCCATCTACGTCTACCTGCTGGCGGCGCATCACATTACAGATTCTCAAAGCCATTTCAGCCTCCCAGCCGCCGGTATTTTTAGCAGCGTCTAACGCCAAAACTTTAGGCTTGCCCTGAATCTGATTTTTTTGTTGGAATTTCACGTCTGCATTATCCCATACGATGCCGTGAGAGCTAGAATTTATCTAGTTTCTTTCTTTTACAGGAGTAATAAACGGGATGAAAATTGGAGTTATGACTGGCGGAGGCGATGTACCCGGTCTTAATACCGCGATACGTGCGATAACCAAACGCGCCTTTTCAGAAGGATATGAGCCCGTTGGAATCAAAAACGGATGGCTTGGAATGATGGAAGATGCTCTGACCATTCCGCTAACCCTAGAAGCCATTTCTGGAATTTTGCCTCGCGGCGGCACTATCCTGGGCACATCACGCAACGACCCTTTTGACTATGAGGACGGACCTCAGAAAGTACTCGATAACATCAAAAGACTCGGACTTGATTCCTTAGTCGTCATTGGCGGAGACGGAACCCTGATGACAGCCCTGAGAATTTCCAAGCTCGGCATAAAAACGGTAGGAATACCAAAAACGATAGACAACGACATAGCCGGTACCGATTACTGCATAGGATTCGACACAGCTACCAACATTGTGATGAATGCTCTAGATAATTTGCGCACTACGGCAGAATCCCACCATAGGGTAATCATTGTCGAGGTCATGGGGCGGGACGCAGGCTGGCTGGCTACCCTAGGTGGGCTGGCAGGAGGCGCTGACGTCATTATCGTGCCTGAAGTGGAGATGGGGGTGGAAGACATAGCGGAAGCACTTCGCGAGCGCCACAGACGTGGAAAGACCTTCAGCATCGTGGCAATAGCGGAGGGTGCCAAACCAAAAGGGCTAAAAACAATGCCGGAAACTGTGGTCGACAAGATGGGCTACATCAAGCTCGGAGGCATTGCACATGCGCTGGCCCCTGAACTGGAAGCACTTACCGGATACGAGACCAGGGTAACAATCCTAGGCCATCTTCAAAGAGGCGGCTCACCTTCAGCATTTGACCGGGTGGTTGCGACCTGCATGGGGAATATGGCGGTAGAACTTATAAAAAACGGCACGTTTGGAATGTTGGTTGCCTACCGAAATGGAAATGTTGTGCCGGTGAGCCTAGATGAGGCACTGAATGGCAAGCCGCATAAGCTAGATTTGGACCTGTACAGAATGACAAGATACTTCAGTTAGAAGGTTATAAGTATCGGCGTTCAGATTGTTTTTGAGACTTCTTTAACAGTCGATAACGAACGGGGAGGGGGTAGCTACCGGCTGGCTTACTGGCACGCTTTCAGAAAAAGGCAGGCGCCTAGCATCAGACCTTGGGCAGCGGAGACGCGACGACAAAATAGAATCCATATTCACGTCTGACCTGGGCCGAGCCATCGAGACAACTGACGTAGCGTTCCCTGTAAATATCAAACCTATATCCCACGACTGGCGTTTGCGCGAATGCAATTACGGCGCGCTCAACGGCATGCCTGTCTTCAGGCTGGACGTTGAACGGAAACAACACATCCACAACCCTTACCCGCATGGAGAAAGCTACTTTCAGGCCACTCAACGGGTCGAGAGCTTGCTCAAAGCCATATCATGCATTATGGACGGCAACCGTGTTGTGATGATCTGGCATTCTGCAACAAAATGGGCACTGGACAATCTTCTTTGCGGCATGGAACCGGAAGCGCTGATGGACGCTCCTTTCGGATGGAAAGGGGGATGGCTTTATAGCATGCCCGTCTGGTTGGCCAAGCAAAGATCAAGATAAATGAAATGAACAGCTGATGTATCATGATTCCAACGGAGGTGGATCCAATGAACGTCACAGGAATGCACTCAGTTTTTCTCTTCGTATCTGATTTAAATCGCTCAGTTAATTTCTATCGCAATATCCTGGAGCTCGAGCCAAGTTTTCAGCAGGGCACAATGGCAGGTTTCAAGATAAACCAGATTCAGCTTATGCTGCACGCCGACGGAGATATCCAGCGAGTGCCTGCTGGCGTTGACAGGGGTGCCGGGACAGCGTTCCACTTTGTCGTGAAAGACGTCGACGAGCACTGGGAGCACCTGAACAAGTTAAACATACCACTGCATGAGAAGCCTGCAGACCAGCCTTACGGGATGAGAGAGTTCGCGGTCAAAGACCCGGATGGCTACGAAATCGAGTTTGTGCAGCCTGTGGAGAAGAAGTAATCAGGGTGGTGCCCCCGGTGCGACTTGAACGCACGACCTGCGGTTTAGGAAACCGTCGCTCTATCCACTGAGCTACGGAGGCTCGGGAGCAATTGTATCATCGCAAAAGCGGGTCTGCGAATATACCGCTAGGCGTGGTACAATACGCCCGATTATTCCGCAACAGTAGGAGATA
>SHYL01000035.1 GCA_009692825.1 Dehalococcoidia bacterium | reverse complement strand
AATTATCATATTATTATTCGAATTGTTAATATTCATTAACCTCAAGTTTGTTAATTGGAAGGAGGTGATATAAATGAAAGGCGGAAAGAAAGGCGGAGTCAAAAAGGGCGGCAAGAAGAAGTAGTTCTACTTATTTGGATTACTCAAATAACCCCCGACAAATTCGGGGGTTATTTGTTTTCTCTTACTTTTAAGACTCCAGATCGACCGATGTGGAGTGTTTTTCTTCCGGGAAGATTCCATTTTTTACTTCATTGGAAAATCGATTGAGAGCTTCACTTATATTTTCTGAAAGATGGGCATACTGCTTTACAAATTTAGGATGTATATCAGAAAACATTCCCAGCATATCGTTGATAACAAGGACCTGTCCGTCGCAGTGGATTCCAGCACCGATACCTATGGTTGGCACGCCGGCGTTTTCAGTGATTCGTTTTGCGAGCTGTAAAGGTATGCTTTCCAAAACGATGGAAAATGCGCCTGCGTCTTCCAGGCATTTTGCATCGTTGATGAGTTGGGCAGCGGCTGCTGAAGTTTTGCCCTGCACCTTATAACCGCTAAGTTGATTGATAGATTGCGGTGTTAATCCGATGTGTCCCATAACGGGTATCCCGTCATCGACCAGCTTTTTCACTGTCTCCGCAGTCCGTTCTCCACCCTCAACTTTTACCGCCTGTGCTCCTGCCTCCTGCAAAAACCTGCCGGCGTTTTTCATGGCGTCGGATATGCCGGTCTGGTAAGACATGAATGGCATGTCCGCTATCACCATGGCGTGTTTGGAGCCCCTGGCCACCGCTTTGACGTGGTGCAGCATGTCTTCCATGGTTACAGAAAGTGTTGTCTCATACCCCAGCAGTACCATACCCAGGCTGTCGCCGACCAGGATTAACGGTATGCCCGCTTCATCGACAAGTCTTGCGGTAGAATAATCGTAGACGGTAAGCATTGGAAACTTTTCATGCTTGCGCTTTAATTCCGCGACTTGGTTAATGGTTATCCGCATGGTCTATCTTTCACTTTGTCATGGCTATCGCATTTTGTTCGGTCACGTAAACCAGTTTGGGGTGATGAGCGATTGCCTGGCTTTCCACCATTGGCGAGAATGTCATGATTATGATCTTGTCGCCTTTGTGGACCAATCTCGCTGCGGCTCCGTTGATTATTACGTCGCCCTTCCCTCCAGGTCCTTCTATGGCATATGTTTCCAGCCTCGCGCCGTTATTCACGTCCAGTATTAAGACGCGCTCGTATGGAAAGATATCGGCTGCCTTCATAAGCTTTTTGTCTAAGGTTATGCTGCCTTCATAATCGATATTGGCATCGGTTACGCTGGCTCTATGGATTTTGCTTTTGAGCATCGTTCTCATTAATTTCACCGTTTTTTAAATCGTACTTCCACTTCTACGCTTTCTCTTAGATTCTTTATGGATGAATAAAGATTTTTCATGTGCGCTGAGAAAGCAGAAGCTGTACTGGTGCCATTCAAATGCGGAGCATGCTTGCTGAATGACTGGCGCAGAGGTTCAACCAGGGAACTTTCAACTTGCTTTGCCTTATCCATGGTTTTCTTTGCGGTTGCAGAAGCAACTTTCCCTTCCTTTTCCAGAAGTTCAGCATGCTTTCTGAACGTTCCTTCCAGTAAGCTCATGTCGTCTGTTGAAAGCTTAAGACTGGAGACTCCGTCTATAGATGAGTCCATGACCCGTCTTACCTTTTGGAGCACTTTCTGCTCTTCCCGTGTAACTATTTCAATCGGGCTCTTCGCTTTAGCCCCAAGTGATTTGGCAGCCCCCTTAGCGCCTTCTCCGGCCGTTTTGCTGGCGTTCAATATCCCTGCAACGCTGGCGTGTAGTACGCTGCGGTCTTCTTGTGTCATTTCAAATGGCGATTTTTCGGGCATCTGGCTCTCCTTTAATAAGTATCTCTTCATTCATTGTATTAGCCTGTTCGGTGGTCAAAAAGAAAACCCTTCCGAGTGGAAGGGCTTTAAGATTGCCGCTGCCGTCTCGGTCATTTTACTGATCCAAGCGTCGTAGGCCAATTAGCTATTCAATTGGTTTAAATATAGCACAGTGCGATGTGTTAAGTCCGTTTTCCTTTGCATTCCGCGCATGGGCATAGCTCCCGCAGCCGCTCGAATGGATAGATCCCGGTGTCGTGCATATCGCTGAACAGGAACCCGTAAGCGTAACGTCCAACTTCAAGGTAGGCGGCAGCTTGTACATCGTCGGGGACTGTTCTTGGATCGAGCCGGCGCCTTCCGCTCATCTCATCTACGCAAGCGGCGCAGTTGCAGTTGGTGCGTAAGTAAAAGCCAGGGTAGCGGCTCTTGTGACCGTCTTTCCAATCGATAAATACGGCGTCAGCCCGAAGGTCTACCTTGAGCGGCTCATCCATGGCGTTGTTGCTTTAGGTAGCAAGCTTTTGCTGAGCAGTCGATTTTAGATCGATCCCAGCATCTGGTAGTGCTTGCCTTCAGTCTTAATAGCAGGAGCGATCATTACTTCGACCTTGTGCATATCCTTGATAGTAAATGCGCCGCACATGCCCATCGCTATGTGCAGGGCGCCCATGAAATTCTCAGTACCGTCGCTCTTTGATGTTGGGCCAAAGAGTATCTTTTGGAGTGTACCGACAGTTCCTACTTTGATGCGTGTGCCTCTCGGCAGTACAGGATTCGGAGCGGCCATGCCCCAGCTGTAGCCTTTGCCTGGTGCCTCGTTTGACTGAGCGAGCGATGAGCCCAGCATGATGCCGTCAGCGCCGCAAGCGAAAGACTTGCATACGTCTCCGCCAGTGCGGATTCCGCCATCAGTGATGATGGGAACGTATTTACCTGTGCGCCTGTAAAATTCTTCCCTTGCTGCTGCACAGTCCATAGTCGCTGTAACCTGCGGTACGCCAATTCCAAGCACTTCGCGTGAAGTACAGATGGCTCCGGGGCCAACGCCAACGAGCAAGCCTGCGATACCTGTTTCCATAAGCTCAAGAGCTGTTGAGAAAGTGACACAGTTGCCGACCATTACAGGGGCTTTGATGCTCTTGATAAGATCTGAAAAGACTAGCCCTTTTTCACTCTTGGAGACGTGTCTGGCTGTCGTGACCGTTGACTGTACAACGTATATGTCCGCACCGGCCTCTACGGCTGCTGGAGCGAATTTCTTCGTCATAGCGGGTGTGCTTGACACTGCGCAAAGAGCTCCGGCGGCCTTAACCTGTCGTACCCTCTCAGCTACAAGATTCGGCTGTATGGGGGCAGAATAAACCTTTTGGATGACTGCTGCGGCTTTATCAGGTGGGGCGGTAACAATTTCGTGTAGAGCGTCTTCTGGATTTGTATATCGTGTCTGGATTCCTTCCAGGTTCATTACGGCGATGCCGCCCTGTTTGTGCATATGGATAGAGAACTCAGGCGAAGCAACCGCATCCAGTGCTGCTGCCAGGATAGGGGTCTTTATTGTCACATTGCCTACGTTTAACTCTACCCTGGTCTGTTCAGGATTGATTGTGATTTCGCCCGGAACCAGGGCAACTTCGTCAAAACCGTATGCCCTGCGTAAAGTTTTAAACTGTGGGCGCTCCATTGGTTGAACCTCTCTCCTGAATTCTTTAGATATAGGGATGGATTATAGAGAACTTAAAAATGGGATTTCATGCCTGAATTGCACTTGGGAATACTCTAGCACCAGTCAAAATCAAACGCAAGGAATGAGCTTGGAAACTACTAGACCTTAGGTTCAGTGTCAGCCTTGATTGTCGTAAACAAAGCCTTAACTTTAATCTCGATCTTGTCTCTGATTTTGCGTACCGTTTCGATCGGTTTTCCCTTAGGGTCGTCCAGTCACCAGTCCTCGCTGGGGACAAAGACTGCGGGACACGCTTGGTCCATCGATCATATCCTGCGTTAGAAGCTTTGGATTGTTTCTAGAAACGTCGATTCCCTTTTCAAGCATAACCTTGGCTACTACGGGGTTCACTTTTTCATCAGGGATAGTGCCCGCCGATACTGAATATATCGTGCCCTTACTCAGTTCTTTCATGAACTCGGCTGCCATTTGGCTTCGTCCCGAATTATGGACGCATATGAAAAGAACCTTTTTCATACCCTCTCCTTAATCCTGTCTCTTTCATCGGCGGAGACTTTCATATGCTGACCTGCAAGCCATCGGTAAGTGAATGCGGCTGCCGCAGCCCCGATAGTTGGCGCGATCCAGTAGACCCACTGGCTATCCCATGTCCAGCCTACCAGCGATGGCCCGAATGATCTGGCCGGGTTCATAGACGCACCCGTTATGGGGCCGGCGAAAATGGCTTCCAGCGCAACCGTAGACCCTATGGCTATCGCCGCTGCATGGCCTACAGCTCTGACGTCTGTTGCCACTGACATGACCACGAACATCAAAAAGAAGGTAAGTATTATTTCCCACACGAATGATTGGCCAGCTGACCCGGATGGGAGAGTAGCGCCGAGGTTAGCATGCGATCCCAAGGTGGCTTTTAATACTAAGCTTGCGCAAATTGCTCCCGCTACCTGGAATAGGCAGTAGACCGGGACATTATTCCATGGGAAATGCTTTGCAAAGGCAAACGCGATTGTGACCGCAGGATTGATGTGAGCTCCCGAGATATGGCCAAGAGCGTATATCACGGCCATTACGATGAGACCAAACGTAAGCGCTACTCCAATGTGCGTCACCTGCCCGGACGAAATCTCATCCACCATGATTGCGCCTGTGCCGGCGAATACCAGCGCGAACGTTCCTATGAATTCAGACGCGTAGGCTTTGAGCATCATGCCATGTATTTGGAGTTGGTTTCAGCCATTTTCCCTGTGACCATATAAACGACACGCTCGGCAATATTGGTAGCCCTATCAGCAGTTCTCTCCAGGTCGTGGGCAACCCATAAAAGGTAAGTGGCCCGCTGGATGGTCTTTGGGTCCTGAATCATGAACAGGAGCAACTCTCGATAGACCTGGTCGTAGATGTTATCGACATCATCGTCATCCTTGCATATTCGTTTTGCCTCTTCAACGTCTCTGTTCAAGAATGCGTTGAGGCTGCGCCTCAATAGTGCAACAGCTTTGTCGGCCATAATCGGGATGTCTATGAGAGGCTTTAGGGGTGGCTCCTGGCCTATCATTATGCTGATTTTTGCGATGCCCTCTGCGTAATCGCCCATTCGCTCCAGCTCAACTGCCATATGCAGTATCGAGAAGACGACGCGCAGGTCTTTCGCGATCGGCTGCTGCGTAGCAATGATTTCTACACACTTGTCTTCAAGCTTAAATCTCAGGTCGTCTATAGCATCGTCCTCGTTTATGACTTGCTTGGACGTTTCTATATCTCTGCGTTTAAGCGCGTCTACAGCTTTAGTGATAGCTTTTTCAACCATGCTTCCAAGCATGAGCAGGTCATCCTGAAGCGATCTTAATTCACGGTCATAATCTACTCTTGGCATACTTTCTTCTCCCTTTTATCCAAACCGCCCTGTTATATACGCCTCAGTACGCTCATCTTTGGGGTTGGTAAACAATTGCTTGGTTTCCCCGTATTCGATAAGCTCGCCAGCACGGTCATCGCCCATTAATAGGAATGTAGTCCAATCGGACACGCGTGCCGCTTGCTGCATGTTGTGGGTCACGATCACTATCGTGTATTTGCTTGTCAGCTGTCTTATCAAGTCCTCTATCTTTAGTGTCGCTACCGGGTCGAGCGCGCTGCACGGTTCGTCCATAAGCACGACTTCGGGCTCCACTGCTAGCGTGCGTGCGATGCACAGCCTTTGCTGCTGGCCTCCGGATAATGCCATGCCTGACTGGTTTAGTTTGTCCTTTACTTCATCCCAGAGCGATGCTTGTTTAAGTGCCAGCTCAACCCTGTCTGCAAGTTCTGATTTATTTACCCAGAACCGGTTTAGCTTGAATCCGGCGACTACATTGTCGAAGACCGACATAGTAGGGAATGGGTTTGGTTTCTGGAACACCATTCCTATTTTTCTTCTGACCGCTACAGGGTCTACCCTTTTATCATAAATATCTTCATCGTCTAACAGAACCTTCCCGTCCGTTCGGCCGTTTTGGGTTTCCTCATGCATCCTGTTCAAGCATCGAAGCATAGTGGATTTTCCGCAGCCGGAAGGTCCGATCACTGAAGTTACCTGCTTTGCCTTGATATCCAGAGTGATATTTTTTACGGCCCGGAATTTTCCGTAATATGCATTTAATCCCTGTATTGATATGGATATCGGCATATCAGCTGGTTTTTGTTCACCTTGCTGCTGGTGTTCTGAATGCAGATGTACCCTGCGGTGCGGCAAGGACCTTTCTTCTGTAGCGGTTCCTTCGTTGTTGACTTGATCATCGCGTTTATTCATCAAACTTGCTCCGTATTACAAACCTTGTGATTATGCTGGCAAGCAGGATAACACCAACAAGGATGAAAGCCGCTGCCCACGCTTGTGAATGCCAGTCGTCGTACGGTCCCGTTGCATAACGATAGATGACTACAGGCACTGTAGCCGTAGGCTTTGAGATATTTACATTCCCAAAAGCGTTACCAAATGATGTAAAGAGCATTGGAGCTGTCTCTCCTAATGCCCTTGCAACTGCAAGTATGAGGCCGGTTAGCAAAGCGCGTGAAGATACCGGCAAAACTATCATGAGTATTGTGCGCCATCTTGGAACACCAAGCGCTAGAGAAGCCTCCCTTAAGTTCGAAGGCACTAGTCGCAGCGCTTCCTGAGCCGTGATTATGATGATCGGGATCATTATGAATGCGTATGCTACGGATCCGGAGAAGCCTGAGAAGCTGCCCATCGGCCTGACCACAAGGGTGTATACCGCCAGGCCTACAACAATCGATGGTACCGCTGTAAGGACGTCAGCCAGAAATCTTATCGCTCGTCCCACCCAGAAGCTTGGGAACTCATTAAGAAATATTGCTGTACCTATCCCGATTGGCATCGCCATCAGAGAAGCGAGTGCCACAATTATTACACTACCAATGAGAGCGTTTCTTATGCCGCCGCCTGGTTCTCCCGCAGGCTTTGGTAACGCTGTCAGAAAATTCCAGTCGATCTGCGTGGCGCCTTTGTAGAAAATGTAGCTGAGAATAATCAACAGCATAAACACAGTGATTCCAGCGCACGCGCTCAATGCTATGAATGCGAGTCTATCAGCTATCTTTCGTCGTCTGAAATGCAAGTCAGTGACATGTAGTTTTGATTGAGTGGCTGTGGCCATTACTCTATTATCCCGACTTTGCCATTTGAGATTTTCCATATCAGTATCTGGGCAAGTATATTTATGATGATTGTGATTCCAAAAAGAACCAATCCAACATATATCAATGATGAAATATATAGGCTGTACGTCGCTTCACTGAACTCACTTGCTATCTGGCTTGCCATGCTGTGGACTGGGTCAAACAAAGACGTTATAAGTGCAAAGGCGTTGCCGCCTACCATCGTTACAGCCATCGTCTCTCCAAGAGCTCTACCTAGGCCTAGGATTACAGCGCCGGCCAGGCCAACACGGCAATATGGCAGTATGGCCTTGCGTATCGCTTCCCATCGCGTGGCCCCTAGCGCTAGCATACCTTCCATTTGCGATTTTGGCACCGAACGGATTATGTCTCTGGATATCGCTGTTATTATCGGAGTGATCATGATAGCGAGGATTATTCCGGCGGCCAGTACACCCACTCCATAAACTGCAGGTCCGGAAAACAGTGGGAACCAGCCGAAATGTCCCTTGAGCCAGATCTGGATCACCCTGACTATCGGAACAAGCACAAACAGACCCCAGAGTCCGAATATTACGCTTGGGATTGCTGCGAGAGATTCGACAAGGTAAGAAAGAGGCCCGCGAAGCCATTTCGGAGCGAAAATAGCGATATAGACTGCCGCCCCTATGCTTATGGGCACCGCGATTATCAGCGCCAGTAAGGACTTAACGAGAGTTCCGATTATTGTGGGTAGTGTTCCAAATTCCTCTTTGACTGGGTCCCAGGTAGTTCCCCAGATGAAGCCTATTCCAAACTTATTTATGGCTTCCCATGATCCATGGAATAGCTCTATCACTAGCAGGCTGGAAAGAATTATTACAAATAGAGCGGATAGCCGCACAAGGTTGTAAAAAATCCTGTCGCCCCAGTTTGCAGAAGCAGGGTGGTCAGAGAGTTTGGTTTTTTGGGCGGGAAGCGGTGAAGTAGCTATGGTATTCCTCCCTGCCACATTTTATAGGTTTGTGAGTTCGTTGAGAAGGCGGAAGCTTCCCCGCGACTCCGGAAGTAGTACGGAACCGCGGGGAAGCAGGCGGCAGCTATTTTAGAACAGGCTGCCCGTTGATTGTTATGCGTTTCAGGAGTGCTTCTGCCTTCGCTATGGCGGCGCCTTGCAGCGGGGCATAGTCGAGAGGCGTTGCGTATTGCTGGCCGCTGTGGAGCATCCACCATGCCATTCTCGCAACTGCGTCTGCCTTTGCCTCGTGGGTCTGGTTCTCATAGATCAGAAGCCAGGTGAATCCTGATATTGGGTAAGCGTTTGGATTGTCGCTATTCGTGATGACGACTTCCATGTTGTCAGGAAGGCTTGCCACATCTGCAGCGGCAGCTGCTCCCTCTATGCTGGGATCCAGGAATTTGCCGGACTTGTTCTGTAGCTGTGTCCATTTGAGGTTGTTTTGCTTGGCGTATGCAAGCTCAACATACCCGATAGCTCCAGGTATCTGTTTAACCTGGTTGGCCACGCCTTCATTGCCCTGTCCGCCTATGTCTCCAGGCCAGCGTACTGAGGTGGCTGCTCCCACTTTATCTTTCCATTCCGTGCTGACCTGTGAAAGGTAGCTTGTGAAGATAAAGGTTGTGCCTGAGCCGTCAGAGCGGTGAACAACAGCTATGTCTGTGTTTGGGAGGGTTAACCCGGGGTTTAGCGCAATGATGGCAGGGTCATTCCACTTCTTTATGTTCTTAAGGTAGATGTTCGCAAGAATTTCTGAAGTCATCTTCATCTGGCTGCGCTCAATGCCTGGCAGATTAAAGATGATAGCTTCTGCTCCAGCTACCAATGGTATATGGAGCACCGCGCCGCCTTTAGCCTGAGTCTTTTGAGTGGCGGACATGATGGCGTCTGAGCCGCCGAAGTCCACAGTCTGGGCCTGCACCTGGGCGATACCGCCGCCGGACCCGATCGACTGGTAATTGACCTTTACGCTGCAGAGCTTGTTGTATTCATTTAACATCTTTGAATAGAGGGGGAATGGGAATGTAGCTCCTGCGCCGGTCATCTCCGTTACACCTTTGGTTGGGCATGGGGCTGTGCTTACGATTGTCGGTACTGGGGTTGCGGTTGAAGGCGCTCTTGTTGGCGTGGCGGTTGCAGGTGTAGTCGTAGTGGTTACCGCAGGAACCCGGGTGCTGGTTGGTACGGGTGCCGAAGTGGCAGTGGCTGGAACGTTGGTTGCGGTGGGTGTCGGCTCATCGCTGCTGCATGCTGTAAATGCAATGGATGACACTGTTAGAGCAGCTATGAGAATTGCTATTTTGGATATATGGGTGCTTTTTTTCAATTCCTGATACCTTTCTTCAGTGATTTAGTCTAAAGAGATCCCCTGTGGGGATATTCTTAAAATATGTATAGGGTCGTTTTGTTCTATCTTCGCAGAGTGAGCACTCCCAGTATCGGATCCCTCTGACGACGTAATCATCTGTAGGGCTCAATACCTGATCGCTTTAAGCTCCACGTGCGTCCAGCAGCGGGTACATGTGGGAGATAGGTCTTCCAGACGCAGCGCCTTTAATACCCAGCTTATGACTGAATATCGAATCTTTTGGCCATGCTTCACTTCTACTAATTTTGGTTTTCTTGTCCTGACACTCCCGGTTACCATTTTGAATCTCCTTTCAAGAAAGAAATTAAGGTACATAGTTATAAGGCTATTTATTGGAATGTTAAAGGACGTTTAAAGAAGTGTTAAGAGTGCTTTAACTGGGATGGGAAGCCGATTGGGATAGTAAAAGTGAAAGTGCTTCCATGGCCTTCAATGCTTTGAACTGATATCTCGCCATCATGAAGTTGAACTATATGCTTCGCTATAGCCAGGCCAAGGCCTGTTCCACCGTCGCTCCAGGAGCGCTCTACTTTATAAAACCTTTCAAATATGTGCGGTAGGTGTTCTTCAAGCTATGCCTTCCCCCGTGTCTCTCACGCTGATATCTACCTCATTCCCAGTTACATTAGTGCTGACCCTTATCTCACCGCGGCTTGTGAATTTGATGGCGTTCTCTACTAAATTTACGAGTACTTCTCTAAATTTCTCCTCATTACCCATGACATGCAGAAGAGGTCCCATTGCTGAGGCCTCTGATAAAGAGTTTAAGTTAGCGGATTACCATTTGTTGGTTGTTTTTGGGTCCAGCTTCACGCTGCCCCAGCTTGGTGCGTCCATCATTTTCGCGTACCAGCCGTAAAAGCCGCGCCAGTTTGTTTCGCTGACCGCGTGACCCAGGACGCCGGGGTGAGTCTCGTTGGTGAATTCATGACCGATACCCATCTGCATGTTCAGCTGCACTTTTTGGGCTCTCGGGCTCTTACCGATAGTTGTGCTCTGGGACCAGTTATTGGCGTCGTCCTGTTCCATCGTTCCCGCGGGGCCGAACCTCATGATGTAATTGCGCTTCATGATGTTCTTGATTTCCGCAGGTGCCTTTTTGTCCACGAGGCAGTATGACCAGATCTCTGTCTTAAAAGGTCCGCGTGGGTGCCATATCCTTACCGTCGGGCTGCTGTGCCAGGTGAAGTTCGGGAAAATAGTTCCGATTCCCAGCGCTTGCTGGCGTGCTCGGACCTCTCCGAGTCGTGCTTTCAGCTCATCCGGGTAGGAGCGCAGGTACTCATTGCCTTCCTGGCCTGCCTGTGGCGCAGAGTTCAGCATTTGAGGATTTACCGCAGCTGTGGACCCGCCGCTGGTTATGCAGTGACCGTTGCCGGCATAGACCGTAAACCTGTCCTTGCCCTGCTCAGCCATGCCAGCTCCGCGTGGATTCCTGTTCATTCCGGCAAGGCCTATCGAGCCGTGAGATATCGGCACGTGATAATTGTCGCCGCCGAAGTTGTCTGAGCCGAATTTCCAGTTGAAGTCCATGACCCACCTGTGAACGCCGCCGATAAGCTCGGAGCCGCCTTCACGTCGGTCCACCAGCAGGTCCAGGTACCATGCAGAGTCGCCTAAGTAGTCCTCAAGCGTTGGCGCATTTTTGTCCCATGTGCCGAATACCAGGCCTTTGTATGAGCCTATGTGCGCTGTTTCTACCAGTCCCCATTGTGAACGGTCCAACTCTTCGAAGTAGGCCTCTTTATATCCGGGCACACCGACTAGTTTTCCATCAGTCGCGAATGTCCAACCGTGGTACGTGCACATGAATGAGGGGGCGTTTCCTTCGTCTGCTCTGCAGATTCTGTTGCCTCTGTGTCTGCACATATTCAGGAAGGCGTGAAGCTTTCCTTTGGAATCTCTTGTAAGAAGGATGGGGTCCTCACCGATATATGTAGCGGTAAAATCATTGTTATTCGGGATCTGGCTTTCATGCCCAAGCCACATCCAGCAGCGCCCAAAAACCTGCTCTAATTCCTGTTGGTAAATCTCCTGGTTGGAGAAAATTGTCCTGTCTACAAGGCCTTTGGCCGTATTAACCCGTGGAGTCAGTGGAGTTGTAACCATAACTATCTCCTTAACTACTCATAAATATTTCGACAATTATAAACAATATACGACTTTTGACACAATCAGACCTAACGGGACAATTACGATCAGATGAACTATTACTTACTATATTATGAACAAATTCGGTTCACAAAGAGGCGCAAAACTGTTGGGCCTTGGCAGGAGCAGCAGTCACCAGGAAGGTTTGCTTGGGTTCAAGCGTGGCTTCGGTGCCATCGAAGAAGACCTGCTGACATTGACCTACAACGCACTTGCAGAAGAATCCAAAGAATTAGCGGATAACCGGGGCTTGTTTAAGGATCTGACCAAGCATTTTGTGGGCGATAGCATCCCAGAAAGCACAACTGAGCGGGCTGGCAGCCTTCTATATAAATACTTCGTGTAATTACGCTTCCATCAGATAGAGCAGCTATCAAATTTCGGACTCAAACCTGCTAACATTCCCTCCACGCTTTTGATTTTCTTGTGTGCAGGATGCTGAATATCCTCAAACTGAAAACTGAAAAGAAAAAAGGGAAGCTCTTTTACGGCTGGGTCATCGTGCTCGTCATGGCTGTAGCTAACGGAGCAGGCTCTGCCATGGGTACGGTGAATCTTGGCCTGTTCGTAAAGCCTATGGGCAATGACATAGGCATTGGAAGAGCGATGTTCGGTTGGGCGCAGACTACACGCCAGACCACAGGAGCTTTTACCAGTCCAATAGTTGGCAAGCTCCTCGATAGGTACGGAGCAAGGTACCTCCTGCCCCTCTCCATCGCGATAGCCGGTCTTGCAATGGTCGGCATTGGATACGCTGCCCACCCGTGGCAGGTAGTCGTTTTATTCGGGGTCATGGGTCTCTTTGGTCTTGGTACACCGGCTCAACTTCTTACTAACGTCCCGATCGCCAAGTGGTTCTTGAGGTTTCGCGGCCGCGCCATGTCATACTCCAGCCTGGGTAACGCAGTTGGACCAATGTTCCTTTTGCCGGTAACTCAGTTGCTCATAACTGCCTTTGGATGGCGGCATGCGTGGACCATCCTTGGCATCTCCGCGATTATCATCGTTTGCCCGCTCTGTATCCTGCTGATGCGTCGCCAG
>SHYL01000034.1 GCA_009692825.1 Dehalococcoidia bacterium | reverse complement strand
TTCAATCATGCTGTCGATTCCGATGACTTCACCGTTGGTGTTTACCAATGGGCCGCCGGAGTTGCCGGGGTTGATCGGTGCGTCAGTCTGGAGCAGACCACTGTAAGCGCCGGAAGTTGAGGGCCAGTCGCGGTTAACAACGCTGCCGGTTAACGTAATAGGTTCGCTAAGGCATCACCACTGAGCTTTAAATAGTCCACTAGAACAAAATAAAAGAGGGGCCGATTTACAGGCCCCTCTTTTATTGGCAAAAATGATGCTATTTATGAGGTGGCTGAGCAGGGGGGGTTCCGGGAGCCCTCAGCGAGTCAACCTGCTTACGGGCGGCGAGCTTATCCTTGAACCATAGGGCGTTCAACTGGATATATTCTTTTTCGTTTGATGGAACACTATCGTGTTCAAAGATTGCCGTAACCGGGCAGACCGGTTCGCATGCGGCGCAGTCAATGCATTCGTCCGGGTCTATATATAGTATTCGGTCTGTGCCCTTATCATAGTGGATGCAATCTACGGGGCAGACTTCCACGCAGGCGGTGTCTAGGACGTCCATGCATGAAGAGGTGATTATGTAGGCCACGTTGTTCCTCTCTACCTGTTGAAGTTTACCATTGGTTAGTATAGCAAAGGATTCGTGTTTTAGCTGGCAATCCCAGATTGTTTTGATGTACTAGGTCATCGACATGCGGCGTTAGTGCCATACTAAATTCATGATACCGTCTGAAGCCCGGCGGAACCTCAAGCGTGCCCCTGATGCCGCTGACCGTCAGGCAGACAAGCGCGGAACTCCCGTACTTCTTATTCCGAAAGCGAGGCCGCATATTATTTGCTATCCGTCTGCTATGATTGGTGAATGATGCATTCTGTTATTGACGCTTCAAATGCCAAATAAACCTAGCGGATTAGTTAAACTTCAGTTCCTCGGCGCGGCAGGCACTGTGACAGGCTCCAAATTTCTCTTAACTGCTAATGACCGGAACTACCTCATAGATTGTGGGTTGTTCCAGGGTGCTGACAGATTGGAGCAGCAGAATTGGCAACCGCTGTCGATAGCCGCAAACCGTATCAGCGCCGTCATACTCACACATGCTCACCTGGACCATTCAGGCTACCTGCCCCGCCTTGTGAAGCTTGGATACAAGGGTCCCGTATATGCTTCCGAAGCCACAGGCGAGCTTATGAAGATAATTTTGCCTGATTCGGGCTACTTGCAGGAAGAGGGAGCGAATTACGCCAACAAGCACGGTTACTCCAGGCATAAGCCGGCGCTTCCCTTGTATACATCGGATGAAGCCTATAACTCAATGAAAAATCTTTACTCCATCCAGATGAACTCTCCCTACTCAGTGGATAACCAGGTATCAGTAACGATGCGCCCTGCCGGCCATATCTTAGGCTCAGCCATTCTGGATATCAGCGTAACGAACAATCACGCAAGACACAGGTACGTTTTCAGCGGCGACTTGGGAAGATACGGGATGGAGATCACAAAGGAACCCTCCTTGGTAAGCGAAGCGGATTACCTGGCACTGGAATCCACATACGGCGCCCGCGAGCATGTCTCGAACAGCTTTGAGTTAAGGCTTGAATCTGTTGTAAACGAAACTCACAAAAAGGGCGGCGTGCTTATTATCCCGAGCAGCGCCGTGGGTAGAACTCAATCAGTGCTGTTTTACCTCAGGAAACTGGAGAGTGATAAGAAGATTCCAATCATGCCCGTTTACGTGGACAGCCCCATGGCTGTTGATGCGACAGAAGTTTATCTAAAGTACAAGGATGAGCATAACCTGAATACTCAGGTGCTTGAGAAAAGACCTCTGATCAGCAGCCAGACGCGGTTGATTCGGAAGGTCGAAGAATCAAAAGAGCTCAACGAGAAGCCCGGACCCATGATCATCATCTCCTCAAGCGGTATGTTAGAGGGTGGGCGTGTAATGCATCACCTCAAAAACCGCATAGGAGACCCCAACAACACAGTACTTCTCGTAGGTTTCCAGCCCACAGGCACCAGAGGCCGCATGTTGATGGCCGGGGCTAAAGAAATTACTATTCACGGTGAGAAGGTTCCGGTGATCGCTAAAGTTGTGTGGACGGACGAACTATCAGCTCACGCTGATTTCAACGACTCACTGCGATGGCTTTCAGGGTTCAACAGGCCGCCCAAAACTACTTTTCTTGTCCATGGAGAGCCGGATTCGCTTAGCTCCCTCAGGGAAAAGATAGAGAACAAGTACCATTGGACGGTCAAAATTCCAGAATACCTGGAGTCGTTTACTTTAGATTAGGTACGCCTAGTTTAGTCAGTCGTTTAACCCATCGCGGTCACGACAAGCACGGGCTTGTCTGACTCGGTAACAACACGGTCAGTAACGCTGCCGAGTATGGCACGTTTTACCCCTGATAAGCCGTGGGTGGTCATAATCACCATACTGTCAGGTAGCTTCTTTACCTCATCTATGATTGCCGCAGCTGCATTGCCGTGGAGTAAGATAGTTTCTACTGACAAGCCTTCCCTATTGAGTTTTTGAGAGGTATTTTCCAGATATTGTTGGGCATCCTTATCGACTTCTTTTGCGATCTGGCTGAAGTTAATAGCCGGGTACTCAGAAAGCTGATAATAGCTCACCGCCGGAGGTGTGATCCTTAGTAGAGTAACCTTTAGCTTCGTAGCTTTGGCTACCTGTATCGCAGTTATCAGGGCTTCTTCAGCAACGGTGGACCCGTCCAATGGTATGAGTATATTTCTGAACGTGGCAGAGGCAGCTGCGGGTTTTTCCTCGCTGCCTCTGACTATAAATATTGGTTTGTCAGTCGTGTGAAGGACCTTGTCAGTGACGCTGCCCATAGCCCACCTTCCGACCCCAGACCTTCCCCGTGTGGACATAGCGATAAGAGTTAATGGGTTTGCTCCAGCT
The DNA here is from genome assembly GCA_009692825.1 of Dehalococcoidia bacterium. Taxonomy (GTDB): domain Bacteria; phylum Chloroflexota; class Dehalococcoidia; order SHYB01; family SHYL01; genus SHYL01. Next base: position 10,219 of record SHYL01000034.1, on the reverse strand, counting down.
TCTTCAACTATCTTCTCCGCGGCTGAGCCGTTTACTATCTTCGTTGATACTGAGCCTCGCGTACCATCGAAGTAAGCGCTTGCCTTTTTAAGATATGTCTCAGTTTCTTTACGCAGTGCATCTTCAACTGAGATGTGGTGCTTTGAATACACATAGTCATGTATTCCTGCAATGACAGGCTCAACTACCCCTAAAAGTTCGACTTGCGTTTTCAGGTTGTCAGCAAGTGCACGTACGTAAGGCAGAATAGTCTCAGCTACATTCGAGCCATCCAGCGGTACCAAAATCGTGTTATACATTTATTTCCTCATTTATTAGATCAGCGTACGGCTATATAGGGCATAACCAGCATGCTTATATTAGCCTGTTTTTCTATATCAATATTAGTCACATTTATTGACTGGGTTTTGAATTGGGTTTAGAATATATCAATTTACTAAGGGATTTAATTTGAACACTGTCTCGATAATTTCACTTTTGTTAGTAGTCTCCAGCACGTTGGGCGTGTCTGTCGTGTTGAAGGATTTCGTTTTAAGCATAATCGCAGGCTTCATTATCAGGTGGGTAAAACATGTGAAGCCCGGGCGCCGCATAAAAATAATGTCCGGCCACAACATAAAGGGAGACGTAGTATCTGTCGGTCCCTTAAGGACGACTTTAGCTGAGGTAGGAGATGGCGAACACCTCCCCAGCATAAGGACGGGCCGGCTGATAAAAGTAACGAATAGCATGATTATCGACAGCGCTGTTTTGCTATACGGAGAGGACATCATCGATGAGGTTATTGCCTGGGTAAATGTGAATACGGCAGACGTTGATGCGGAAGTAAGGAATATGAAAGAGTCCATAGTCTCTGTCGGTCATGAACTTGTAGAGGTCGGCCTCTTTCAAAAAGAAGATAGGTTAATCGTACATGGTGTTTTCAAGGTAAGGACTTCAGAAATAGCTGACGAGAGGACTAAGATACTTTTGGAGTTCCTGAGAAAAAGGAAAGAGTCTATGACTCCAAAACCGCTGAAGGACAACCCTGTTGTGATTCCTCAAATGTATCAGAAACAGGCGCAGGATATATCAAAGGAATCAACAGAACTTAAATCGGTTTAAGGCGAGCGCAGCTCTTTCGGTATTGCAGACCCTGACGCTGACAATGTAGCGGAGTATGTTTCCCGCATGAAGCTGACCATATTTTTGAGCAGCACTTGTTGCTTAGGCGTTGCATTCGGAATCAGAGCTTCGATCCTTGTTACGCTGGTTATCCCCTGAGAAGCCAACTTTACACGCAAGTCCATGAGGGCATTCGAACTACCTATAGATACTGCCCTGGTGTTGCTGGAAATCTCTGGTAAGACAGGAGCGATTGTCTCCATTTTTGCTGTTCCGCCTTCAGAGCCGATGGACACAACCTTCTGAACATCTAAAAGGTGCTGCTCAAGGTTGTTTTGCAGTCCTTCCATATCGTTAAAGTCCTGCTTTGATGCCATGACAGCCATTTCCCTTGCCCGACGGTTGGCATATGACGCATGTAATTTTGCTTTCTCTACGTCGCCAAAAGTAAATGCAAGGTGGACACTCTCTGCAGAACGTTTAACCGGATATAACGTCCCGTCAGGTAGACTATCTGACGCTGCAGCTACAGTAGCGCCTGCCACGCTTGTTAGAAGCGCAATCGCAAGTATGGCGAGTCCGATGGGTCTTGCGAAAATGAATGCCCACGGGGCCTCATGGGGTTTAGCGTTCCGGGCAGCGATCGCCTGAGTCAAACGTAAGCGTGCCCTAGCCTTCGCGGTCGCAGATGGGCGGATGTCCTGGAGTGAATACAGTCGTACCGCAGAAATGAGCATAAGCTTAAGTTCTTCCTCATGCCCCGAGTAGTCAGCCAGGCATTTATTAATCGAGTCGCCTTTCGAGATACGCACTAGGCATAAATCGAGAATGTCTTTAATATCGCTTGGCATAGCTACGCCTGTGAGATCCCTTCTTCTGACGTGGCCTTCGACTGTTTTTCGGATGGTTTATCCATTGCGACTCTTAATTTTTTGATTGCGCTGCTTTGTAGTTCTCTCACCGCGCCAGCCTTTTTACCCATAGCCTTAGCTACTTCTTCTGAGCTCATTCCAGCTCCGAACCTGAGGGCCAGGATATTTCTCTGCTGTTCAGTGAGAACGTCCAACGCGCCGGCCAGCTCTTTGATTTCCAGGTTTATGTCCACCTGTTCCTGAGTAGACATGCCTATTTTGTTGGCGGCGGCTTCAAGGGGTAAGTTTCGGGACTTGGAATTCTTACGGTAGTAATCGATAACGATGTTATGGGCGATCCTGAATATCCATGCTTCGATTGGGATGCTGCGCCACTGGAAATTATCGAAGGCCTCTACAGCTTTTGCGAAAACATCGCCAGCCATATCTTCAGCCTGGGCCATGTTGCCGACGCGAGCAAATATATACCTCACCACTTTATCGTGGTGGGTTTCAAAGAGCTCAGTGAGGATTTGCGGCCCGTTTTTGCTCGGAGACGCGGCTTTATCAGCCATAGTGGCAGGAAGTCCTTTTGGAAAAGTGCTTATAAATTGAAGCACAATCTCTGTCACTTGTACACCCTTCTGATCTCTATTGGGCCCAGGCTATTTGATGTGTGATGCTAACAGATGTAACAACGCAATAACGATGCAAGTGTCATCTTCTTTTGGTCGGATGAAGCATGAGAAGTGGATTAGTCCAAATGGCCCATAAAGGAGTACGTTATGTCAAAGCGAGTCGAGCTGAACCTGGACGTATTTGTAGTCTGAAATGGTTTCTTCACTATCGAGCGTTAGCTCATGCATTCCTGGCGCGAGATTGAGTCGTCCGCCAATAGCGGATCCAATGATCTTCTCGTTTGCGTCGAAGAAGCCAGCTATAAGAACTATAGACTTGGAATTTTCGCTGGTGTTCTCGATGGTGACGCGGACATGTGTACCGCTGACGTTATTGAAAACGGTAGGCGGTCCAATCTTTATTTTCGCCTGGTCGGGGTTGCCGTCTGTGATCCCTAAGATCTGAAAGGTTACCTTAGAATAATTGGTCACCCGATCTGTCCCGGCCATTAGGAATATCTTTACTGAGCGTGCCGGCACGTTGTTAAGCAAACCAAAAGCAGAGCCAATCTTCTGGCCTCTGGCGTCGAAGAAATCTGCGGTCACATACTCAGGTGAAGTTATCAGCTTATCAGTGTTGTTCTGGCCGAGCGCGATGATTTGGACTCCATACACAGGAAACCTAACCAGAAAGTTGGGAAGGATAAAAACGCCTTCCCCTAGCCCGGGCTGCATCAAAGATAGGGATTGATTGGACGGGGTTTGGGTTCCCTTATGTGTAGCAGACGGAGTAGGGTTTGCTGAACCAGAATTGCATCCTGTAAGTAGTACCGATGCAAGAAGGGCAGAAAGCAAGAGTGATTTTAGCATTATGTCAATATCAATCTAACGCGGAATCTTAAACCATTATAGCGCAAAAGTATATTGTGGCAGCCTTATTCAAACGTCAAAGTAGGCTTACCTGGCAGCCGAAATAATTAAGGTTTTGTAGTGGTCACCCTTGGATACTGCAGGCAAGCCATTAGCGATAATGGCCCAAGTTTCGCCACCATCGTCGCTGCAGAATATTTCTCCCGCAGTGGTCGCAGCTAACAGTGAAAACGAAGCGCCCCAGTCCTCGAGCGCCATCGCTTCTACATTGCCCTGCATACCGCTGGGCAGACCACCGTGCAGTGCCTTCCAGGTCTCACCGCCATTTTTACTTCTTGAAATCCTGGAATTGGCGAAATGTGATTTGAACCAGGTGCCAGGGTTACTCTCGGCTGATGCTGTAAACAGAAGTTGTGGATGACGTGGGTGTACCAGTAACTGGTCAGGATAGCCGCCTATCTGGGACGATTCATCAGTGAGGTGTTTCCAGTTCGTGCCTCCGTCGACCGTTTTATAAAGACCGCCGCCTCCGGACATGTAGATAATCTTTGGGTTAGTTGTATGCATCTCTATACGGTGGACATCATCATGAAAGCCTTTGAACTCATCCCATTTGTAGCCTCCATCCTTACTGTACAGAAGGCCTCCCTGCTCGATGCTGGCATAGATGGTCTTTCCCCCGTCGACGCTGAAGTTGATGTGCTTCAGGTGCGCGACGTGCGGTGGCGCAGGGAAGGTCCATCCCTTTGCGCTCGGAACTTCGCGCAGGCCCTGCCGTACGCTCCAGCTCATGCCTAGGTCATCACTGACGAAAAGATTCGCAGGCTCTGTGCCGGCAAATAGGCGAGTCTTGCCATTTAACTTGTAGCTGCTCAGGCTGAATACGTTATGTATATTCATACCTTTATCTCTCTGCTCCCAGGTTTTGCCCATATCCCTGCTGGCATAAATCGAACTGTTGAACGCGCTCGCGAATAATAAGCCGTCAGCCTGAATGATGGCGCTTATGTGCTTATCGGTAAGCGACCTATGGGTTATTTCGGTTGCCGTGCCGTCCGCGCTGCGGCTGAGGGTGATGACGCCATTTAATGTACCGACAAGAATGTCCTTAGACTTAGTCGGGGATGAAAAAATAGTGGTGCCGCCATGAGAAAGAGAGATAGCCATGAGGCCTCCTGTTCAAAACGAACTTAAGCGCAGAATATTCCTGTCTTAATCAGATGTCAACTTTCCGCTGACTTGCTATTAAGCCGTCAAAAAGGGTTAAGATTATTCCCTAATTTCTATACAAATTAAGAAACGGATGAAGTGTGACTGTAGCTATAAAGACCGCTAAATCCTCCAGGTATTTCTACGGCTGGAACATCATGGGTGTCATCGTTGTCGGCGGCTTTCTTGGCGCCGGCACGTCCCAGCTCTTCATGGGCGTCATGCTTAAGCCAATAACCGAGGACCTGGGCTGGACCAGGACAGCTATGACCGGAGGTTTAACCGCCGGCACCGTTGTAGCAGGCCTTCTTTCGCCTGTATTCGGCCGCCTAGCTGACAGGTTTGGTCCGCGCGTTCTGATGACGCTTGGAGCTCTGCTTGTGGCCGCCTCCTATTTCATAATGGCTGGACTTTCTGCGTTGTGGATGTTTTACCTGGCGTACATCCTTGGCAGGAGCATGGCATCGATAAACCTGGGAGGCGTCGTAGCAATGACGGCAGCGACAAACTGGTTTCGGCGTAAACGCGGCCGAGCGCTGGGACTTGTCTCGATGGCGCTTCCACTAGGTGGGTCCGTCCTGGTTTTTGCCGCCCAGCTGATAATAGACGGCCCGGGATGGCGCACAGTATTCTTACTGTTCGGCATAGCGATGCTTGCGATAGTCGTGGTGCCGGCAGCAGTTATCCTGCGCAGGCGTCCAGAGGATATTGGCCTCTTGCCGGACGGGGACACGTCGACTACGGACAATGGGGCTAATACAGGCTCAAAAAGGAAGCCGAGCACCGAATACAGCTGGACATTGCGTCAGGCTGTCGGCACTCCTACCTTGTGGATTCTGATTGCATCTGCGTCTATCGGTGTCATGGCAAACGGAATGGTTAGCTTTCACCAGGTAGCCTATTTCACAGACCAGGGGCTCGATACAAAGCATGCAGCATTGGCACTAAGTGTTTTTGCGCTTGCGGGAGCAGTATCGAGCGGCGCGTGGGGACTGCTTGTAGAGCATTTCTCGGAGCGCTACATGGCGGTGATAGCTATGGCGGTAGCAGCTATCAGCATGGTCTTCCTTCAGTTCGTTGATACAACAGGTGAGGCAATCATATTTTCGGCCTTCTTCGGTATCAGCGCGCGCGGTGAATCGTCTCTGATCCAGATGATGATTGCGCAATATTACGGTCGCAATTCTTACGGGAGCATAAGCAGCCTGCTAACGCCGTTCCAAATGATAGGGCTGGGCTTTGGGCCGCTTATAGCTTCGATATTCTACGATGTTGTGGGTTCGTACGACATGCTGTTCCTCGGCCTGAGCGGCGTGTATGCGGTGACCATGGTTCTGCTCTGGCTGGCAAGAAAACCTGTTGTTCCTGACTTGAAAGCAGTTGTAAATTAAAGACACAATGAACGCTAGAACGCCACATTATCAAACGCCCGCATCATCCATATCAGCGTTAGCCGTCTTCTGGGAAGCCAGACTTGCGGATAATTCATTGCGAATGAAGCTAGGTCTTGATGATGACCAGTGGAAAGCCGACGATAAAAACGATGCCGAACCCATGTCAGTTAGCCTTCTCAGGACGCTGGTTGTAAAAGAAGGCAAAGATGTCAGAGATCTCACCGACTCAGAAGTACTTCTACTAAAAACTGCTCTTTCGCCTTTTACCCCCTTTGCAGAATCGTGGTTATCAATCGACTTAAAGCTGCTGGCGTTCATATCCGCCGCCACTTTGTTTGATAGCTTCCTCGCCGATATTTGCGGACAATTCAAGGCGAAAGCGGATGAGCTGGCGAAAATCAACGACTGGAACGGCTGGAAAGAGCAGTTATTCAAATACGGCATATTGACCGTAAACACGCTTGGTAGTGGCATCGATGAAAAGCTTTCCTTTATTTTTACAGTTAAGAATTCAATCGGAAAATCTGACAAGGACCCTATCCAGCTAACGGAAGAATCTGTTACTGAAACGCTGAGAACCATCAATGAAATGACCACCTTAATTGTGAGGTCCTCGGGATGGAAGCTGATGACCAGAATGCAGCCTTAAACTACCGAGTGATTATTGCAGCTGAATGATATATGCCGAGGCCATGTTCAAAGGCATTAATTCGCTTCTTGAAGAGGTCATTGCCGCAGTAGTAACGATGACGTTGCTGGCAACCGCTGTTGCCGTGCATGTCTGGCTTAGAACTGGGATATCGCCTGTATCCTGGGCGTAGCGTACAACTGGGTTGACTCGTACTGAGCCTTCGGATACTTGTTAAGAGCCTGGTCCAGAGATGCCTTCAACCGATAGTTATCAATACTCATATGCTGAAGCAAAGTGCCGGTAAGCCCATTCGCCTGCTCAAGCAGGCTCATCATGACATGTTCAACGTCCCACTGGATGTGCTGGTACTTGCGCATCACTTCTTGCGATGCGCTTATCGCTTCCTGTGCCTGTTTCTGTAAATCTGTCCGGTCTAATCACTTACTGCCTTCTTTCTCAAAGCGGAGGTCTTGCGGGCTCCACCAGTATATGATTTTGTTTTCACAGCTGTCTTAGTTGGTTTAGTTTCCAGATCCCTTATCAACGCTTCCATCTGTGACATTCTTTCCGCCATGCGCATGATAACGTCCACTCCAGCCAGGTTAACGCCGAGATTGTTTATGAGTGTCTTGGCCCTCTTGATTCTTTCTATGTCTTCATTTGAATATAGCCTTATGTTTCCTTCTGAACGGCTAGGTTCTACGATTCCAGCCTTTTCATAGTAACGGAGCGTCTGTACGTGCAGTCCGGACATTTTCGCTGCCACGCTTATGTAATATCCTGAGGATACTTCGGTTGTACCCTTCGTAACCATTTAGGGGTCCTTTCTCGAGTGTCTGAGTTCCTCAAAGAGCTTTTTATCTTTATCTGACAGCCCTGTCGGCAGAGTAACTTTCACTCTGGCGTACAGATCTCCGCGGCTGGCAGTGCCCAGCTTTGACATTCCCTGGCCGGCGAGCCTGATCGTGCTGGCGTTCTGGGTCTCAGGCGGAATCTTCAGGAGCACCTCACCCTTAAGCGTGGGGACTTTTATTTCTGCCCCGAGCACCGCATCCGTGAGCTTAACAGGGAGGTCTACATAGAGGTCGTCTGCCTTGCGCTCAAACTTCTGGTGAGGCAGCACTGAGATAACCAGGTAAATCTCTTCATCTCCGGCGGCGGACACCCGCACACGCGAGCCGTTATCGACGCCTACAGGTATCTTTACTTCTATCTTACGCGGGCTCTGAACGTATCCTGCGCCTCTGCAAGTTGGGCACACACCTTTTTGTAAGTATCCGGTGCCGCGGCAGACTTCACAGGTCAGCGTTCGGATCAGATCCATGGTAAGCGTGGTGCCGGCGTACGCCTGATCAAGCGTTACTGTTACGGGCTGCTCTGAGACCTGCCTCCTGGAAGCGCCGCGTCTGCCGTAGCCCTGGCCCTGACCACGGGAGCCCATCATGTCTTCCAAGATGGAATCAAAATCATCGCCCATGTTGCCGTACTGTACATGCACACGGTTACCGCCGCCACGGCCCGCTCGACCGGTCGGATCGAGACCAAAACCATCCTGGCCCTGCGCCTGTGTAAATTGGTCCGCGTGCTTCCAGTTCTCGCCATAGGTGTCGTACTTCTTGCGGGTCTCTGGATCGGATAGGACCTCGTATGCCTCGTTGATGGACTTGAACTTTTCGTTGGCGTCCTTGCCTGGGTTCACGTCTGGGTGGAACTGTCTGGCAAGCCGACGGTATGCCTGCTTGATGTCCTTCTCAGTGGCGGTTTTGGGTACGCCCAGTATCTGGTAATATTCTTTTGCCATAATTAGACAGTATGATTTGATAATTATGTTGTCAAGTATGGACGTATACAACATTGCCCTAGTGGAGGAGGTTACAGTGATGATGCCCAACTCAAGAATGGCCGATTGGCCGTACTTTGTGCCAGCCCTATACTTATTCGTAGTTATTCGTAAGGAGACAAGTTGCTTAAGAAACCGCGCTTCTGGATCGGGACGTTAAGTACCGCTGTTTTCTTATTTTTCCTTCTTAGAACTATAGATTTCAGCGAATTCTCTGCCGCGATCAAGCAGGCAAACTACTGGTATCTCATCCCTGCGGTCGTTGTATATTTTGTAGCTGTAGCCTTCCGATCCGCCCGCTGGCACTATCTTCTGATGCCTCTAGGCAATGTACCTATACACCGTCTCTATTCATCTGTAGTCATAGGCTTCATGGTCAATAATCTACTGCCTGTCCGCCTTGGCGAGCTTTTCAGGGCATACCTCATAGGAGACAACGAGAAGATCAGCAAGAGCGGCGCTTTTGCGACGATAGCTATGGAGCGACTTCTCGATGCGATTGTCCTCGCAGCTGTGGCATTCTTTATATCTCTTTTTGTTTCAGTGCCTCCGTGGCTTGAAACGACCATCATGTTGATGGCGATCTCCATGGCGATATGCCTGGCAGGGCTAGGGCTGATGATGGTATCGGAAACAACTGCAGCAGCACTTCTCAGAATGCTTTTCCGGCCGTTGCCTCTAAAGCTTCGTGAGAAAATTTATGTCCTGATAGGCGAATTCCTGATCGGCCTCAGATCAATCAAGAATCCTTCTCACATCGCAAGGGCCCTTCTCTTTTCTATACTTACGTGGGCTACAGAATCGTCGATCTTTTACATCATGGCCCTGGCGTTCGGATTCTCTTTCGATAACCAGATGGTTATCGGTATCCTGCTGGCAGTCGCAGCCGCAAACCTGCTGACTGCAGTCCCATCTTCAGCAGGAGGCGTTGGACCATTTGAGTTCGCCACCAGAGAGACGATTGTACATTTCGGGATCAGTCATGCCGCGGCCACAGCATTTGCTGTAGTAGTGCACGCTGTGCTCATAATCCCGGTCGTTGTAGCCGGCCTATATTTCCTCTGGACCAGGAATATCTCTTTTCGTTCCATATCTAAACATATGGGCATTGGAGAGCCTGTTCCAGTCTCGGGGGAGCCTCCAAAAAATTGAATATAGGAGTCATCGGGGCGGGTGCTCTCGGCCTGGCCGCCGCTTATGAACTAACAAAGAAGGGCCACAAGGTCGCGGTATTTGAACGCGCCCCGTTTGTAGGCGGGCAGGCCTCCACGTTCGACATTGGCGGCGGAAGGCTCGAGCGAGGCTATCATCACCTCTTCACCAGCGATGTTGATATCGTTCACCTGATAAACGAGATTGGCCTGGGACCAAAGTTGAAGTGGATCGAGTCCAAAGCAGGATTCCTGTACGATGGCAAGATTTATCCGTTTGTTACGCCCCGCGACCTGTTGAAGTTTTCACCGCTTCCGTTCATCGACCGCTTTCGAATGGGACTCACACTTCTCTATCTGCAGCACCAAAAAGACTGGCGCAAGTATGAGTCCGTTACGGCCAAGGACTGGATAAGCAGCCATGCCGGCAAGAAGGTATACGAAGTCGTATGGGGGCCATTGCTGCGCGCCAAGTTCGGAACTAGTTTCGACCAGGTAAGCATGGCATGGTACTGGGGCAAGATCCAGCTAAGGTTTGCCTCTCGCCAGAAG
>SHYL01000033.1 GCA_009692825.1 Dehalococcoidia bacterium | reverse complement strand
GGGAGTGTGACGACTCTTGTCTGGAACTCCTGCAGCGGCTCGGTGAATTGGCAGGCTCAATGGAGGCTACAAAACTTTTCCTTCGTTTGGACGACTCCAGCCGTCTAATGAGAGTTGCGGAAAACAGTGATTTCAAGCCTTATCAGACAGAGGTACTCTACACTTATACCGTGCCACAAAAGTCATTGGAACCAGAAGCAACTGAGGGTCTACGGCAAAAAGTAGACAGCGACTCGCACGCGATTTATCGCATGTACCACACCTGCGTGCCGCCCCAGGCACGTGTTGCGGAAGGCATCACTATGCAAGACTGGCTGGACTGTAGAGAGCATCTGCATGACGAAAACGGCTCAAATGAATATCTCATAGAATCAGAAAATGAAGTGAAGGGATGGATAAGATTATGCGCAAGCTCAACCAGCGCATTCATGGAAATCACTTCGCCATCCCAGAACCCGGATATCAGCAAAAAACTTGTAGATTTTGCGCTCTCTAAGGTAGGAGCCGGTGCGCATATAAGCACCCTTGTCCCGGAATATTCGACTGCACTAGCAACATCGCTGGAGAACGCCGGTTTCAAGGCCGGACCCAGGATGGTCTCCATGCTCAGACCCGTAGCTGTTTCCGTTAAAGAGACTAATGCTGTACCAGTAGGAGCCTAATTGAACGAAAATATAAGAGAAATACCGTTCGTCGCCAACAACCGTATCACGGATGATCTCGATACATTACTTGAGGCGCTCCCGTCCCACCTAACGCACGTGATTAAGGACAAGCGAAATATCTCAGATCTACTTGAGATAGTGCTGGACCTCGGGCGTCTTCCCGAAGCCAGATATCGGAATGAAGAGATTGTTTTGAGCAAAAGCGAGGTTTCCCAGAGCGACCTCGACTATGTAGTTTCCCGGGTTGGGGCATTCGGCGGAGACAACAGGGCGGGCATTCCCAGAACGCTCCACCGCATAAGCGCGATACGAAACCGCTCCGGCAATATAGTGGGTTTGACGTGTCGTGTGGGCCGCGCTGTCCATGGAACAATATCCATCATTAAAGATCTGGTTGAATCAGACCAGAGTATCTTGCTCCTCGGCCGTCCCGGCGTGGGCAAAACCACAATGCTGCGCGAAGTCGCCAGGGTCATCGCGGACGAAATGCACAAGCGAGTAGTAATCGTGGATACGTCAAACGAAATAGCCGGCGATGGCGACATACCTCATCCGGGCATCGGGCATTCACGCAGGATGCAAGTGCCATCCCCTTCACTTCAGCACGCGGTCATGATAGAAGCAGTAGAGAACCACATGCCGGAGGTAATCATCATCGATGAAATAGGCACCGAGCTCGAAGCGGCCGCATCCAGGACGATAGCCGAGCGCGGTGTACAGCTGGTTGCCACCGCCCACGGTAACGCGCTCAATAACCTGGTCATGAACCCTACCCTCTCCGACCTGATAGGCGGCATCCAGAGCGTTACGCTGGGCGATGAGGAAGCCAGGAGACGCGGAACGCAGAAGAGCATCCTCGAACGCAAGGCTCCGCCAACATTTAACGTGGTCGTTGAGATTCAAAGCTTCGACAGGGTGGCGGTCCATCCAAACGTTTCTGATACGGTAGACGCACTCCTCAGGGGAGATCTGGCCATGCCGGAAGTACGCTGGCTCGATGAGAACGGGAAAGTACATGTCGAAAAACAGGCGCAGAGCTCGGAACCCGCAACACCACTGCCAGGCGGATGGGCGAGGCAGGGAATAATACCTTCTCAACAGCCTCACGTGTCCCAATCTCATTCGCAGCAGCATTCACAACATCAGCAGCAACATCAAGAAAGACGCCATGCCGCTGCGGCTCCCGGAAAGAGCAAGCGAGTGTATGCATTCGGATTAACAAAGAGCAAGCTGGAACAGATAGTCAGGAGCAACAACCTCCCCCTGGAAATAGTGAACGACATCCGCAATGCCGACGTTCTTCTGACCACAAAGGCTTATTACAGAAACAAGCCCCAGATTGTGCGTAATTCCGAGACATCATCAGTGCCAATCGTCGTACTACGGAAGAACAGTCCCACCCAGATAGAGCAAGCGATTATGAACATCGCCGGAATCATAAAAGAGAGACGTTCATCATCGAATCCGATGGATGTCGCAATGCAGGAAGCCGAGCATGCAGCAGACAAAGTGAAGTCGGGAGAGCAGGAATTGATTGAGCTTACGCCCCAGTCCTCATATATAAGAAGGCTTCAGCACCAGATCGCTGAGAAATATAATCTGCAGTCGCAGAGCACCGGACGTGAGCCGTTCAGGCATGTGACTCTCCAAAAAGAATCCAGGGGTGGTAACGGCTCAAGCGGCAGTGAATCTAATCAGGATTAATGCCCTGAGCTTTTAGAAAAACTTTGTCCTCTTTAGTAAGGGTTGCTTTAGAGAGCATGTTCGGTCGGTTGCGCGCAGTCCGCAATAAAGATTGCTGCCGTTTCCACTTATCTATTTGCCCATGGTTGCCTGAAACCAGTATGTCAGGGACTTTCATTCCCTTATATTCAGGCGGCCTGGTGAACTGGGGATACTGAAGCAGTCCACCGTTGAAGCTATCCTGGAGCAGCGATTGCTCAGAGCCCAGTACGCCTTGCTGTAGTCTCGCCATCGCATCTGTCAAAACCATAGCGGGCAGCTCCCCGCCTGTCAGGACATAGTCGCCGATGCTTATCTCATGGGTTGCCAAGCCTTCGCGTATGCGGTCGTCCATACCCTCGTAATGCCCGCAAATAATAATAACTTCGGCGTTCGCCGCAAGCGTTCTGACTAGGGGTTGGTCCAGCCGCTGTCCTTGCGGAGTCGTCAGCACGATTGGAATACCTGCGTTCTTAAGTGACGGACCGGTGATAGATTCAATCGCCTCAAACACAGGCTCAGGTTTCATCACCATTCCAGCGCCTCCGCCGTAAGCGTAATCATCTGTTAACTGGTGCTTATCGTGAGCGTAGTCCCGTATGTTTACCAACGATATTTGAAGCAATCCTTTTTCTTGAGCGCGTTTCACCATGCTTTCAGAAAACGGTCCTTCGAACATTGCAGGGAAGAGGGTCAGTATGTGGACTTTCATTGGTAGAGATTAAGTCTTTTTTGGCTTAACGGAAATATTTTTATTGTTTAACTTTTTAGTAATTACGGCTGAGCCTTTAACAAGATGCAGTGCTACATCGCCGCGCATCAACTCTATTCCATGAGGAAGAACCTGCTTAACTGCGTCCAGGCACTCACGGACAGCCTTGGGGCTGCCTGGAAGATTTACTATGAGGCTTTTTTTGCGAGCGCCTGCGATACCTCTGCTCAGCATGCCGAACGGTGTAGCCTTTGTACTCTCGGCTCGCATGTATTCAGCTATGCCGGGCACAGGTCTATCCACTACAGATATGGTAGCTTCAGGCGTAACATCGCGCGGACCCAGGCCTGTCCCACCGGTGGTAAGAATCATGTCCAGTTTGAGTGTATCAGCCCAGGACTTCAGTATTGTCACTATCTGCGCACGCTCGTCAGGAACGGCCGCGCGTTTTGCCACCGTCCAGCCTTGAGCTTTAGCAATCTCCTGTATCACGTCTCCACTCGTGTCTTCACGATGGCCGGAGGAAACTCCGTCACTTATGGTCAAAATACCGACTTTAATCATGCTGATTTAATCTCCGAATTTGGCCTGTACCGCTAGCCAATAATCATAGCATCGGGTCATTTTTTGCTGTTTAGTAGTGGTCTTTGGGTTCCTAAGATCTTTGAAATTGGTCTAAAAATGGTCAAATACCCTCTTGAAACGTACGGAGTCTGATGCTACCTTTTCGACAACTAATTTTTGCGCTGACCAATTAATGGATATGATGAATAAGATTGACATGGCATGGATAGACAGGAAACAGTCAGTGGTTTTGGACAGCAACACATACCGGTTATGGTCAGCGAATCCATTCAAGGGCTTAACGTTCGCGCAGACGGTAGATATGTGGACTGCACGGCAGGCGCTGGCGGGCATACACTCGCGATATTAAGGGCAGGCGCCAGTGTGAGAGTCTTATCAATAGATAAAGACTCTACTGTGAACGACATATATAAGGAAGCGGTTAAGGGTTACGAGAAAAGGGTCGAATTGGTAAAAGCAGATTTTTCTGAGCTAAAGAAGGTTGCAACTGACGCAGGGTTTGCGCCAGTTGCCGGCGTTTTATTCGATCTTGGCGTATCGTCAATGCAGCTAGACGAGGCATCAAGAGGCTTCAGTTTCCAGTCTGAAGGACCTCTCGACATGAGAATGGATCCCGCACAGAAAATCTCAGCCAGCGACATTATTAATAGATATGAACAAAAAGAACTGGCCGCCATCATATATAAGTATGGGGAAGACTCTGCAGGCAACCGGATCGCTTCTGCGATTGTCAGGGCAAGACCAATAACTACAACAGCTCAGCTTGCGTCCGTAGTATCGATTGCCAAGGGTGGGAGACGCGGAGCAAGAATCCATCCTGCCACACAGACGTTCCAGGCTATAAGGATCGCAGTCAACGATGAGCTGCAAAAACTTAGCGACGCATTGAAACAAGCTATTGATTTGCTCGCTCCCCAGGGGCGACTGGCAGTAATCAGCTACCACAGTCTTGAAGACAGAATCGTAAAGCAATTTATGAAGACTGAGCAGCGGAACTGTATCTGCCCGCCAGGTCTGCCTGAATGCAGGTGTGGACATAAGGCCGCACTCAAAATTATCAAGCCTGACTTTATAACACCTTCGGAGCAAGAGTTGACTCTTAATCCAAGAAGCCGGAGCGCAAAGCTCCGTGTTGCCGAGCGTATAGCACAAGCGGCATAGTGAAATTCAAAGGGTAATTAACAATAAGTAATAACTTGAGCTTTTAAAAAATTGAACTAAGTCTAGTAAGGGTATAAACAAAATGGGGGTAAATATGGAGCCGAAACTCTACACAGCGATAGACCTGGGAAGCAGCAGGGTTATATGCGTAAGCGGTTTTGAAAAGACCGCAGGCGAGATTGAATTAGTCGGAGTAGGCATGTCAACGTCCAGCGGAGTTGACCGCGGCAGCCTTACCAATCCACGGCTGGCAGCAGATTCACTCAGGCTGGCAGTGCACCAGGTGGAGCAGCAGCTTTCTGGACCTGTAACCAACGCTTACTTTGGGGTAAGCGGCCCTGGCATCTCCACATTTAATAGCATAGGTTCATACAGCCTGCCGCATAGTCTTTCAAAGATAACCGGACAGGATGTTACAAGGGCAACAGACGCAGCGTGTTCAGCTGGCATCCCTAGCTCAACCGAATTCATCCACATCATTCCTTCGAGCTATGCGGTCGACGGACACTGGGCCCCTAATCCTCCAATAGGTGAGCAGGGTAGCAAAGTTGAAGTAAAGACTCACATGGTCACTGGCGATTCGGCAACCTTGAAAACCCTGGCTCGCACAGCAGAAGGCGCGAGGATCAGGCTGGCAGCTCTGGTTTATAAACCAATAGCCAGTGGAGTAGCGGTTTTGAGACGCGGTGAAATCGATAAGGGCGTTATCCTCGCGGATATCGGCTCGAATACGACGGACGTCGCGGTTTTCATCAACGGCTCGATTGCGACATCCTTTTCAATACCTGTAGGCGGATATCACATCAGCAACGACTTGGCAGTTAGCCTAGGCGCCAGTTTATCGGATGCTGAAGACTTAAAAAAGAATCACGGACATGCCGTTCCTAAGCTGGTTGAGGAGACCGAACTGGTCAGCCTTAGACGGCACGGTGAGACGGCATTGGTTCAGGTGAAGCGCAAGCTCGCGGCTGGTCTCATCAGGGACAGGCTGGAGGAGCTTTTCACAATGATTGCCAGAGTAGTTGAGCAGGAGGGCCTGTCAATAAAACAGCCTGCCGGCATCGTGCTGACAGGGGGCAGTTCCAAGCTAACAGGCATAGCAGACATGGCACACGCATACCTGGACATCCCGGCGAGGATTGGCTTACCGCATGCCAACGTCAACGGACGTCAGGTTAACGATCCAGCATATTCGAGCGCAATTGGAACCATCATGTGGTTCACAAATCCGGATTTTGGAGATGCAAGACGCGGTTTGAGCATCGGTCAAGGCAGCTTTTCAACACGGTTCAAGGGTTGGATACGAGAAGTTTTACCAGTTTAGGGGCGAGTCGGCGCTTAAAAATTAAATTACAGAAGGGAGTCATATAGATGCCGTTACAATCATCCCCAGGCGATTCAAGGCCTAACGAGGCAGGGAATCTTCCAGGTCCCATAGGTACAGCAGTAATTAAGGTTATAGGTGCAGGAGGAGGTGGCTGCAATGCCGTCTCCAGAATGTACAGAGATAAGCTTCAGGGCGTGCAGTTCATCTGCGTGAACACAGACGCGATGGCGCTCATGAAAACGGAAGCACCAATACGCATTCGTATCGGCGACAAACTTACCAGAGGTCTTGGCGCTGGCGGCAACCCGGAGATCGGTAAGAAAGCTGCTGAGGAGAGCGTAAACGAAATCTCCGAAGCGCTTAAAGGTTCAGACATGACCTTCATCACAGCAGGCATGGGCGGTGGAACCGGCACTGGTGCCGCAGCAGTCATCGCTGAGTTGGCGAAGAAGAGTGGCGCACTGACCGTCGCCATCGTTACCACTCCTTTCACATTTGAAGGCGCACGCAGAAAGAGACAGGCAGAAGAAGGTCTTCTTCATCTGCGAGACAAAGTCGACACGCTCATAGTCATTCCAAACGACAGACTGTTAGCAGTAGTCGATAAGAAAACCAGCATGGACCATGCTTTCAAGATCGCTGACGAAGTTCTGAAGCAGGGTGTACAGGCGATTTCAGACCTGATCGTTACTGCCGGTGAAGTCAATGTCGACTTCGCGGACGTTCGAGCCATTATGACAAATGCTGGCAGAGCAATGATGTCTGTTGGCAGGGGCACAGGCGAGAACAGGGCAGTTGAAGCGGCGAAAGCTGCGATGAGCAGCCCGCTTCTTGATGTGAGCATAGAAGGCGCTAAGGGCGTTCTGTTCAACGTAACAGGCGGACCTGACATGACACTCGCCGAGGTTAATGCAGCGGCAGAGATCATTGCAGAAGCAGTCGATCCAGATGCTCAGATATTCTTCGGCACAGTCACAGATCTCAAGATGGACAATGACATCAAGATCACAGTTATCGCAACTGGCTTCGACAGCCCAGGCATAGGCAACACCTATAGCTCCCAGGACTCGAAACTTGGAAGCGTTACCATCGACAACATCGACCCGAACACATTGGAGATTCCTCCATTCCTTCGCCGCAGGCCAAATCCACTCGGCGCCGGCAAGGTAAACAAAACAACCAAAGTAACTCAATAAACCACTCGCAAGATAATAAGGGCCTCCATAATTGGGGGCCCTTACTTTATGTGAACAACACAGCTAATGATACTTTTAGGTCATATTCTGACCTTTTTATGTTTGTGAAAGAACCAGATTTCCCTTATATTGCGTTTCCCACAGGTGTAATTTTCGCGGGCTTGTCTTTAAATAGTACTTTTTCTTAGTCCGAGTGGCCTTCGAATTTCGTAAGGATGGTAATTCGTTATGTCTATAAGTACTTCTCGCAGCAGGATTTCCGTTACTTTTGCCGCATTGTTCATCGTTTTAACTCCCTTGGCTCAGCCACGAACAGTGGCGGCCAAACAAGGACCCAGTCCATTTACAATATCTGCTACATTATGTCTGGTTGGCCTTCCAACAATAAAGGTTGTTCCTAGGGCACCAGGCCTTATTGTTGACGCAAAAGGTGAGCAGCTTGGCGGCGCAATCAGCGAGAGCTCGTGGTCCGAACTTGCGGGCGCCGGCGTGAATGCGGTTATCGCTCACGAAGAATCAATATTCAATCTTGTAGCTAACACGTTTGAAGGAAAAATCAAGGGCAAGATAAAGATTGCGAGACCTGAAGAGGTGATGCAGGGTTCCATCAATGGGACTGTATCCGGGGCATTTCTGCCAATCGCTAACCCTGCTGATCTGTTGAGCAGTATCTATACAAGTACAGCTAATGTGAAATGGAATATCCAGAACAACGGCTCCGAGAGTGACGATGAAGATAACTCTCGAGCACGGGGCACAGCCTCAGTGACTTTCGTCGCCGATCCGAATACCGGCACATACTGTGGACCCATAGTCCTTAATGGATGGAATGTATAAAGAGAGGCCTGATAAGAGTAAGAAGAACTAATTTGTTCTCTTTACTACAATGGCAATGGTAGTCAGCTGATTTAGCTTCATCTGAATCCAACTTATAACTAATCTGGGTCCGATTAATCGGTCCCAGACGTGTTTTTAGAAGGCCCTTTGCTATAATCTGATCGCTAATACGCCGACCGTTCGGGGATCGTCTAACGGTAGGACTTCAGACTCTGAATCTGACTGTCAAGGTTCGAATCCTTGTCCCCGAGCCATTCTTACAACGCTTGAGTGGTTTGCTCTTTCTGATCACGCAGCTTACTTATGTTCCCGGGTTTCGGCGCTCCGGGCTGCTTCGCATTCCCGATGCTGCGCCTCAGGGCTTCCATCAAGTCCACATGTCAGGTATGTTTACCACACATAAACCACGTGTAACGGTATAATACGACTCTTGGAAGCCACCACGCTACTTGGCGCATTCGTCTAGCGGTCCAGGACGCTACCCTCTCAAGGTAGAGACCGCGGGTTCGAATCCCGCATGCGCTACCATCGTTCGTAAATCTAGCATAGCTTAGGCGTAGGCTGCCGACATTTTGCCGACAAACCCGCTGACATTGTCCATCATTTGACAATACGGCATAACAGGACACCACTAAGATTTAAGAACGAATTGCTATAGCCATTGACAACGCAACACTAGGCAACACGATACTGAACAAATCCCGCATGCGCTACCATGATCTACGAAATAAGAAAGGGCAAGCCGATTAATCGGCTTGCCCTTTCTGGCACAAGCTATCGACAAAGTTGTCTCCGCTACTGGGCAGTCCTGGGCGCATCTGCCAGCCAGGGTAGCTTGAGCGCAGACGTAAAGTTATCGCCGCGGCGCGGGACGTAGTTGCGGACCCGGGGTGCGGTAAACCCGTAGGTCAACTCTACCGGTGTGTAGATGTAGTAACTTCCAAGCGTGTCAAAGTCCCAGAAGATTTTTGCGAATTGGCGTATTTTAGCCGGGTCTGTAGCAACCCTGACCTCTTTTATCAGCTTCTGCATCTCTGGGTCGTCTATGTGCGAAGTATTCTGAGTGGCGTCCCTTTCATACTTGTTGTTCGCGTACCAGTTCAAAGACCAGTCGCCATGATTAGAAAAGTTAAGGCTTATATCTTTATGTGACCTCTCATACCATTTCTGGAAGTAAGTGGCCGTATCCATCTGTGTTATTTCAAAATTGATACCGTTTTCTTTGTAAAGCTGCTGGAAAAGCGTTGATCTGAAAGTATGAGCAGGGCTCGAAGAGAACTCCAGCTTAGAAGTCAGAGTCATTTTCCCGTCTGGGAACCCTGCCTCGGTAAGCAGTTTCTTAGCTTCAGCAGGGTTGTATTTGTAGTATGGCCCGAGCTTGTCAAACGTAAACGGCTCATCGGAAACCAGCGACCATGGGATTGGCGTGGTGTATTCCCAGTAAGGTGTGCTGGACACAGACCGGATGTATTTTTCTTTATCCATCAACATATTCCAGGCGCGGCGCACGCGAACATCGTTCCAGGGAGCATTCAGCACGTTAAATGAGAGACCGGATTCCTGTGAGATGCCGATATTGCTTATGCGAATATCTGGAATAGATTTCGCTAGCTGTAAGAGAGCGTCTGTGCCTCCTATGCTTCCGCCTAAATCGATCTGGCCTGTACGGTAACCCGCCATAACAGTCGCAGGATCAGAGATGAACGGAGACTCCACAGCGTCTGTGTAAGGCAATCGCTGACCCTTCTCGTCTTTCGCCCAGTACTCAGGGTTGCGTACGAACGAATAGCCACGCCGAGGCGCATACGCCTTGAGGATGTATGGCCCGGTGCCAATGCCTTTGGTCCCGATTCGGCCGTTACCTTCAGCGACAACCTCGGGCGCTACGGTGTATTCAGTCGTGCCGAAAAGGTTGTTAATACCCCAGGCGTCTGGCTCTTTAAGCTTTATGACAACGGTATATTTATCTGGAGCCACGACTGACTCAACGGCCTTGTAGTTGAAGTATTTATCAGAGTCGTTGTCGCGATAGCGATTAAGACTGAAAGCTACATCATCTGCGACAAGTTCTCTGCCATTGACTGGCGCTATGTTGTGCCACTTTATGCCTTTGCGGAGGGCAAAGGTGTATGTCTTAAGATCAGAGGAAATCGTCCACTTCTCCGCAAGGACTCCAATGGGCCTGCTGAACACCGTATTGGGGTCGGCTTCCCATCCGGCAAGCTTCTCGTAGAACATAGCCTCTGCGTCCATCTGGGCGAAGTACTTGGGATCGAGGAACGCAGGGTTAGCATTCCTGATCTGCACAAGCGTACCGCCATAACGAACGTTGTCGAGCTCAGGTTTGAGGATCCTTGCATTGTCGAGAATAGTGCCTGTAGCGGGAGCAGTTGGTACAGCTGCCGCCCCGGCGGAGCCTCTGCCAGGTGTTGTGATTGGAGCAGTTGTAGCTATGGGAGCAGAAATTGAAGACGTCGCGGTTGGTGGTATGGCGGAAGAGCCTCCGCCGCAAGCAACTAGCACAAGCGAGACTAACAGTAAACCACCAAACAACATATGCATTCTCAGAGATCGCATATTACACCCCCTATTAAGTTGCCATTACCATATGGCACTCAGATAGGAAATGTCAAGTCTAGTAGTGACGTTATGTTAACTTTAAAATTTGTGCAAGGGCCGAAAGAAGCTGTGGAGGTAATTGAGGTGGTGAGCCCATTTATGGCTCCGCAGAAGTATTGAGTCAGGCATAACTGTATGGTCCATGGTAATTTTGATGACCTGATGACCTGGGCTAGGTTTGTTATCGGTTATGACGGGATACTCTACCTTGGCGCCAAGCGACTCAAGATCCTTCTTTAATTCGAGATATCCCTTGGGTTTTTTGTTGGGCGAAACATAAATATAAAATTCGCTGCTGCCCAGGACTTCATCGTAGTGTTCCTTCTCAACGTCTTTCCCGGAACCTTCCCTGAGCGTTTTCCTGTTCGCGCCAAGGTCTTTTCTCCACATGTCAGACGGTCACCCCGAGCTTCTTAGCAAGTTCACGGTCAGAAGGTTCTACAAGCACTGAGCCATCCAAAAAGAGAATGGTTGGAATGCTTTTCATGCCTCCATTCACCTTCTGAACAAGCGCCATAGCAACGGCATCTACACTTACGTCATGCCATTTGAATGGGATGCCGTGCTCTTCCAGGAAACGCTTGGAACGCCTGCAGTCGACACACCACATCGCTCCGAATACCTGTATCTGAGATTCTTGGTCCATTGGTAAAACTCTCTTTAGTGTGATTTCGGCCTGATGACAATGACTGGGACACCCGACTGTCAAATAACCTGGTCAGCGACGCTGCCGATTATCGCTCTGCCCAGGCCGCTTCTGCCGTGCGGGGTCATGACTATGAGTTCGATGTTCTCAGTTTTGCAGACGTCCAGTATTGCCTTAGCAGGTGTATCGAGTATCACCTTTGAGGATGCCCGAACACCCTCGCTGCTCACTTGTTTGACCTTAGCATCCAGGTAATCAGTGGCCGCTTTGAAGTTGGCCGCTCCTATGCTGCGAGCGCTTTCAATTGACATAGCCGTTGCCGTGGGACTCTCCATCCCGCTCCCGAGATCTGTCATGGTTATCGCAACGGCCGTCACTGCCTGAAGTAGCACAAGTTCCGATTTGAACTGCTTGCCAATCTCTTTCGCGTAGGAAAGCGCCTGCTCGCTGAGGTCTGATTCGTCGAGAGGTGCGATTATTTTGTTAAACATACTTCTCCTGTCATAGTTTTGGAACCACGTCTCGCCATAGAATTTCAGCGTGCTCTTTGAAATCTACGACCGGATTCAAGAGCAGACCAGAAACGCCTGTCTCTACGATTGGGCCTAAGCCATCTATGCATTGTTGTACCGTACCCGCAATCGCAGTTTCTCCGGCCCTGTTTGGATTGCCGTAGTAATACGCGGACCATTCATGCAGTTTACGCGTCGCGACGGCAGGGTCTTTATCGATAACCATGTAAACGCGCTTTGATGTGGGGAACTCGGCGGAAGTTTTGCCTTCTTCCCTAAGGTATTGCTTGATGAGTTTTGTCTGTTCAATAAATGACTGTGTGGATGTAGAGCCTGCTCCCATCCACGTATCGCCCATTTTTACTGCTCTCTTTAAAGCGGGAGGAGAGCTTCCACCAAACAGGAGCGGAGGATACGGCTTTTGTACGGGTTTTGGATTAACGGAGGCATTCTCCATCTGCCAGAACTTGCCCTGGAAATTAACGCCGTCCTTTGTCCATAACTCCTTAATAAGCTTTATGCCTTCTTCAAACCTGCTCACTCTGGTCTTAGCGGAGATTCCAAACGCAGGATACGAGCCTGTGTATCCGCCGAGGCCCACGCCGACCGTAAGTCTACCCTTGGATAGTTGGTCGATAGTAGCGAGGCTTTTCGCAAGATGGACTGGACTGGCGAGAGCCGTAACTAGAATCGCGACGCCTATCCTGGCTTTATGAGATATGGCTGAAAGATATGAGAGCATAGCAATAGAGTCCAGCGTGAAGGGCTTGCCCATAACCTGTTCCTGAACCCACATGCTGTCGTAGCCGATAGATTCAATGAGTGAAACGTATTCCGAAAGATATGTCGTATCCAGCTTATTTGCCAGTAATATTTGAGGAACACTGATGCCGATATAGAGTTTGGTCATACGGACTCCGCCACGCGTTTTAGCCTAGTTCATTTTGCTTTAATAGCCTGTAGAAGTCAAAGAGTTATAAATTTCATTGACCTAGCGTAGTCAGAATGATAGATTATTGCGAAGCTCTTAACTAATGGAGGTTTCCATGTCCACCCAGCCTTCACAGCGCATCTATACCGCAAAGGATTTTGTAAAGGACTTCGCCGAGCGCACAGTCCAGTCCGCATACAAAGACCAGGATATTTCAGCATTTGTAGAATGGATAGAGCCCGGCAAAACTTTCCAGTCGCCCCACAGCCATCCGCAGAGCGCCCATATATTTGTATTTCTTGAAGGCGAAGGGGAAGCCCTCTTGGGCAACGGCAAATGGGAAAAGGTAAGAGCAGGTCAATTCCTGGTATGCCCGAGGGACAGGGTTCACGCGATGCGTAACAATAGCGATAAGCGTGTGGTGTGGGTATCCGTAGACGTCAATAGCGGGCAATACGTAGTAACACCAAAAGCAGAAAGCGACGAATAGTCCAAATCCCGCACGGTCTCCTCCCTAATAAATTAAAAAATATTTAGATTTAGATAAGGTATCTCAAACCATGGCTGCAGCCAGATTGCTTAAAGATGATCACAAAACGCTTGAGAAAGAATTTATAGAAAGCTTGAAGGAAGCTTCATCCTCGCTTACTTTTGAGCAGATCGTACGCTCAATCAAGTCGCGGGTGCCCAATGGCCAGTTTGCCACCGACAACAGTCTCGTATGGTATGTGAAGAATGCGCAGGTG
>SHYL01000003.1 GCA_009692825.1 Dehalococcoidia bacterium | reverse complement strand
GATCCGGCGTCCTTGGTGCCGATGATGTTCGGCACCTGGCTCAACCTGACGCTTGTCTCACCAGATATCGCTACACCGGAGCGGCCTGGGATGTTATATAGGATGCAAGGCAATTTCGTGCTGTTAGCGATATTTGAGAAGTGCTGATACAGACCTTCCTGAGTAGGCTTGTTATAGTAGGGAGTCGTCAATAGAACCGCGTCGACGCCTGTCTTCTCTGCCCGCTTCGTAAGCTCAACGCTTTCTTCGGTGGAGTAATTGCCGGTGCCTGCTATAACTGAACCTTTTTTGCCCACGGCGGCCTTAATCTCGGTAAACAGTGCCAGCTTCTCTTCCGTGGTCAGAGTCGGAGCTTCCCCCGTCGAGCCCGACACTACAACGCCATCGCTGCCGGAATCTACGAGGGCAATTGCAAGCCGTTTAGCCTGGCGAAGGTCTACCTTCCCCTGCGCATCGAACGGTGTCACCATTGCAGTGATCAAGCGGCCAATTTTTGCCATATCGCCTCCAGCAGCAAAACACGTGAATTTGCTAACAGGATAAGCCTATCAAAAATTCAGCACAAGTGTGCCGCGCCGCAACCGTCATTTGATCAAATCCCAAGCGCAAGCTGTCTTTCTCGCACGTTGAAAGTCTTTTTGCAGCGCAAGTCGCCCTTGCCCATCATCTGGGTTGCACGATAGTTGGTTACCAGGGGATAGCTGTAGCTGACGCCCTTGAAAAAGGATTGCTCATCCCCGCAGAAAATCTTGCAGATTTTGGCGCTGTCGAACTTGTGCTTCTTGGCATATTCCATCAGAGGGCATGCAGTGTTTGTAACGCTCACGCCGTCATCAGTAACTTCTACACGTGACGATATATCCAGCGATTTGAATGCTAGTGTAAGCACTTCTGCCATCGTATCGATGCCCGCGCGGCCGTTCGTCATCTGAGACGTCTGCTGGCGGACCCAGCGCTTGCCGGTAAGGTACATCGAACCTTGCTGGACCTCCATTGCCGCGGTAGCGCCGATTCGGAATTCAAGCTCCTCAAGATTGCTCTGTATGACCATGGCCTGAATTCTAAGAGATTCGTGCCATTTGATTTCCGCCGGTATAGGGAACTTCGTGAGAAGCTTACGCCTGGCCTTCGATGCCGTTTCTTTCCCGAACGACGAGGAAGCTGTCATAGCGCCGCCAAAGGTTGTGTTCGCCTTGCTCGCCAGGCTCACTACGTTCGAATGCAGCCTCGGTAAGAGTGGCGCCTTTACATGAGTCGAAAAGTCATGAATGGCTTTATGCCATCCAAGTCCCTTTCGGGCCGCCCTGACTGGCTGGTCTGCTATTGTGATATTTCCAAAAAGCGTGGCGGTGTTGATCATAACAGTCTCCGTTTATTCCTAAAGTTTTAAGAGCATTACCATTGCTGCGACGGATAAAACCGCCGCTATTTCAAATACTGGTGCAAAGCCAATTTGCTGGGCAAGCGCGCCGCCGCAGAGCGACCCGATGATGATGCCTGCCTGAGTGAGCGAAGTGTGTATCCCCATCGCCTCACCACGTCTGCTCTCAGGCGCAAGCAGGGCGGTCCGCATCGTCCCAGCTACCGTTAACGCAGCCGCTGATATACCTGAGATCGCTACAAGTACCAGGACTACAGCCACGCCACCAACACCCGGAATGATTACGCCAACTAACCCTATGCAAACGAAAGCGATTGCCCGCAACGCGATCGCAAGCGACTGCACTCGAATGGGGGTTATGTAGTTAATCTCCCTGGATATGTATCCGTAAGAGAACGTTGCGGTGATGACAAATAGAGTAGTAGCCAAAACAGCTACAAATCCGGGAGCTCCCAGGTGGCGTGTGATGAAAATGGGCATGATCGTGTTAGCCATGCCAAAGCTCAAATACAAGGCGAGGGTGGATGCGAAGTAGATTATCAGGCTCTCTTTGAAGGACTCCTTGGCTTCACCTCTCACGTGGTGGTCCAGGTTCCTAGCCTTATGCCTGTAGATAAGCTGCGGAACCATGGCTTCAGACTGAGAAAGCGCATTTTCTATCGTGTTAGGGATCTCTCTAAAGAACCTCTGAGTCTGCAAAAGCCATATCGGAATGTTCAAGATGAAAGCTGCGATGCGTTGAGGGATGGACAGAACGAACATCATTGTTCTGAAAATCAACTTGAACGGCAGAAGAAATAAAGTGAGAGGGGTCACTTTCCCGGTAGGCTTGAACCTGCTCAAGAAGCCAAAAGGGTCGATAATATCTAATGACTGATTGCCTGTATCTTTGATGAATGCGAAGGCCATGAATGATGCTATCAATGCAAATAGCCCGCATATGATGAAAAGCCAGCGCATTGCCATGGAGGTGCCGAGGATATCGCTCATAACAGCCAGCCAGCCGATACCGAAAGCCAGCCCCAGGCCTCCGCCAAGACTGAATATCTTGTTCAGCCGGCCAAACTTCTCTGCCCATGCGGCCTGAGGAGTTGATTTAGTAACCAGGACTCCGGTAGCGGGAGCGGGAGCACCCATGAAAAAGCCGAAGAGAAGGCTTATACCCATAAGGACAAAGACATGGTTGCTTATAGCCAGAAGGGCAGCAAAAAGGGCCATCATTCCAAACGCAAAAGTCAGGAATATACGAAGGCTCTTCATGCGGTCCACAAGACGTCCGAAAAACACTGCCGACGCCACTGCGCCAACGGTGTCCAGTACATCTACGGCACTTATGAGTGCGGGCGCAGCGCCTATAACGACTGTAGTAAAGATAACGATAAGGGTGTCAACACTGATAGCAGAGGCGTTGAATATGCCGTAAGCATAAAACCAACTGTCTTTGCCCTTCTCAGTAGCTGTCGCGGACGTGAATTTCTTGTAGAAGGACAGCTCTTTCGATCTTACGACTGTGGCCTGTGCCATATAAAAATACACTCTCTACTGCTACTAAGAACTAATGACTAATACAGAATAGGCGTGCCTATCCGCATGATGGAAATGGGTTTGAATGCGAAAGAATAACGGGCAGTGCAAATCAGGAGAGAGTAAGAACAGGCCTACGGTCTAACAATCCAAATATTTCAAACAAAGTTCGAAGTTGGTTTTGTGTGAAGTCTATTTATAGGAATGCATTCTGTCAATAGGGTGTTAGCACGTATTTTAGGCCAATTTTAGTAGAACAAAATACCTAAATTTCAAAGCAATAAAAAGGCTCCGGGTAAACCCAGAGCCCTAGTCGTTCTCTCTAATTAATTAGTGAGCTACTGTTGTCTTTGCAGGTTTGATCTTGCTGAAACAAGTGCTGCAATACACAGGTTTGTCGTTGCGGGGCTGGAATGGCACTCTGGCCTCACCGCCGCATGAAGAGCAAACGGCTGCGAAAAACTGCCTGGGGCCTGTGCTACTCGTGGCACCTGCGGGAGATGTTGCCACGCGTGTGTCCTTACGTGCATTTCTGCACTCAGGGCAACGCTTGGGATCGTTCTGGTAACCTTTTTGTGCAAATAAATCCTGCTCGGAAGCTGTGAAGGCAAAAGCCTTTCCGCAATCCTGACAGGTAATCTGCTTATCTACGTAAGCCATCGAGGACCTCCTTTCCAAAAGATTTGGCTAGTGCGGTCTTCGATGCCTTGGACATCTGTGGAAAAAGAAATCCGTTTTCGTTGAACCGATACTGTGCCACGGGGAGAAAGTATATAAGCGACAAGTTAAAAGTCAAGACTTACAAAAGCCAAATGGTGGTAACGAATTATGCGTGAAAATGTAATGTTTACCCGTCAACACTATATAATCTATTTACGAACGCTCTCCGTAGTAAATATAGAGAGGCTCCTTCGAGGAAGGTTCACAAAAAATGACAACTAATATTCGCACCGCAATGCTCCTGGCGGCCCTATCCGGCCTGCTTATGGTAGTGGGCTATCGGCTGGGCGGTAACGGCGGCGCAATCGTAGCGCTGGTTTTCGCATTCATAATGAATTTCTTTTCATACTGGTTTTCAGACAGCATGGTCCTCATGTCTACCGGCGCTCACAAAGTGACGGAGCAGCAGGAACCTGAGCTTTACTCAATCATCAGAGAACTGGCTAACCAGGTCAAAATGCCCATGCCCAAGGTCTATGTGGTCGAGAGCGATTCCCCGAATGCATTCGCTACAGGGCGCAACCCTAACCACGCAGCAGTTGCGGCAACACGCGGTATCATGCGGCTTATGCCGCGGCAGGAGCTCAAAGCTGTATTCGCCCATGAGCTTAGCCATGTGCGCAACAGGGACACACTTGCAAGCGCAATGGCTGCAACGCTCGCAGGCGCTATAGGATTCCTGGTGACCATCGCGCAGTGGTCGATGATTTTCGGCGGCATGCGCGGCCGAGATGACAAAGGCAGCAACCCTCTTGGCATCATCGGGCTCCTAGTAACGATTATCCTGGCTCCGCTGATATCCGCGCTGATCCAGATGGCAATATCCAGGACACGCGAGTACGGCGCAGATGAGTCCGCGGCAAAGACATTCAAAATGCCTTTGGAGCTGGCGTCAGCGCTGGAAACACTTGAGGCTGGCGTGATGCAGAGACCGATGAAGGTCAACCCTGCCATGTCTCACCTGTACATAGTGAACCCCCTTAAGGGCGGCGACATCGGAGCATTGTTCAGCACCCATCCTCCAATCAAGGAACGCGTGGCAAGGCTGAGGGCAATGGCTCAGGGCAAACGGTAAATCAAATAACTTTTCAAACTAAAAAGCCTCCCAAATCGGGAGGCTTTTTCTTTAACTAGAGCTAACGTTGAAAATTCTTTGAGAAATTCTCCGCGAGCAATATTTTCATTTCTCCAATACCTGGAGCTTTACCAAGCTCTTTCTGTATAGAAGTAACGCCTTTATCGGTTATGCCGCACGGAACTATCGCTTCAAAGTGACTCATGTCTGGCGAAACGTTCAGAGCGAAGCCGTGTATCGTAACCCAACGCCGCAGATGGACTCCCACTGCCGCAATCTTACGTTCGCCGTCCACCCACACACCCGGATATGCATCAAGTCTTCCGGCGTTGATATTAAGGGGGCGCAATGTATCGATGACAGTCTGCTCAAGACGCCTCATCAACTCGTGAACTTTCATAGCCATCTGGCTTATATCGAGGATGACATACCCAACGATTTGCCCGGGGCCATGGTACGTAGTCATGCCGCCGCGTTCAGTCTTATATACGCTTAAGCCCTTGGTTTTTAACTCGTCTTCGGTGAAGGGTGCGCCGTCAAAGCTGCTGGCGCGGGCGACCGTAACCGTAGGCGGGTGTTCAAGCAGGAATAAAGTGTTAGGTGCTAAGCCGGCCAAGCGCTCGTCTCTGCGCTTGTACTGGAGCTGCAAGGCATCAGGGTAGCTGATCAGCCCGAGGTCAAT
This sequence comes from Dehalococcoidia bacterium, assembly GCA_009692825.1. Lineage (GTDB taxonomy): Bacteria > Chloroflexota > Dehalococcoidia > SHYB01 > SHYL01 > SHYL01. The sequence goes on along the minus strand of SHYL01000003.1, from coordinate 51,879 downwards.
AACTTCAATGCTGCTGGTTGTGGAGGCCATCAGTAAATATTATTCGATATGCGGCGGACCCGCCAGCATTCAACAGCTAGCGCCTGTTCAAATCACGTCCGCGCCAGCCAGTGGGCTTTCGCGCAGGCCGCGTGATATAAGTAAGGTGCGCCACGACTATGAAAGCAATACCGCTAAGCAGCAAAGCTGTTCCCAGCGTCGAATTGAAGGACCTTACCAGCAGACCTGCCACCAACACCATGAACCCTACGGGCATAATGGCGCTAGGTTGAAGTGCGAAGGGAAGGAGTCGTTTGAAAAAGGTTATGAAGCTGTAAAAGGTCCACCGTGTATTCCTGATAATCGCGCCTGAACTGGGCCTGGTTCGCAAGCTGCCTACTTTTTTAACTATCTCATCCAGCTCTCGCTCTAATTTGGAAGGCATGCCATACCTCCTTTCTGTCGCAATCTTTTAGATTAAATATCCGCGATATTCAGTTCTTGTCGATCCGTATATGCGAAGCTTAGACCATTCTTATTGGCAAAATCAATAAGTGGAAGTTAACATCAGATTCCGTACTAGTAACAATGAAATAAAACTATTTTTGTATTCCAGTTTGCTAAATTTGTTAGCTTTTAGTAGCTGATTGACTGTGAAAATTGTTAGGAAATGCAATAAGATAAGATCTGTGCTTTTAGAGAGTTCAAAACCTGATTACAGAAAAAGAAACCTTACGGTAGCCGTATTGCTTGCAGGTATCCTGCCTTTTATGGGAGCCGGGCATTTATACCTTGGGAAGGTAAGTCTGGCGCTTATCTTTACAGGTGTAATCTGGGGCTTAGGCGGGCTCTGGGCGTTATTCCTGCTATTTTCAGTTATCGTAATAAGTGATGCTTACAGCTATTTCTTTTTAGCGATGGCATTCGCAGCGCTAGCAGGGATCCTTGTGACGTGGGTATGGGAAGTATTAGACGTGCGCACGTCATGCCAGAAAATTAACGCTAGGCAGTAGCGGCAGGCTGCTGAACGTAAAAGTTGCGCGAATACAGTTCGGCCAGCTTTGCAATATCTGAGCCGCTCAGGTCAGCCTTATCTGGCGCCTGTGTAAACTCAACAAGCTGCTCATCGTTATAGATATTCGGCAGGGTGCTTGCGATGAGAGGTTCAGACAAAAGCCACTTCAGCGCCGCCTGTCCAACTGTTAAATCGCGGCCCTCATATATGAACTTGACCTTCTCCAGCTTCTGCAGACCGTATGTAAGCCAATCGCGGTTTACCTTCATCCTGTGCGAGCGGTGGTCGTCCTCTTCAAAGGTAGTATCTTTGCTGTACTTGCCTTCAAGCAGGCCTGAAGAGTGCGGGACGCGCACCATGAATCCGTTGCCGTTTTTCCTGGCGGCATCGAGAAATGCGCAACCAGGGTCCTGCTCAAACAGGTTGTGGATTATCTGCATCATGCCGGTAGAGCTTCGTGCCAGGAACGCCAGCCCCTCAACTTTCCAACCGATGGCGGGGCCGAGCGCTGCCCCGTAGCAGCGTATCTTCCCCTCGGTTTTAAGCTGCTCCAGCAGCGCGAACAGGTCGTCACCCTGGATAGTTGTGAGCCGAGGGTTGTGCATCTGGTAGATATCGATATGGTCAGTGGCAAGACGTTTGAGCGCTTCCTCGCAGGCAAACTTAACGAACTTGGGCGAGAAGTCCTGCGGGCCTTCCTGGTGACCGTTACGCGGAGGCGCATTGTAAAAGTCGTAGCCGAACTTGGTGGATATGACTATCCGATTGCGCTTGTCCTTTAAGGCGGATGCGAGCTGTAAATCTGCACGACCGTCGCCATAAGCATCTGCCGAATCGAACAGCGTAACGCCAAGATCGAAAGCTTTCCGTATCATCGCTACAGCCTGTTCGTCGGTAAACTTACCCCACCATCCAGTGCTGACAGTCCAGAGGCCAAACCCGACCTCTGAAACTTTGATTCCGGTTTTTCCAAGCTCTCGATATTTCATGGCGGCTCCTAACGTGCGCGATATATACGAATTTGACCTAGGAAATTTTAGCATGTGAATCTCTGAGCTAAAATTACTTGCTATGAAGAACATCGGCGTTGTGCTTTTATCGGGAGGGCTGGACTCCACAAGCGTGGCCGCGATGGCGAAACGGAAAGTGGACAGCCTCTTTGCACTTACCATCAACTACGGGCAGACCCACCTGAAAGAAACCGTAGCCGCAGCAAAAGTCGCGCGTTTCCTTGGGATACAACACCAGGTTGTGAAAGCGAATTTTTTTAAAACACTTGCATGGTATTCCGCACTGACGAGCACAGAACAGTTCAACATCCCCGAGGAAGCCGCAAAGCCTGGCGTCCTCAAAAACCGGGAGTCAGATATCCCCATAACCTACGTGCCGCTCAGAAACACCTTCTTCATTACCATGGGCGCCGCATTTCTGGAGAGCCATGCGCTCGATGCGATCGAGAAGGACGGGGTAAAGCCATCAGGATTGAGAACTACCTTATGGCTTGGTCCAAACGCCCTCGACTACAGCGGTTACCCAGACTGCAGGCCAGAATACTACGAGAAAATCTCTGCCGCGATAAACCAGGGCAGCAAACTATTTACTCAATACAAGGTCAAGTTAGGAATCGAAACACCGCTAATAAGGATGAGCAAAGCAGAGATTGTAATGGCTGGGATTAAGTACAAAGCGCCGATAGAGCTTACGTGGAGCTGTTATCAGGGCAGCGCCAAGCCCTGCGGCGTGTGCGACAGCTGTGTATTGCGTGCCAAAGGCTTCAAAGAAGCAGGCGTAAAAGACCCTGCCATTTCATCCTCAAAGAAAACAAAATGAGCGAGTTACTGGAAGTCAGCCGCAAATCAGACGGCCAGCCTGAAATATTCCAATCTATACAAGGAGAGGGTGCTTCCGCCGGCACACCGTCTGTATTCCTGAGGCTTGCCCAGTGCAACCTGCGGTGTGCCTGGTGCGACACAAAGTACACGTGGGACTGGGCGCACTTCGATCAGGCGAAAGAGACAACCAAAATGAGCGTAGAAGACATATGCAATGCGGTCTCCGCTTTCGGAATGAAGCGCCTGATAATAACCGGCGGGGAGCCACTTCTCCATCAGGACAAACTCTTCCCTCTCTGCAAGTGGCTGAAAAGCAGCGGTTACGTTTTTGAAATCGAGACGAACGGAACAATAACCCCATCCCCTGAAATGCTATCGCTCATAGACCAGTGGAACGTTTCGCCAAAGCTGGCCAATTCTGGGAACTCACCGCAGAAACGTGAAATCACTCCAGCGCTAAAGACCTTTGCAAGCAGCAAACGCAGCTTCTTCAAGTTTGTTATTTCAGAAGAATCAGACGTCAAAGAAGTGGAAGTACTTGCAGATAAATACTGCATAAGCAAAGAGCAGATAATCTTAATGCCCCAGGCAGCGACAAAGGCGGCGCTTAACATGCGAAGCGCTTGGCTTACAAAGTTATGTGAAGAAAAAGGTTATCGATTCTCGTCCAGGCTGCACATAATGCTCTGGGGGAACAAAAGAGGCGTATAAAAGGCGTTTACTGACGGGGTGAGTTAATCTACAATCCAGTTCGAGGATACTAAACCGATATGGCAACTAAAATCAACATCAATGAGCGCCGAATCTACGCCCTAGACTCGCGCAGCCTATCGCAGGAGCAAATAGCGGTTACGTTCGCTATGACGTCTCGTCGCCCTGAAGCGTTCGACGAGATAAGCCGCATGGTGACCGACGCCAAAGCCGCAGACTTCAACGAACGCTGGGTCCTGAACTACGGCCACTCATCAGTTGCCGAACATGCTGTATTGCACATGGCAGTCGAGAATATCTCGCGCCTCGCCGCTGACGACGTTGAAGACAATAGGCTGGCCGCTTACACCGAGAAGTCTTCCAGGTACCAAGTGCTCGAAAATGGCACCTATTACACGCCAAAAGAGCTGGCGCAGCACCCCGGATTGGAAGCAACGTATAAAGACGCTTGCGCCTCCTTATTCGCAGCGTACGAAAAGGCTCTATCGGACACAATCCAATTCTTAAAAAGCCAGAATCCACAGAAGCCGGATGAAAAAGATGGCGCTTATAACCTGCGGCTCAGACGTATAGCCACCGACCACTGCCGATTCATACTCCCGGCGTCCACTCTTACAAACGTTGGCATGACAATAAACTCACGCGCGCTGGAGCATGCGATAACCAAGCTGCTGTCGTCAGAACTTGAAGAGCTTCGTGAGATAGGCCAGGAGCTTAAAGAGCAGGGGCGCAAAATGACGCCCACCCTGGTCAAGTACGCGGATAGAAATGAATATATCGTAGGCACGAGGCAATCACAGAAGAACATCAGTAATTCTCTCCCAGCCAAACCATTAAACCCTTACGCCAAACTGGTCCAGTTCGACGCCAACGCAGAGCGAAGGATTGCAACGGCACTGCTCTACAGATTTTCGAATGAACCTTATGAAGTCGTAAGAAAGCGAATCGATGAGGCGTCCCAGGAAACGATTGAATCAATGATCGATGACGCGCTGAAAACACTGGGTGCCCACGACGTGCCTGTGCGGGAGTTGGAAAGCATCGACTATACGTTCGAGTTCTTGCTCGACTATGGGGCGTACAGAGAGCTGAAACGCCACAGGATGATGAGCTACATCGCTCAGCCTGCAACCGTGGCCCACGGATATTTAATCCCAGACCTCATTGAGCAGGGAGGCCTATTCGGTGAGTTCAAGAAGTCTATGGATATCTCACAGCAGGCGTTCGACAAGATATACAAAGAGATGCCTGCGGTTGCTCCGTATGTGACAACACATGCTCACCTGAGGCGTGTCATCTGCAAGATGAACCTGAGAGAGTGCTACCACCTGTTCAAGCTTCGAACCGGACCAGATGCCCACTTTACATTACGTAAAGTGATGATGCAGGCGCTGGGGCAGGCCAAGCAGGTTCATCCGCTTTTGTTCAAGCACCTGCGTCTACGCTAACAGCGTTTCAAAAATTTGAGTTACTGCGTGCTCCGCCATACAATAATGTGAAATGTTAAGTTCCCCCCAGGAAAACAATTCGTTATTACCAATGGCTGGCTCACAGCCTGCTCCAGTTTCCGCATCCCCGAATGCACCTGTAGAGCGAAGGCTACCAGAGTGGCTGAAGGCAAAACTTCCAGGCGGCGAGAACTATGTAAGACTGCGCAACCTCATGCGCGGCATGAACCTTCATACGATTTGTGAAGAGGCGCACTGTCCCAACCTAGGCGAGTGCTGGGACGCGGGCACCGCAACGTTCCTAATACTTGGCGATATCTGCACAAGAAGTTGTGCCTTCTGCGCTGTCCAGAAAGGTAAGCCCGGCGCTATCGATAAGCTGGAGCCTTTGAGATTGTCAAACGCGGTTAAGGCATTAAACCTGAAGCATTGCGTCATCACATCTGTGAATCGCGACGATGCTCCTGACGGCGGCTCTGAGATATTCGCTGAATGCATACGCCAGATACACGCAAAGGTACCTGGGTGTGCAGTAGAAGTCCTTATACCTGACTTCATGGGCAACTGGGACGCTCTCAAAGTAGTGATGGACGCCAGGCCGGAAGTCCTGAACCACAATACCGAGACAGTGCAGAGGTTATATCGCAGGATCAGGCCCAAGGCAGTCTATGAACGGTCCCTTGAGCTGCTCTTGAAGGCCAAGCAGATAGACCGAACGATACTCACAAAGACCGGCATCATGGTCGGTCTGGGTGAGACGACTGACGAAATACGAGAGACGATGGCCGATATCCACGATTCTGAAGTAGATATTTTGACCATAGGCCAGTATCTGAGACCTTCTGAAAAGCATGCGCCCGTGATGAAGTTCTACACTCCGCAGGAGTTTCGCGAGCTCGCTGAAGAAGGCACAAAAATGGGTATACGTCACGTGGAATCAGGCCCCCTGGTAAGAAGCTCATACCATGCAAATAAGCAGGTCGAGAAGCTGACGATTTAGCAACGATTGTTGCAATCATGTTTCAGGGCTGGAAGATATTGTTGCCTCTCTTATAATAAATAGAATGATTTTTGAACAGGATTTACGTTTTTGTGAGGGTTATAAAAACTGAAAGATTTTAACTTCGATGTAGTCGTTATCGGCGCTGGACCTGGCGGCTATATCACTGCCATTCGCTGCGCACAGCTGGGCCTAAAGACCGCGATCGTCGAAAGAGACGATGGCACCGGCATAGGCGGATGGGGCGGCGTCTGCTTGAATTGGGGATGCGTTCCAAGCAAGGCACTGCTTAGAAACGCTGAGCTTATCAACCTGTTTAAGCGCGGCAAAGACTTCGGATTTACATTTGATAACTTTCAGTACGATATCGCCAAAGCCGTGGAGAGAAGCAGGGCTGTTTCCAAGACCCACGTAAGCGGGGTACAGTTCCTGATGAAGAAGAACAAGATCGAATCCGTGAAGGGCGAAGCGGTTATATCCGGCGCGAACAAGATAGAAATCAAACCCACCGGCGAGACGCTGAACTCGAAGAATATCATCATTGCCACAGGCGCGCGCTCAAGGAGCCTGCCTGGTCTGACGATAGATAAGAAAAATATCATCACCAGCCGCGAAGCGCTCGACATGCGCAAGCTGCCTTCAGCAATAAGCATTGTTGGCGGCGGCGCGATCGGCGTAGAGTTCGCCTACTACCTCAAAGCGTACGGCAGCGACGTAACGATAATCGAGATGCAGCCGCACCTGGTTCCGAACGAAGATGAAGAGATATCGCTCGAGCTTGAGAAGTCTTTCAAGAAGCAGGGCATCAAGATAGTGACCGGCGCAAAGGTAGACTCAGTCGATAAAAAGGGCGAAGGCGTCGTGGTGAAATACTCCCAGGGTACCGAGAAGGGCGAGGTGTCCTGCGAGAACGTACTTGTAGGAATCGGCGTTCAGGCTAATAGCGATAACCTGGGCCTTGAAAAGCTAGGTGTCGAAGTAGACCGGGGGTATATCAAGATAAACGGCAATATGCAGACCAACGTCCCGAACATCTACGCTATTGGCGACGTCACAGGCAAGCTCCTGCTGGCGCATGTAGCATCAACACAGGGTATCGCGGCAGCTGAGCGAATCGCCGGCAAAGAGACGCCGTCGATAAATTACAGCGACATGCCCAGAGCTACATACTGCCAGCCTCAGATTGCAAGCATCGGCCTTACAGAAGCGCAAGCAAGGGCAAAAGGCCTTAATATTAAGATCGGTAAGTTTCAGTTCAGGAACAACGGCAAGGCCAGTGGTATCGCTGAAACCGAAGGAATGGTCAAGCTGATAACGGATGCCAAGTACGGGGACATTATCGGAGCGCATATGGTAGGCCCTGATGTAACAGAGCTTCTTGCAGAGGTCGGTGTCCTGAAGATGCTCGAAGGAACAGCCTCTGACCTCGGATGGATGACACATGCACACCCTACACTATCTGAAGCAGTGAAACAGGCTGCCCTCGCAGCCACCGGCGAAGCGATCGACGCTTAGTGAATCTTTGCACGCACGTTAAGGAGGAAGAATGGCGACCAAACAAATAGCTGTAGACAAACAACAGCTTATGGAGTTTTACCGGCAGATGGCTCTCATCCGCAGGTTTGAGGACATGTGTGCAGAGAAGTATGCGGAAGGCAAGATAGGCGGATTCGTTCACCTGTACGTAGGTGAGGAAGCAGTCGCCGTCGGCGCCTTCTCAGCGCTTGAGCCTCGCGATTTGATAATGACACATTACCGGGACCACGGTCACGCCATAGCCCGTGGAGTGGATACGAAAAAGATGATGGCAGAGCTCCTCGGCAAGAGCACCGGTACCAGCAAGGGCAAAGGCGGCTCCATGCACATATTCGACGCCTCCAAGGGATTCCTTGGCGGCTACGCCATCGTGGCTGCGATGCTGCCAATGGCAGTAGGCTTAGCAATGGGCGCCAAGTTCAAAAAAGACGGCTCGATCGTCGTCTGCATCTTCGGTGACGGCGCTATGCAAGAAGGCGAATATCACGAATCGATGCTGCTGGCCTCACTCTGGAATCTTCCCGTGTTGTTCCTGCTGGAGAACAACGGCTATGGCATGGGCGTATCGCTTGAGAACTCATATCCTCTCAAAGAGTTGTACAAGACCGCCGCCGCATACAACGTGGAGGCCGCGCCTGTTGACGGCATGGACGTAGAGGGTATGCGTCAGGGCATGCTGAAGGCTGTAGAGTATGTCCGCTCCGGCAAGGGCCCATATTTGCTGGAAGCAACCTGCTATCGATTCAAAGGCCACTCTATGGCTGACCCGATGAGCTACCGAACCAGAGCCGAAGAGGAGTTCTGGAAGAAGAAAGACCCGATTGCAAGCTTCAAGCGCAGGCTTATCGCCGCCAACCTTACAACAGAAGCAGACATACAGAAGATTGAAGCAGCGGTAGAAAAAGAAGTTCAGGATGCGGCTAAATTCGCAGAGGAAAGCCCCGCTCCTGATGTTAAAGACCTCTACACTGACATCTACGTCGAATAAGGATTGAATTAAATGCCAGTAATCACTTATAGAGATGCGATACATGATGCCCTGCGAGAGGCGCTCATAAAAGACGATCGAGTATTCATAATGGGCGAAGACATCGGCCCTTACGGCGGTTCGTATGCCGTCACGAAAGGCTTCATAGATGAGTTTGGCCCTCAGCGCATCATAGACACGCCGATTGCAGAGTCCGGGTTTGTAGGCGCAGGCGTTGGCGCAGCTATAAACGGCATGAGGCCTATTGTTGAAATCATGACGATAAATTTCAGCCTGTTAGCTCTCGACCAAATCGTAAATAATGCAGCTAAGATCAGGTCCATGTCCGGCGGACAGGTGAAGATACCCCTGATAGTCAGAACTGTAAGCGGCGGCGGAAACCAGCTAGCAGCTACTCATTCACAGAGCCTTGAGCACTGGTATGCAACAGTGCCTGGGCTGAAGGTTGTTTGCCCCTCAACACCTTACGATATCAAAGGGTTGTTCCGCGCCTCTATGAAAGAGGAGAATCCGATTTTATTCGTCGAGCATTCACTGCTGTACAGATCACGCGGTGAAGTCCCTGAAGGCGACTACACCGTCCCAATCGGCCTGTCTGACGTAAAGCGCCAGGGCAAGGACGTGACGCTTGTCAGCTACAGCAGGATGGTCCATGTAGCCCTCTCCGCAGCCGAGAAGCTGGCGCAGGAAGGAATCGACTGTGAAGTGGTAGACCTGCGAACGCTGCGTCCGTTGGACAGCAACACAGTTGTTAAGTCCGTCATGAAAACCAACAGGGCTGTTCTCATAGAAGAAACCTGGAAGTCAGGTGGCTTCATGGCTGAAGTGGCATCACGTATTTACGAAGAGGCGTTTGATTACCTGGACGGCCCGGTAAAGAGGATCGCCGGCAAAGAAGTGCCGCTCCCATACGCTCGCAACCTTGAGCTCGCGGCTATGCCCAGTGAAGCCGAAGTGCTTCAAGCAGTCCATGATTTGATGGGCAGATAGCTTAGCTTTGACATATTTGATCGCGGAGGTTACACCACTTGGCTATTGAAGTAAAAATGCCCCAGATGGGCTTCGATATGAAAGAGGGCAAAATTGTCAGGTGGCTCAGGAAAGAAGGCGACCGGATAATCAGAGGCGAGCCTCTCCTTGAGATTGAGACAGACAAAGCTGTTGTAGAGGTCGAAGCATTTTCACCTGGCGTACTTTCACGTATCGTAGTTGGTGAAGGTGACACTGTCCCGGTCGGCGAAATCATAGGCTTCATAGGTGCACCCGGCGAAACAGTGGACGCTCCAGCCAAGTCAGGCGGCGCTAAGCCTGCCGCATCTCCTGCTCCTGCTAAAACAGCAGCCGCTCCAGTAGCGCCACCTGCACCAGCAATGGCAGATCCTTCAGGCGAAATGAAGGTGTCTCCAATTGCGCGCAAGATCGCTGAAGAGAAGGGCATAGATTTAAGAACCATCAAGGGCACAGGCCCCGGCGGACGCGTCCAAAAAGAAGACGTGCTCGCGGTTGCCGAAGGCAGAGTACAGCCGGCGGCAGCGGCCCCGTCCGCACCTACCGCAGCGCCAGCCCCCGCAATGGTGTCAGCAGCTCCTGCGCCGGCGGCCACGCCTGCCATAAAGGCTGACGAAACGATACCGCTCAGCAGGATGCGCACCGGCATCGCCAAGATAATGGTTCAGTCGAAGAACGGCATACCACATTTCTACGTTGAGAACATGATCGATATGACGGAGGCTATGCGCTTTCGCAAAGAGCTGAATGAAACGAGCGGACTGGAAGTCAAAATAAGCGTAAACGACCTCGTCGTTAAGGCTGTAACCAAGTCCCTTCAGAAGCACCCCAAGCTGAACTCCACCTATACAGAGCAAGGTCTTGTGGTCCACAAGAACATCAACATAGGCATCGCTATTTCACTGGAAGACGGCCTGGTAGCGCCTGCAATACTGCAGTGCGAGAGCAAGAGCCTAGCCGAGATTGCTGTCGCCAGCAAAGGCCTGCAAGAGCGTGCGAAGAAGAATCAGCTCCGCCAGGAAGAGTACTCAGCTCCAACGTTCAATGTAAGCAACATGGGCATGTTCGATGTTGACTGGTTCTCAGCGATCATCACTCCTGGCCAGAGCGGCGTGCTTGCGCTTGGGTCCATCAAGCCGCAACCTGTGGTGGTCAATGACCAGATCGTCATTCGGCAGATGATGCCGTCAACGATATCTGCGGACCACAGGGCCACAGACGGCGTAGCGGCAGCTCAGTTCCTACAGGATGTGAAGGCCTTCCTCCAGAACCCAATGCGCTTACTGCTCTAAGTCCTGGCTTTAGGATGCCCTAGAGTCCAGCCCCATGCGCCGTTCCCAGATCACGCTTATAAGCTGCTTAACCTCTGTCGTATCCCAAGCGTTTGGCGAAAGCTTAAGGTAATGCTCCAAGTCCTCAGTGGCGCCTGTAAGCGTTTCCATGCGGTACTTCATCACTCCCCTGTCGCGCATCAATACCGGCGATTTAGGAGTAATCAGCATCATCCTGTCGACTATTGAAACAGCCTTCTTGAAATCGGACGCCCTTACATAGATACCCTTGAGATTATTCAGCATGCGCCAGATAATCTGGCGTTTCTCCATTGGCCTTAGAAACTCAGACCTGAATGGGCCGCCGTTGGTCATAGTCTTAACCCGCTCCTGGCACTGCTCTACCGTAACGGGCGCACCCGCGTTGTATGGATCCAGCAGCTTCAACTCGTCCTCCAGGCGGTATCCGAGGATAAAGTGTCCGGGCATGCCAAGGCCTTGCAGCTTGAAACCTAGTCTTCGCCCAATCTCCATGTAAATAATGGACAGCGTTATTGGAATCCCAGTTTTACGGTCGAGCACGTCGCTGAGGTAGCTGTTTTTGGGGTCGTAATAGCTCTGCTGGTTGCCTGAGAATCCCTGGTTTATAAAGAGGTATTCATTTATTGTTTCAACGACTTCAGTGGGGTTGTAGTCAGCAGAAAGACGTGACTTAATCTCATCCGCCATGCTGTCCAACCTGTCGAGATAATCCCCAACGTTAAGCTCTGGGTATTCTTCCTTCGCTATCAGGAGCGAGGCGGTATCGAGCTCGATGTCGCCATCTCTCCTGGATAGCATGTCTGTAAAAAGATCTCTGATGTTGGGGTGTTCCACCAGCCGTCTCCGAAGGAAATTCTCGATTAAAACTAACAGTTATTGACGCTGAAGGCAACTTTACGGGGAAATTTGAAAAGCGGAGCGTGTGCGAGAGACTACATCTTCTCCTGCTCGGATAACCACGCGTCGATTACATCTTTACGGAAGCGCCAGCGGCGTCCAATCTTGCTAACGGGAATTCTGCCCTTATTAGCCATGCGATACACTGTAGATTTTGCAAGTCGGAGGTATTTAGAGACTTCTTCAAGAGTCATAACTCTGAAGCGTCTGTCCTGTTGAGATGCATTTGCTGTTGTCAATTACTCACCTCCCTCTTTGATAAATAACTACTACTATCAAACATTATTACAACGTACCTAGAGCAGAGTCAATAGAAGTATTTTTACAGCTATAATAGAATTGGAAAAGTGTCGCCTAGCACCTAATGATTAGCACCTATTACACTAAGCTGGAGTTTACATGGCACGAGAAGGCTGGCAGTTCGTCAAATATAGCTTCTTTAAGTTGGCACCGAAGTGGAAGAGGCTTGCATCTTCTGAGAAGGATGTCGGTAAGAAAGAGCTTGCAGCAATATTAGACGAGTTCTCAGACAAGATGCTCGTGAGAAGTTACAGCCTCACAGGTATACGCGGCGACACTGATTTTGCCTTATGGCTTGCCACTCCAGAAGTGGATATGCTCCAACAGCTGGCGGCGAGAATAAATGTCACAAAGATCGGATCATTCCTCACTATCCCTTATTCGTATCTGGCGATGACCAGGCGCTCCATGTACATCGATTCTCATTCACATGAGGGGCAGGAACGGTTGAGCGTTCGGCCAGTCGGTTCAAAATATCTAATCGTTTACCCGTTTGTAAAGAGCCGTCCGTGGTATGAGCTGCCCAAAGAGAAGCGTCAGGAGATGATGAACGAGCACATAGGGATAGGCCACAAGTTCCCGGGCGTGAAGATAAACACGTCGTACTCATACGGGCTGGACGACCAGGAATTTGTGCTGGCGTTCGAGACAAACGACCTTGCCGAATTTCTGGATTTAGTGATGGTCTTGCGTGAAACGAAGGCCAGTATGTACACGGTCCAGGACACGCCCAGCTTCACATGCGTCTCAATGGACATAGGCCAAGCCTTGAACATGGTTGGGTAAGCTACCAGGCGCTCCACTACATGACCTCTGATCCTAAAACTCCTGCAGGACACAATTCACTTACAGACGCTGAAAAATCAGCCATGTTTCTCGAAGGGATCCGCCTGTTCAATTCAAAGCAGTTCTTTCTATGCCATGAAAAGCTTGAAGAACTATGGATGCACGAACCCCGACCTATCCGGGTCTTCTATCAAAGCATCATCCAGCTAGCAACCGCTTACTACCATCTGACCAGGCAGAACTTCACAGGCGCCGTCAACCTTATCGAAGCCGCCATGCAAAAGCTCCACGGCTTTGAACCAGAGACGCTTGGCATAAACGTAACCCTCTTGATCGAAAAGGCTGAAATAAGCCGTCTATATATCGCTGAGCTTGGTGAAGAGATGGTGAACTATTACGATATACACGTCATTCCGCAGATAGAGTCCAGGAGCAAGTAGATGTCAGACGCTTCGAGGAATATGCTCGCACGTGCGCTTAACGCAGCACAGGCCAGAGGCGCAACTTACGCTGATATTCGAGTTATCAGAAGAGACACGGAGACAATCGTAGTCAAAAACGGCAAAGTGGAGTCGTTCCGCATGACAGAGGACGTAGGATTCGGAATACAGGTCATCGCCCAGGGCGCGTGGGGTTCCGCAGCCAGCTCGATCGTCGACGCCAGAGAGATGGAAAAGATCGCGGTACAGGCCGTGCGCATAGCCAAAGCCTCATCATCCAGGAGACGCGATCCTGTGCGCCTCAGCCCCCTGAAACCCGTCGTCGCAAAGTACAGGACGCCCATCAAAAAAGACCCGTTTCTCGTGCCCGCGAACGAGAAGATATCACTCCTGGTCAAGTGCACTGAAGATATGAAAAGCGTGGACGGCATCGTGACGGCCGAAGCAAGCGTGGAATGTCAGAGGGAAACAAAGATATTCGCATCTACTGAAGGGTCATTTATCGAGCAGGAGCTGTACGAAACAGGGTGCAGCATGGAATGCACGTCCGCCGGCAATGATGACCTCCAGCGGCGCAGCTACCCCGACAGCAATGCTCGCCAGCAGGGAACCGAGGGCTGGGAGCTGGTCGAGAGGTATGACCTGGCTGGCAACGCGCGCAGGATAGCCGAAGAGGCAGTGGAGCTTCTCACTTCCAAGCCGTGCCCATCAGAAGTGACGACGATAATCCTGGACAGCCAGCAGATGGCATTGCAGATACATGAGTCTTGCGGCCATGCCGTAGAGCTGGACAGAGTGCTCGGCATGGAAGCAGGGTTTGCAGGAACAAGCTTCCTCACAACCGACAAACTAGGTAATTTCAGATATGGGTCGGAGATAGTGAATCTAACCGCTGACGGCACAGTCGTAGGCGGCCTTGGAACATTCGGCTATGACGATGAGGGCGTGCCGGCACAGAGGTCACATCTTGTGCGGGACGGCATGTTTGTCGGTTACCTGACTTCGCGCGAAACAGCATCGCTATTCGGACAACAGTCGAACGGAACGGCAAGGGCTGACGGCTGGTCACGCATACCGCTGATACGCATGACGAATATCAACCTGGAGCCCGGAACGTGGAAGCTGGACGATATGATATCTTCCACTGACCACGGTATCCTGATGTCCACCAACAAGAGCTGGAGCATAGACGACAGGCGGCTCAATTTTCAGTTTGGAACGGAAGTTGGCTGGGAGATTAAAAATGGGAAACTGGGCTCTCTTCTGAAAAACTGCACCTATACAGGGATAACGCCAGACTTCTGGAAGAGCTGCGATGCGATAGGGAACAAGGACCACTGGCAGATGTGGGGCACTGCGAACTGCGGCAAAGGACAGCCTGAGCAGGTAGCGCATGTGGGGCATGGTTCGTCGCCGGCTCGCTTCAGAAATGTAAGGGTCGGTATCTTATAGCGGAGCGCTCTGGCTCTCGGTCGCCTTAGATTGCGTAACGTGTTTCTCAAGTGAAGCGCCGAACTGTTCGCGCTGCCAGGCCCTTACCTCGGGCGCCCGTATCTCGTCACCTAAAGTCTCAGGATTCTTAGCTATTCTCTCAAGGCTGCTCATGGGCCATATGATTGCCGGGTCCATGCTCAGCCCTTCTCCAGTAGTGCGTCTCCACTGCTTAAGCTGGTGCAGACGCTCGGCGTAACCCGGGTCGAGATGGATGCGTTTGGCGGGAGGCCGCACTATGGGTTCGGCACGTTTGCCGGCATCAAGCGCCTTTGCAAGCTCTATTTTAAATGTGTAAGATAAATTCTTAAATTCAAGAGCCGCAAAAACATCCGTATCGGATGCGACAGCAAGCGCGGAGAGGGTCTCATCAGCAAGCACCTGGAACGGAGGCTTGGTGCGGCGTAGCGCTTCAGCCTCTCTCAAATCATAAAGGCACTTCAGTACGGCGAGTCCTCTTGAATCCAGGTGGTGGCTTGCCTTCACTCCCAGAAACAGGGTGTCAGTCTCAACTTGTTTGTATCGGACATCCTGAAGTCGGATGCATTCCTCTTTAACCCAGAAAGACCGTCCAGACACCTCCAGCTTCTCTTTGAGAGCGAAGTAAAGGTCGAAAAGGTAGCGGACGTCATCTGCTGCATACTCTAACGACCTTTCAGGGAGAGGCCTGTAGCCCCAGTTAGAGCGCTGAACACTCTTGCTCTTCTCTATCGTTTTTCCTACAAACTGCGTGATGAGCGAGTCAAGACCAAACTGGGTTACGCCCATGTACTGAGCCGCGACTCTTGTATCGAATAGGCCTGAAATAGTGAGTCGCCAGTGCTTGTAAAGGTTCCGAATATCATTGTCGCAGCCGTGGAAAACCTTCACGATGCTTTGCGTGGCGAGAACCTTATGCAGGGATGACAGGTCAACCGCGCTTATCGCATCGATGAGAAATATTTTGTCAGCAGAAGCGATTTGAACAAGACATACGCGCTCTGGATAATGGTGAAGGCCGTCCGTTTCGACATCCATCGCTATGGTCGGCTCGGAGCAAAGCTCGTGCGCGACCTCTACGAGACGCGACCGCTCAGTTACGAATTCCACTGTGTGTTTCAGTAAGGTCATGCTGTAGCGCTATTCCTCGCCATGTGCCGCGAGAAATCGCTCGGCATCTATAGCCGCCATGCATCCCATGCCGGCGGCCGTGACGGCTTGGCGGTAGACGTGGTCAACAACGTCACCCGCGGCAAAAACGCCAGGGATGTTAGTGTTCGTACCGTTGTGGACTTTTATGTACCCTTCGCCGTCCATATCCAGCTTGCCTTTGAAGACTTCGCTGTTCGGGTCATGGCCTATAGCCACAAACAACCCTCCAACCTTAAAAGTGCTGCTCTTGCCTGTTTTCACATTCTGAAGCTGGATGCCCGTAACAGTATTCTTGGACGGATCCAGGACGTCAGTGACGACTGTGTCAAAAATAAAGCCAATCTTTGGATTTTTCCTCGCCCGCTCCTGCATGATCTTTGAGGCGCGAAGCTCTTCCCGCCTGTGGATGACGTTAACTTTGCTGGCAAACTTTGTTAGATATGTGGCCTCTTCCATAGCGGTATCCCCGCCACCTACGACTGCCAACTCCTGATCCTTAAAAAAGAATCCGTCGCAGGTAGCGCATGCCGAAACCCCGTGTCCTCTGAGCTTCTGCTCGGACTCGAGGCCCAGCCACCTGGCGGAAGCGCCTGTCGAGACGATAACGGTCATGCTCTCGTAAGTCTTATCGTCAGTCTTCACTCTAAAGGGACGCTTAGAGAAGTCCACATCAATGACTTCTTCATTCAGGCACCTTGCGCCAAATCTTTTGGCCTGCTCGCGGAAAAGGTCCATCATCTCAGGACCCATAATCCCCTTTGGAAAACCCGGGAAATTCTCGACTTCGGTTGTAATAGTAAGCTGGCCACCGGGTTGAAAGCCTTCTAACACAATGGGCTCGAGGTTTGAGCGGGCCGCATACAATGCGGCGGTCAAGCCCGCCGGGCCGGAACCAATTATTAAGACCTTTTCAGCCATCGTTCCCCCTGGGTTCTAGTAAACCTTCTCGGCGTTTCTAGACACCGCCATGTTACGAGCCGCATAATCAGAAACTGCCTGTACAGAAGTATAATGCGGAGCGATGCCAAGGTAAGCTTTTAGCTTTGCGATTGAGACCAGCCACGGGTATTTTATAAATGCGAGCCCTGCTGGAGTGCCGTCACTCTGCAAACGCAGATGCCATGCTAACCCTGTCATCGGCCCAAGTATGCCCGAAGGTATTGTAATCAGCTTCTTACCCGCAACCATCGCCACATCCGTGTAACTAATCTCGCCTTCACTTGCGATATTAAATATTCCACCGGTGCGGTTCAACACCAGTGATGTAACTATGTCACTGAAATCATTCTCATGCGTGTATTGCAGGGGCGGATTGCAGCTGCTGGATTTTATCATCACGCTGCGAAAAAATGCCCTAACTACGAAGTTGTTGGTGTTTGGCCCTAGGACCGGCGCGATTCTAGCTGTAGTCACTGCTATGCGCGAGTTCTCCTTTGAAAATTTCTCGATGATTCGTTCCAGTTCTGCTTTGTCTTCAGAGTAGGTAAAACCTTGGTTAGGGCGTATAGCATCCGTTTCACTCAGATGCGATGGATTATCCGAGTACGCTCCATAAACAGTAGAGCTGCTTGCAAAAAAGATGTGGGATAACCCTGCCGCAGCGCTCTCGTTTATTACGTTAATCGTTCCGTCAAGATTTACCCGCCTGGAGATTGCTCTGTCCCTGGTTGTATTCAGCAAAAAAGCCAGGTGCACTATCGAGTCGACGCCTGATTCAGAAAGCGATTGCTTCATCGGGGCGTTTATCTCTTGCTGGACATGCCTTAGCTTCGAGTGAGCAAGCGTACTGGGACGGACATCGAAACCAAGGATAAGCTCAACGTAAGGCTCTTGAATAAGCCTCTTTATGAGCACTGAACCGAGATATCCGGAAGCGCCGGTGACCGCTATCCTTCGCATGCCAGCCAGCCTAACTCTGCTTTAGAAAGGCCCGTAAGTTAAACAGCGCAGCATAGGCGGCCCGAGACTTAAGATCAGCCCTGGGCGGCCTGTATTTGCCCATAAATGTAGCGGAGCGTATGCCGTCAGATATGGCGAGGTGCACTTCACCCACGGGCTTGCCTTCAATTGGGTCAGGCCCCGCAACGCCGGTGATTCCGATGCCGATAGAGCTGTGCAGTCTCAGGCGGACTGCTTTGGCCATCGCCTCTGCGGTTTCGGGGCTAATAGCTCCCTTTGTCTCGATGATAGAAGGGTCAACGCCAAACGATGTCTTGATCTCGTTCGTGTAGGTAACCAGCCCGCCTTTAAAAAAATCTGAACTGCCTGCTGTATCGGTGATATGGCTGGCAAGCAGTCCGCCGGTGCAGGATTCCATCGTGGCCAGCGTCATGCCTTTTGCCTTAAGCTCTTTGCCGACGACTGAAACGATCGTATCGTCATCAAACCCCCAAACGTAATCTTGCAGGATGCGCTGGATCCCAGCTTCTACCGGGGCAAGAATCTCCCTGCCTGCCGCCTCGTCCGGCGCTTTAGCTGTTAAGCGCATCATTATGCCGTCTGGGCGCGTGTAAACGCCTATGCTCGGGTTATTCGAATGCAAGTACTCTTCGATCATCGCGTCCAGCGCAGACTCGCCAAGACCGTACGCCTTAATAAATCGAGAGACCAGAATGTCACCTGGGAATTTCTGCGCAAGCATGGGACGCACATGCCTCTGCCACATGTTAGTCATTTCAGACGGCGGCCCGGGCATCGATATTATCATCTTGCCGTTCTTCTCGACCATCCAACCCGGGGCCGTCCCACGGTCATTCGGGATAGCTTTCGCGGAGGGGATAAGGTTGGCCTGCTTAAAGTTGTTCGATGTCATCTGGCGGTTCGTATTTCTGAAATTATTCTGCATCACGCCTTGCAGCCAGATCAGCAGCTCAGGGTCGCGGTACATCTCTTCGCCCATGAACTTCGCTATGGATTCCCGTGTGAGGTCATCCTCAGTGGGACCAAGACCGCCGGTGGTAAGAATGATGTCGGAGCGGCCAAGACCGCGCTCTAAGGCTTCTACGATGCGCCCCTGGTTATCTCCTACCTGAGTCACCCAGTACAGGCCTATGCCGAGCGACGGCAGTTGCGACGAAAGGAACGCGGCGTTCGTATCCGTGATCTGACCCATCAACAGCTCAGTACCAATTGAAATAATCTCTGCTCTCATGAGGCAAATCTTATCATCTCGCACGCTCACGCACAATTAACTTCTATTCGACTGAGAGTGTTACTATACAGGTATGAAAGCAATCGTAGTCCTTCACGGAGACCTCCCAAGAGCAGAATTTATAAAGAACCTTGCAAAAGGCGTAAAGCTTATCATCGCTGCGGACGGGGCTGCAGGAAAACTGCTCGCGATGGGAATCAAGCCTACAACGGTCGTTGGCGATATGGATTCGCTGGACAAAAATGCACTCGAGAAGATAAAGCTGGCATGTATTGAAGTCATAAAACTGCCGGTTGAGAAGGATTTCACTGACGGATTTTTCGCACTGGAAGAGGCATCAATGCAGGGCGCTTCAGAAATATCTCTGCTGGGTGTTTTCGGTGGGCCTCGCCTTGATCACTCAGTTGCGAACCTACTTATGCTCTGCGCCAAAAAATTCGATGGCATACCTATCACCGCTGTAGACGAACGTAACTCTATAACGGTGGTTAGAAAGCACACCTCGATTGAGGGAAAGCGCGGAGAAATAATTTCGTTGATCCCTGTTGCCGGCAGAGTAACCGGCATCTACACGGACGGTCTTAAGTATCCGCTGGCAAATGGAACGCTGGATATCGGCGCTACCAGAGGTATCAGCAATGTTATGACATCAAGCAAGGCGAGCGTAAAGATAAAATCAGGACTCTTACTGGTAGGCCATCACAATGGATAGGCTGAGCCTTACATCCCTGGCTTAGAGCGTGAGTCCCTTGGCGTAGTTTCTTCGCTCCTGAGCAGCTTATCGAACGCGTACAGGTCCATACCGATAATCGTTTGACCGTCTACCTGGGCTATCGGGGGTATTGGGATGCCTGGCGTAAATGTAAAGCCAAACTTCTTTACCGCTTCTCTGGCGGCCGGATCCTTTGCAAGGTCAAGCTCAATGAAATTTATACCCTTACTCCACAGGAATTCTTTCATCTTCTTTCCCATCGAGTTCCCCGGGTCCAGATATAAATAAACCTTTTTAGCCAAGACTGTTCTCCAAAAAAATATTCGTATGCATTATATGCCTACAGAATGTGGTAGCAAGAAGCTACTATCCGCTAAATTCTTCGGCGCTGCCGCTTGTACCTGGATATGGAGGCTCTGTAACCAGTCTCGCAAGCACATCACCCCACGTAGCGTCCACAAGCCATATCTGTGGATCGATAGTTATGGGGCCGTCAGTCCCGGGTTCGGGGTGCCTGCGCCATTGCACGTAGTAGTTGGCACCGTCTGGCGTTTTATCACCGAGCTGAACACCGAATACCACTGACCTTGCGTCAGATGGGGCGACTTCACCTGTGGTGGGCACTGCTTCCAGTTTGTATTCCACATTCCCGACAATGTTTGTAACCTTTGCAGGGTCCAGGGTTATTGAAAGAAAGAACTTGGTATCGCTGGATAATCCGCCGTTTGCGTCTGCTTTAGCGATATACACTTTGTATTCAGTTGCGCTTTCGACACCGTCGAAAGTCAGATTGATGGAATTTGTAGCGCCCTGAGGAATATTTATTTTCCTTACCGTCCCCGATACAGTGTTTGTTTCAACTGTTCTTTGCGGCTTTTTAGGGTCGGAGCTTGGCGCTTCATTCGTAATTTTCATTACGGTTACAACTTTTATATAAACATTGGTTCCGCCATCGCCAGTCCCAGTGATTCCCTTGCCAGCCGAAGGTACCACAAGATTGCCTGTTATATCTGATGCATTCACTGCAATGCCCGACGTCTCAATATCCAGAATTGTGAGTGGTTCAGCAAGCCCATAGGCTTCGAGGCTTTCCACCGGCTCCTGGAATACCCTCTTAGCCTGCGTGGCTGCCAGGAGAAGTGTTATGCCTCCCCATCTGCCTGCATCCACAAGCGTCCCGTCAGAAGTATCGAAGTGGTAATCACCCGTTTCGTCCTTGACGAATTTAACCGTCTGGCCGAGATGGCTTACTCGGACGCTCTCTATTCTGTCCGAACCCTCTTTTACAGTCCTATCAGCGCCTCTAGAATCAGGGCCTTTAATTTCAAGCGAGTAGAATTTGAAAGGTTGTATACCCTTGGGGCCGTTCAATGCTTTCGGCCCGCGTCCATACACCCATCCAACAGGTGCGGCAATGATGAGAGCGATTAAGAGCAGTATTGTTAAACGAACGTTCATATTTGATTTACGTTAACGACGGCGCCACCAGACGTATCCGCCAACTATCGCCACGCCGATTGGCATAAGAAGCCAACTGGAGAACCTGATGACGTTCCACTCGCGGCGGTTCACTACAAGCTGACGGAACACGACCGGTTTGGGTCTGATCGAAATCAGCTGTGTATCCTGGGCAAGCCAGTTTATAGAGTTGAGGAACATGTCTGAATTGCTTCTGTAAGCATAAAATCTGTTGGCCGCAAAATCGGCATCACCGATGACAATCATTCTTGTCGGATTGTTGGGATCGATGGGACTGTCTTCCTGACCGATAGGCGCAGTCGAATTAACAACGACTCCGACTGTAAGCGGGCCAGGCTTATCCAGACCTCTGTCGAAATTCTCCTCAAGCGCATCCGACTCCTGCCAGGAACTACCGGTTGACTGAAGTAAAGGCTTGACCAAGAGAGTCGCTTTGTCCTTTTCAATCGTGCGGTGGACTTCCGTGGAGCCGGATAGAAGCATGCCGTTAAGTTGATTTGTGATGGAATCATCCGCAAACTGTCCGGCCGCCAGAAGAATAGACTTGCGATCTTCCTTAAGCGAGCTCGCCGGGTCTACAACTGCGCCTCTCGCGAATCCGATGGCATACTTAAATAACAGGTCCTTGAACGCCGCTGGGGGGTTGGGCTCAAGCAGGAACATAATCTTACCGCCCTTAGTAAGGTAACTGAATAAGGCGGCCGTTTCAACCTCGCTAAGGTCTTTTTTGGGACCTGCGATAACAATTACGGATGTGTCGTTCGGTACTACTGAAGTTTCCTGCGTTGCTAGGCTAAGTGTCTCTACGGCGTAGTTGTCACTCAACAACCCCGACTTGGCAATGCCGAACCCGTCAGGCTTCGTCGTATCGTCAGGGTCACGTTCACCGTGACCCGTAAGGAAATATATCTTCTTCTGCTGCTGTCCAGTCACGATAAGTAGCGCAGTAGTGAAGTCGCGCTCTGACGGATTGATGGTCGTGCCTGGAGGCGGCAGCGGCACATGCACAGCCCTGCTTGTTGTGGCGAACGCGATCGTAGGAACTGACGTGACTCCAAGCTGGCGCGCTATGGTAGGCCTGGCGTCTGGGTCAACGAAGCGGAATGAAAATTTGTCTGAGCGGCGCTTGTACTCGGTGAGCAGGTCGCGTATCGAATCAGCCTGAGCTACCGTTAGCGCATCGTCCGGGTTGAAGAACGCGACCACGTCCACATTTTCCGGAAGCTCCTCAACAACCTTGATAGTCTGGGGCGCCAGGGAAAGTTGCTTATTGGCTGTCGCATCGTACCTGAAACTGTTATGTCCGGCAATAAAATTAACGAAGGTTATTATCCCCAGGAAAGCGCCGATCATCACAAACGTGTTAGCACCGTAGCGTCCGGACCTGCCGGTAACAGTTGCTCGTATCTGGCTGTAAGCGGCAAAGATGAACAGCAGTATGAAGAAGCCGCCTATGCTCGCGAGGATTATCGCTGACGTTCGCAGCTCGTCAGGAGAAATAAGATATGTAACGCCGGCAGCGGCAAGCGCTACGATGCCGATAAATGCAAGCAGCAAGCTGGTTGGGCCGAATGTAGAAGCCACCCTGTAGACAACATTGGGCTGGCTTGCGGTCTGCTTCTTCGCGTCTGCTTCAGCCTGGCGCGCGGCTTCTGCTGCGGCCTGCCTCGCGCGTCTGGTCTTCGGCTCTTGTCCTTTGCCCTGATCCGTGCTCATCTTACCTCCAGCGCCTAGATTCAAGCGACCTGGTAGCAACGAAGAGCGCCGAAATCGTAACCGTAATGAAATAGACTATTGAGCCAGTGTCCAGAATACCTCGCACCAGCGCGTCGTAATGACTTCTGGGAGATATATATACAAATGCGCTGCCCGGCAGTCCACCGATAAAGCCCTCAGCCAAGTATAAGAACCAGAGGCCGAACAGGATTCCGAGTGTCAGCACGGCGGCGACTATCTGGTTATTCGTAAGTGACGAGGCCAGTATCCCTATCGCGAGGAACATCGCACCCGCAAGCGCGATCCCCAGGTATCCGGTCCATATAGGCCCCATGTCAGGTGAAGCGAAAATCTTTAGGAGCAGTGGGTAGAACATAGTAAGCAAGAGCAGGGCATAGAAGAATATAAGAGTGGCGATATATTTACCCAGAACTATCTCCCAGTCTCTAACCGGGGAAGTCAAAAGCAATTCCAGAGTTCCCATCTTCTGCTCTTCAGCTATGGAGCGCATAGTAAGGACGGCGCCCATGACCAGCACGAGCAATACCCATCGTATCTCTCTTAAATATCCGTACAGGTTAGCCAGCGGGAGCGGACCGGAAAGGGAATCTACAAAAAAGAACCCGGTTATGGCTATGAATACCACTGCCACAACGTAAGCCATTGGCTGTGTGAAATAGGCTTTGAGCTCTTTCCAGGTTATTGCGTAGGTGTTGCGTGTCATCTCGCGGAACATGCCGCGCGGCATACGCTTTACGGGCGCAGCAGAAATATCTGCCATTACGCCTCCTCCTGTGTAGTTAGCTCTAAGAATACTTCTTCCAATGTCATCCCCTTGGCCTGCATAGAGAGTAGCCCCCAACCGTTTGCTACGACTACTTTCGCAAGCTCTTCACGGCAGTCGTTGCCGACTCCGCATTCAACAATATATTGCGAGTGGCCTTCGAAGCTCTCGCGGTGAATAGATGTAACACCAGGTATCTTTTCGATCGCGGCGGTCACCAGCTTGGTCGGACCGCGGATGTCGGCGCTTACCTGTCGCGAGTTCTGAAGCCTTAGGGCCAGGTTTGCCGGCGTGTCTTCCGCTATGACACGGCCTTCATTGATAATCACGACGCGTCCGCAGACCATGCTTACTTCCGGGAGGATATGCGTGCTTAAAATGACTGCCCTGTCACCTCCGCCAAGGCTCTTTATAAGCGAGCGTGTTTCCACAACCTGTATCGGGTCGATACCTATCGTTGGCTCATCGAGAACCAGGACGCTTGGTTCGTGAATGATCGCCTGGGCTATACCCACGCGCTGCCTGAATCCTTTGGACAGCTTGCCGATGTGCGTGTCTACGTAATCGTTCAACCGCACAGTTTCGACAACGTCCTCAAGGCGCTGCCCCTTCTTATTATTGGGCACGCCTCGGATGGCTGCCTGGAAAAGAAGATACTCCCGAACGGTCATGTCCGTGTACAGCGGCACGGTCTCCGGCAAGTAACCTATGGCCGCTCGGGCTGCCATGGAGTCGTGAAGAATATCGTGGCCAGCCACTTTCACGGTGCCTGAAGTAGGAGGCGTGTAACCCGTGATTATGCGCATGATCGTAGTTTTACCCGCACCGTTAGGGCCGAGGAGGCCTAAGATCTCGCCTTTTTCGACCTTAAAGCTCACATCCTCAACGGCAGGATAGTTCCCGAAGAATTTAGATACGTTCTGTACTTCAATCATATAAATTTACAGGATGGGATTATAGCAATATTAAAGAGTATCAAGTAAATAGCGTTTAAAACGAAGATATATTGTGACAATTAATAGCCCATGCTAATATATTTGTCTGTCGTTTGATTTACGTTTCATTTTGTATTCGGTTTGCTCGGCTTAACAGCGGGCTGCATTGGATGGGGAAATCCCATCTACATGATTAGAATGAAGGTGAGAAATGCATTTGATGATAGACGGGTACGGCGCAAACCGTATTCAGATGGAAAGCGAAAATTTCGTCCGCAACTTCCTCAACGAATTCCCCCCAAAAGTAGACCTGCATAAGCTAATGGAACCAAAAGTGCTCCGGTATGTCGGCGAAAAGCCTGACGACTGGGGAATATCAGGGTTCGTAATCATCGCAGAGAGCCATATTTCCGTTCATACCTTCCCTGAACGCTCATACGTCAACATAGACGTATTCTCCTGCATGGACTTTGCTCCCGAGAAAATCCTGAAAGAAATCAGGACTTTCTTTGACCTGAAGCAGGTAGACAGCTGGTTCGTGGAGCGCGGCATCGTATATCCGCACCACCAGGAGAAGATGACTGACATCGTCAAGCTGGAGCGCCAGGATTTTGCTGGCCCCGCGAGCATAAGTATTGGAAATGGCAAAAGAAAAGTCACAGCCTCTAAATAAAGACTGGTTTGCCAATCCGAGAAACTTTGCAGAGCTAGACGAAAAGGACTCCAACCTCAAAAGCTCTCAAATAGTTGTGCTCCCTGTGCCTTATGACAGCACGACCGAATTCAAGAATGGCGCGCGCTACGGCCCATCTGCGCTTTTGAGCGCATCCCAATACTTGGAGCTTTACGACCAGGAACTGGATATGGAGCCGTACCTGCACGGCATACACACACTTCCTGAGCTGCTGTCCCACGCGGACAGCCCTCAGAAGATGGTGCGGCGCGTCCAGAGTGTTTGCCAAACGCTTGCCAATGATGGCAAGACGCTGTGCATGGTTGGGGGCGAGCATTCGGTCACCAGCGGCGCGGTGAAAGCGTACAAGTCCAAATACCCAGACCTCAGCGTGCTTCATCTCGACGCGCATTCAGACCTGCGCGACAAGTACTCCGGCACGAAGTGGAGCCACGCCTGCGTTGGCAGACGCGTCTGGGAAATGGTGCCGATAGTCCAGGTAGGCATGAGAGCTATCTCTGCGGAAGAAAACTCATTTATCAAGAAAAACAAGATCAATCAGTTCCGGTGCGTTTCACCGGTAACCCTGGACGCAGCCGCCATCAAGAAGATCGTCTCACTGCTCTCGCCTAATGTCTACATCACCGTTGACCTTGATGCGCTCGACCCTTCGTACATGCAGGC
Organism: Dehalococcoidia bacterium; assembly: GCA_009692825.1. Lineage (GTDB taxonomy): Bacteria > Chloroflexota > Dehalococcoidia > SHYB01 > SHYL01 > SHYL01. The sequence goes on along the minus strand of SHYL01000003.1, from coordinate 25,870 downwards.
GGTAGGCACGCCTGAGCCCGGTGGCCTGCAGTGGTACGAAACGCTGGCGCTGTTCCGCGCGGTTGCCGAGAGCAAACGCATTGTCGCCTTCGACCTAATGGAGTTGTGCCCGCCGCAGGGGCCTGAATCATGCGCATTCATAGCCGCAAAGATGGCTTACAAGCTGATGGCATACTCGATGTATTCTCAAGGCAAACGAAAACAGGTAAAATAGCGCCACTCTAGCGAAGGGGGTGCCTATGTTTTCACCAAAAGAGCTCGAATACATCAAATCTCAGCGTAATCTCAGGCTCGCGACCGTAAGCCCTGAAGGCCAGCCCGATGTTGTGCCGCTTACACTCATATTTGACGGGACCTATTTTTACTGCGGCGGCCAGAGCATGCATACAACCCGCAAGTACAAAAACGTGATGGCGGCCGGTAAGAACGCGAAGGTTTCGCTTGAGATTGACGACATCGCTGAGGGCGGAGGCCCACGCGGCCTGAAGGTCTACGGCAGAGGCGAAATCGTTGAGCGGGACGATCCAAGACGCGAGAAGATATTCATTAAAGTTACGCCTGAAGTGTCATGGAGCTGGGGCATAGAGAAGGCGATGGTTCCCGGAAGCCAAGGGTTTCAGAAAACGAAACACTAGCGCTTCGTGCTGGCCACAGCGTACGTGCTTAACCCGCCCCTGTCCTTATACCACGCCTCTATCGTCATGGAAGACGGAGCCAGAAGTTTGTTCATGTCGTTCAGGATGCGGTTGACGGCATGCTCCTGCAGGATGCCAACGTTACGGAATGACGTGAGGTAGTACTTCAGCGATTTCAGCTCAACCAGCCACTGCCCCGGCGCATACGTAATTTTGAGCCTCGCAAAATCCGGCAGGCCTGTCCACGGGCAGACGGCCGTAAACTCTTCCGTCTCGTACGCTATGCTTGTGTCCGAGCCTACGTAGTCGAACGGTATGCGCTCCAGTATCTCGACATCTATCGTCTCAACGCCATCGACATCGAAGCGCTTGCCTGCGTACTTATCTTTTGATTGCTCAATCATGTCGTTTTAGCCTGTCCTCAATTTGGGAATGTAATGCTTTCCCACTGGAACGCATATACTTTATCTTTCATGGATTGAAATTCTGATTCGCTGATCTCATGACCGTTCGGCGTATAACCCTGCCCCGGACGCATCGTGTTAGCCTTAACAACTATGGCGTTGAGATGTGGGTATCCCATGCTCGCGCACCATTTCCAGATTGCGTACAGCCTTTGCTGCACGACTCGCGGCGGTAGGCCTACTCGCTTCTCTATGTATCCGTAAGTAGGCGTCTCGTGCGCCATTGCGAAAACTTTTACCGCATCGAAGACTTTAGCGGTCGTAGTCGGCACAACTTTCATCACAGTGTCAGCGTGCGGTATAGCTGAGGCAGCCGCTTTGGCAGTGACGCCACGTCCGCAAGCACTTCATACCCCATGTCCTGGCACATGGTCTTCAAATAGTCGTGGCCTGTGCGGTCCACTGTCAGCGCGAACGGTGTTATGTGCTTTCTGCGCGCCTCAGTGAACGCCATCTTCGTATCGTGAACGGCATACTCTTTCTCCACGCCTTCCCTGCTGTATCCCCTGTCCTGCGGTCTGCCGTCAGAGAGCAGGAACATGAACTTGCTCTTGGCGTCCACTGCCTCCAGCTTAGACGTGGTGTGCCTTATGGCCGGCCCCATGCGGGTAGCGTGCATAGGCGTCACTTTATCCAGACGCGCTTTGACGTGGTTGGTCAGAGATTCTTTAAATTCCTTTATCAGGTAGAACTCCACGTTTTCGCGGCCGTAGCCGGAAAAGCCGTAGATCGCATACCTATCGCCTAGGATTTCCAGCGCCTTCATCAGCAGGACGATGCTCTCTTTTTCAACATCGATGATGCGCTTGTTGGCGCGCCTCGCACCCTCTTCCTTGTGCTGGCGCAGCCACTGCATGTAGTCATGCGGGTCGTTGCGGTAGTCCCACTTCTCGGCCTGCCGACCGTCTTCGATCGCCTCCGCAGTAGACGCGCTCATATCGAGCAGCAGCGCTACGGCCACGTCACGCTCGATCTTGTTGCGGCGCCAGTAGACCTTATCATCTGGAGTGCTTCCAGCCCTGCGTTCTACGATTGCTTCGATAACGGCATCGAAATCGTACTCATCTCCGTCGGGTAGCCGCTTGACCTTCTTGAACTGCTCGGGCTGGCTCATCTCAAACTGGTGCTTGATCTGCGCTACAAGCGTTGAGTAGCCGGTCAGCGTCTTATCGTAGAAATCAGGCGAGCCTTCCTCCAGCGGGCGCTCCTTAACGATGCACCACCTGGGCTTGTAATCGACCGCCCGAAAATCCCATTCGTCGTATAGATATTGCTTGGGCTTAGACACGGTCAGCGGCTTGTCACTGTTGGGGTCCTTATCGGACTGCCCCGAACCGGCCTGCGGGTCCTGGTCATCCTGGCTTGCCGCCTCCTGCATGAGCTTCTCGATCATCTCTTCAGTCAGCTCCATCATGTCCTGCTCGGAGCCTTCCATCTGTTCGATCTCGGTGCTGTCCTTGAGCATCTCTTTCAGTGCCTCTTCATCGAACTCAGGCTTGCCGTCCTCTTCTTCGCTATCCTCTTCGTTCTGCTTACGCATCTCATTCAGCGCCTGCACGAGCTCGGGCTTGAACTCGCCGCGGTACTCTACCTTCTGAGGACTCTTGTATTCGGTCTCTTTGGGGTTAGCGCCTTCCTGGTCCAGCTTCTCCATCAGCGCCTTCAACTCTTCTGCCGACGGCATGCCTTCCGAGTCGCTGACCTCGGTATCGGACTGGTCCTGGTTGCCTTCCTGCGGGGTATTTTTGACCTTGGCGATTATTTCGTATATGAGCACGGTCGCCTGGGCCGTATCTTCAACATTCGCCCCCTCTACCTGTACAGACCTGGCGATATCCACGATGCTCCTCACCAGCGTTTGCTTCTGACTCGGCACGCGGACAATGCCTCCCTGCTGCAGACTGACCCTGACAAGTACTTCAACTAGCGCTTCCTGTCCGGGCAGCGATTCGAATGGCGGGCGCTCTGCCAGCGCCGTCTTCTGTATCTTGCTGTACGTCTGCCTTATACCAGCGTACTCGCGCTTGAACTGCGCATCGATGCGTCCGTCTTCCACCAGCATGAAGATATCCGATACCAGCCTCTTATTCGGAAATATGCTGAAGAAGCGTTGTATGTCGCTCAAAGCTTGAGTTTTTCGTCCTGCTGTTACGCGTGTCAAATCCTGCCATAGATATTCCTTGAACAGGAACGGCTGTTTGCCGAACGAAAATTGGAAGCTTCCGTATTCCAGGTGTGCAACCTGGTGAGTGGACAGGATTTTATACCAACCGAAGTTTTCAAGCTTAGATGGGTATTTCTTGGCGGAAGGCGGTAGGAATATAGCGGTACCTTCGGTCGATGCGCTTTCTATGGAGGTCCAGCCTATGCCCTTTTCGGTAAGCGTCTCCGAATTCTTGATCTGCATATGTGAGCCGGCGAGCGCCTGGCAATACATACTGAGCACTTCGCGTATCTTATCCAGCTCCAGTGTGCTTGAAATGTCTTCCATGATATCTATGGCATGCTTGGATTCCAGCTTAAAGTAAGCCATCCCTCCATCAGGATTTTCGGCCAGTATCTGCAACCCTCCATTCACCCATGTCTGCATCTGGTCCATCTTTATCTTCACCAGCACCTTTGGGGCTGAGTGAAGAAACTCAAGCGCCGCCATCGGCGATTTTTTGAGGACCGATTCTGTGATGGTTATGAAGTTAAAATGGTCGTGAGGGGCTATTTCGTCCAGCGCCTTTGACGCATCGACTATGAAGGTCAGAGGCGAGCAATTATCCGCACCCGCTGTTGCTTCGGCGAGCGCGAGGAACACCTTCCTGTGCTCCTTGCGTATGCGGTTGATTATCTTCGGCCCTAAGTCTAAATAGGTGCGGACGTCACGCCAGTTGTTATCTATCATCACTGCCGCCAGCTGGAGGAAAGGCTGTCTGTCTGGCTTCTCAAGGCTGCTGAATACCTGGTCCACCATCTTCAGGCATTCTGAACCTTGGTCGTAAGAGTGAACGGAAAGCGCATCCAGAAGCAGCGCAAACCTTGCGATTTCGTCGAGGTTCAGGTACTTCGCGAGCTTAGGTGTCGTATCGTAAAATGCCGCGGCCAGAGATGTTGATTTCCATGTGCCCTTGTATAGGCTCTTCCCTATCGTCGCCCATTCGCTAAGGTCTTTTGACGCAAGGAACTCCAGTGTCTGCGCGGATGCTCTGAAATACGCTCCAGCCAGTACAGCAGATTCCTCGGCGAGGTCTTTGCCTGGCGCAACCCACAGGCGTATGTCAGTGGGCGGAAGCTTCTTCATGACGTTTGGCGTGGAACGGAAGTAGTCGCTGGCGGCTTCCCATGAGCGCAGTGAGTGCTTTGCGATATCGAGGCCGTCCTGAGCCCATTTGAAAAATGTGGCATCGTCCAGCGCATCCATCTGTTGGCCAGCCCTGCGAAACTCGTCGGACAGCATCGGAGAAATCTTCTCCAAGTCTACTTCTATAGTCCTTAGCTTCTCATTCCATGCTCTCATGTTTTACCTTTTCAGTTCCCTTCGTAGGCAAGGATCAGCAGTTGCTTTACGATGCGAGCGGTCGCTCCCCATATAGTTCGTCCATTGTAATCATAAACGTATGAATCTATCAATTTGGAATTGTATTCCCGTTTTTCAATGTGAAAGTTGGCGCTGTTCAACAGGTTTGCTACCGGCACTTCCACTATTTCCGATACTTCATCGACGCTGGCGCAATAATCGTAATCGTGTGGGATAGCCGCAACAAATGGGGTTATCATGAAATTCAGAGAGGTCATAACAGGATCGAGCTCACCGAGAATCTCGATGTCAGACTCGGCTAATCCAACTTCTTCGTGGGCTTCGCGCAAAGCAGTGTGCAAAATTGACGCATCGCCATCTTCTTTTACGCCGCCCGGGAAAGCCATCTGTCCCGCGTGTCTGGATAGGCTATCGGAGCGTTTTATGAAGAGGATATGGTCGGCGCCATCCCTCTGAAATATAGGGACGATTACGCCCGAAAGAATGTATTCCATCTTTGGGGCCGCAGTAGATGTGCTCCTCTGATTCAATACCTGTTTGATTCTGTCTCGCGCGGAATGAACCATTATCTCGCCCCGGAGGCTATTCGAATATCGTCGAAACAACCTCTTGAAGGCTCTTTTGCACTTCTGGATCGTCGATGATGCCGTACACGACCGCCGCATCGCAGGCGCGTCTTGGAGATATTCCCATCGCTATCAGCCGGCCCGCGTAAATCAGGAGACGCGTGCTGACGACTTCCTGAAGCCCGTGGTCTTTGAGGTTACGAACCTTCTCGCCAAGCCTCGCAAGGTCAAGGGCGGTCTGAGCATCCACGCCGCTCTCATGCTTGATGATTTCTTTCTCTATCTCCTTGGGAGGATAGTTGAACTCGATGGCGATGAAGCGCTGGCGTGTGCTCTGCTTCAGGTCCTTCAATGCACTCTGGTAACCGGGGTTGTAAGAAATAACCAGCAGGAAACCTTCGTGGGCTTCCAGCACAATGCCGCGCTTCTCTATGGGCAGGATGCGTCTGTGGTCAGTGAGAGGGTGGATAAGAACAGTCGTATCTTTTCTCGCTTCCACGACTTCGTCCAGATAGCATATCGCTCCGACTCTTACAGCTCTCGTCAAAGGACCGTCTATCCACTTGGTCTCTTCGCCCTCAAGCAGGTAGCGTCCGACTAAGTCGCTGGCGGTCAGGTCTTCGTGGCACGCAATAGTGACGAGCGGGATCTGCCGCTCGCCTTCGTTCTCTTTCTTGCTCTTCCTCTTGACCGATGCCGCGGGTCTGCCAAGTCTCCAGGACATGTACTCAACAAATCTGGTCTTGCCGCATCCGGTGGGTCCTTTTAGCAGGACTGGCAGCTTCTGCTCATAGGCTGCCTCAAAAAGCTCTATCTCGTCCTTAATAGGTATATAGAAAGGATCTTCCTTGAGGACGTACTCTTCAATTGCGCGCTCTTTATACGAGTTCTTAATTTCGGGCATCTCTTATTAAAGGCCCTCTCTTTTCAATTTTTTCTTTCCAAAGTAATTCTAGCTTTGCGCGTAGATTTTCAATGGTGCCGTCGTTTTCAATGATCGCGTTTGCATATTGCTTTCGCTCAACATCGCTCATCTGGCTGGACAACCTTGCCTTAACCTGTTGCGGTGTAAGGCCGCTCCTGGCAGCGAGTCGCTTTTCGACTTCGCTTGCGGGAGCAACGACTAACCAGACTTCATCCACAAGAGACCCCCACCCTGCTTCTATTAGGATCGCCGCTTCCAGTACAGCGACCGGTGTGCCTTTGGTTCTCATCTTCTTTAGATTATTCTTAATCTCCAGGTACATGAGTGGATGAAGAATGCTGTTGAGCTTTTCTAGTGCTTCAGGGTCTGCAAATACTAATTCTCCGAGCTTCTTCCTGTCAATCCTTCTGTCTGGCTGAAGGATACCTTCTCCGAATTGGTGGATTATTTTTTGCCATGCCGTGGAACCTGTCGTGTACATCTCCTGGCCGATGATATCCGCATCGATGACCTGCGCGCCTTTAGCCTTAAGGAAGTCCCTGACTGAAGACTTGCCGCTTCCTATGCCGCCGTTCAGGCCAATGGTAAACATCAACCACCTTTGTGAGTCTCAGCTAATGTGTAAGATTGTATCAATCCTGAACAGACACGGTCAAGAAAAAGAAACAGGCCTCACATGCTAAAATCCAGTGAATATTTTTCGAGCAGGACGATATGAAGGTTACCGATAGGTGCATCCAAAATAACGGCGGGTTCAACTTTATATGTGATTTCTCACCTCCTCGCGGGCCGGACTTCACTACGATCGAGCGCGCCAAAGGCTTAGACGTCGATTTCATATGCGTGGCCTATAACCCCGGCAAGGCTGTGCGCGTGGACACAGTCGCTCTTTCATATCTGATCAAACAACAGGCCCACAGGGACGTTATCTTCAACATCGCATGTAGAGATATGAATAAGCTTGCAATACAGAGCCACCTGCTTGGCGCCTCGATGCTGGGACTTGAGAATATCGTTGTGGTGATGGGCGATGCCTTTACAGCAGAACAGCTCGAAAAAGTGAAGGACGTCAGCGACTATAAGACGACGGACCTCATAGCCGATATCAAGAACCTGAACCATGGCATCGACTATAAAGGCTCGCAGCTGCGCCAGCCTGCTAACCTGTGCATAGGCTCCACTATTGATCTAGCGCACGGCATGGAGCGTGAAGCGTTGCTTGCATATAAGAAAGTGACTGCGGGGGTGGACTTCTTCCTGACGCAGTCCTTATTTGAAATAAAGAACCTTGTTTCATTCATGGAAACTTACAGGCAGGTGAACGGCGAAAGACTTGAAAAGCCGGTCTTCTGCGGCCTGCAGATACTCGAAAAGGACACCGTTTTGTTCGGCAATCCGCCCCAGTGGATGCTCGACAGCATGGAAAAAGGCAGGAGCGGAATAGACATCGGGCTCGATCTTCTGCAAAGCTTTGGCGAAGCAGGGTTCAATAACATCTACCTCGTGCCGCCCATACTCAAAGGCGGAGCCAGGAACTATGAATCTGCGCAAAAGCTACTTTTGGCCTCACGCTCAAGGCCAGTAAAAATCAAAAGACCGGTCTGACGGATAAATCACTTGTATAAAGCCCCGCGCGGAACCACTGACATACTCCCAGCCGATCAGCCTTACTGGCGTTATGTGCAGACGAAGGCCGCAAAAATATCGCAGCGGTTTGGCTATTCCCGCATAGACACACCTGTGTTTGAGGATGCCAACCTTTACGTGAGAAGCGTAGGCGAAGGCACGGATATCGTAGAGAAGGAAACCTACACATTTAAGGATAAGGGAGGGGACATGATTTCCCTCCGTCCTGAGGGCACCGCGGGAGTATGCCGAGCTTACGTTGAGCACGGCATGGTGTCTCTTCCACAGCCCGTTCGCCTCGCTTACATGGAATCTTTCTTCCGCTACGAGCGTCCGCAAGCGGGGCGCTTTCGCCAGTTCCACCAGTTCGGCGTTGAGGCAATTGGAGACGCTGACGCCTCGATTGATGCAGAGGTCATCGATCTCGGCTGGCGTTTCATCCAGGACTTAGGCCTCGGGAACATGACGCTGGTACTGAACAGCATCGGTGACAAGGAGTGCCGCCCCGTATATCTGAAGGCGCTGCGTGGGCACTACGCCGCCAACCTGGGCCGCGTCTGCCCCGACTGCAAGATGCGCTTCGAGAAAAACCTGTTGCGCGTGCTTGACTGCAAGCGGACCGACTTCGCATGCCAGGAAGTGATTAACGATGCGCCGAAAGCCACTGAACATCTATGCGCGCCGTGCAAAGAGCACTGGGAACAGCTAAACAGCTACATAAACGCACTGGGTATTCCTATGGTCATAAACCACAACCTGGTGCGCGGCCTGGACTATTACACGCGTTCCGTATTTGAGATCCAGCCGCAGGAAGAGGGCGCACAGAGCACCATCCTTGCCGGCGGCCGCTACGATGGCCTCATCGAAGAGCTTGGCGGCAAACCAACGCCGGGTGTGGGCTTCGCGACAGGCATCGAACGTATCATCCTGAACCTCAAGCGCCAGAATATCAGCGTCGAATCGCCTCGAACTTACAAGGTTATGATTGCCCACCTCGGGAAAGCAGCTGACTTGGAAGCTGTTGCGCTTGCCAGCGAGCTTCGCAAAGCCGGCGTAAGCGCGGCTGTGGCGTCGGGCGGCAAGAGCCTCAAGGCGCAGATGCGCCAGATGAGCGCGCTCGAAACGCCCACGGCAATTATCATTGGCGATAACGAGCTTGCGCAGAAAAGCGTTGTCGTGAGGGATATGACGAAGGCGACTCAACAGACGATACCTATGGCTGACATCGTCAGTTTCATAAAAAACTTATAGCGCCTTCCACTTCCTCATTACGCTAAGCCCTTGAATCCTTATTTGGCCGTTGCTACAATCGCTTGCAATTGAATAAGTGATCTGCAAAGACCTTTAATTCGGTCCTGTGAGGCTGGCAAGGGAATTCAGAATGTATATCTGTATCTATCAAACCCCTTGCCGTAAAAAGGGGTTTTATTTTGCCACAAGCAAGCTCTGAAAAAATAATGATGACGGCCGAGGACATGCGCAGGGCCTCGGTCCGCATAGCGCATGAAATCACGGAGCGAAACCGCGGCACTGACGACCTCCTTTTCTTGGGCATGCAGACGCGTGGCGTTCCGTTTGCGAAGCGTGTCGCGCAGAGCGTCAAGCAGGCTGAGGACAAAGACGTTCCGGTAGGTTCGCTGGACATATCACTGTATCGGGACGACCTCTCCTCAAGAGGGCGCCTTTTAGTAAAGAAGACCGATATCCCCGAAGGTCTCAGCGACAAGCGTGTGGTTCTCTTTGACGATGTGCTCTTTACAGGCAGGAGCATAAGAGCGGCGCTCGATGCAATCACTGATTTTGGCAGGCCGCGCTCTATCCAGCTGGCCGTGCTTATAGACAGGGGCCACAGAGAGATTCCGATTCGGGCCGACTACGTGGGCAGGAACATACCCACATCTGTAAACGAGGACGTAATCGTGAGGCTGATCGAGACGGACGGCCTGGACGAAGTCGTAGTAACCAGGCGTGAGGACTAGATGACTACCATTACACCTACAAGCAAATGGCATAAAAATATCCTTGACCTCGATAATTTCACCAGGGCCGATATCGACTCGGTTATGCAAACAACCGACGCCATGAAAGAAATCATGCAGCGGGACATACGCAAGGTCCCAGCGCTACGCGGCAAGACGATAATCACACTGTTTTACGAAGCCAGCACTCGCACCCGCGTCTCCTTTGAGCAGGCCGGCAAGATTTTGAGTGCGGACGTAATCAATGTCACCGCGCAAAGCAGCAGCATTTCAAAAGGCGAATCGCTTATAGACACAGGCAAGACCCTCCAGGCAACCGGCGCTGACATCATCGTCATACGTCACCCAAGCTCAGGCGCTGCATATCTGCTGGCACAAAACGTCAACTGCAACGTCATCAACGCAGGCGACGGATGGCATGCCCACCCATCACAGGCTTTGCTTGATCTGTACACGATTCGCGAGAAGCTAAAGCGGCTCGACAATCTGAAAGTAACGCTTGTAGGGGACGTGCTCCACAGCAGAGTCGCACGCTCCAACATCTGGGGCCTGCTTAACGTAGGCGCTGAAATCGTCCTGTGCGCGCCGCCGACGCTCCTGCCCAAAATATTTATTGAGGCGTATCCGCACAATGGCAAAGGTTCTCTGACAATCGAATATGACGTTAACAAAGCGGTAAAAGATGCGGACGTCATCATGGCCTTGCGTCTCCAAACAGAAAGACAGCAATCAGGACTATTGCCAAGCCTTGGCGAATATTCAGAAAGATGGCAAATCACACCCAAACGCCTGGAACTGGCGAAGCCCGGCGTCATGCTCATGCACCCTGGTCCCGTTAACCGCGGCGTTGAGGTCTCCTCAGAACTTGTGGAGCATGAAAGCTCCGTGATCGAAGAGCAGGTCAAAAACGGGGTCGCTGTAAGAATGGCGCTGCTTTATATGCTGCTGGCTGGCTCAAAGCCAAATGAAACATCGTTAGCTCACAGTTGAAGGCTAAATAAATGACTGATAAATCACTTTTAATCAAAGACGCAAGGCTGCTGGACCCGGGCCAAAGTTTGGACAAAGTAGCGGACGTGCTTATAACCGACGGCGAAATCAAATGGATCGGCAAAGGCCAGACGCCTGCCAACGTCGAGACGATTAACGCCGCCGGCCTCATACTCACGCCCGGCTTTATCGATATTCATTGCCACCTGCGCGAGCCCGGCCTCGAATACAAGGAGAACATCTCCACCGGCACACGGGCCGCCGCCAGGGGTGGATTTACGACCGTCTGCTGTATGCCAAACACATCGCCTCCAGTCGATAGCAAATCGCTGGTGGAATATGTATTGCGCCGCGCGGCGGCCGAGGCTGTCATCCGAGTGCTGCCCATCGGCTGCATCAGCAAAGCTCAGCAGGGCAAAGAGCTGGCCGAAATGGGAGGCATGGCGTCGGCTGGTGCAGTCGCGTTCAGCGACGACGGCAAGCCTGTGGCAAACGCCAACCTCATGCGTCAGGCCCTTTCGTACAGCCTAACATTAAACATGCCGATAATCGACCACTGCGAGGATCCCGCCTTATTTGAAGGCGGCCTGATGAATGAAAGCCCAACCTCCTACAGGCTGGGGCTGAAGGGCATACCGTCCGCTGCAGAAGAAACGATGGTTGGGCGAGATATCGCGCTCGCCGCACTGACTGGTGCACATGTACATATCGCGCATATCAGCACTGCTGGCTCCGTCGATCTGGTGCGCAACGCCAAGGCTAAGGGCGTGCGCGTTACGGCAGAAGTGACACCCCACCACCTGCTCATGACAGACGATTGGGTAACGGGCGTCCGCATTATCGGCGGAAGCTCCGCCACCGCCAATCCGTACGACACCAGCACCAAGGTTAACCCTCCATTGCGCGCCAAATCTGATGCGGCCGCCCTGCTCGAAGCGCTCAAAGACGGCACAATCGACTGCATCGCCACCGACCACGCGCCGCATGACGTAGTCGATAAGTCGCAGGAATATGACCATGCATCGTTCGGCATAAGCGGCATCGAGACGGCGTTCGGCCTGCTCATGGCGCTCGTCCATACCGGCAAGCTGGATATCAAGACGCTGGTGGAAAAACTGACGGTTGCACCGGCAAAAGTTATCGGCCACGGGTATAAGGGCATAAAGGCGGGCGCGCCCGCAGAGCTTACGCTCCTTAACCCCGATGAAGAGTGGACTGTGGACGTAAATTCCTTCCTCTCAAAAGGTAAAAATTCTCCTCTAAACGGCATCATACTTAAAGGAAAAGTGAAGGCGACTATTTACGATGGAAAGATCGTTTACTCAGATGTGAACGATGCCGCGACTGCTCCCAGAAAGAAGACAAATGCCTGAACATAAAGCCAGACTTGTGCTTGAGGACGGCTCTTCGTTTGAGGGCTTCTCATTCGGTGCTGAAACCACAACATATGGCGAGGTCGTTTTCAACACGTCGATGACCGGTTACCAGGAGATGCTTACAGACCCCTCATACAGCGGGCAGATCGTAGTACCCACATATCCAATCATCGGCAACTACGGCATCAACGCCTACGGCACCGAGTCCCGCAGCATACAGGTGAAAGGGTTCGTTATCCGCGACGAGTGCGCAATGCCTAGCCACAGCGACAGCGAAGGCACCGTCGACACCTTTCTGAAGTCCCAGAAGGTCCCGGGTCTCTGTGGCGTGGATACCCGCGCGATAACCCGCCGCCTCCGCGTTTCAGGCGTGATGATGGGTGTGCTCACGAGCCAGATGTCCGCTCCGGAAGCGCTCAAGTTTCTTAAGAGCCAGCCTCGCTATGACGATATCGATTTTGTAAAACTCGTCACCACCGACAAGCCTTTCGACTGGGACAACTCCGACGGCAAAACAAAGGTGGTCGTGATGGACTTCGGCACCAAGTACAACATCCTGCGTATCCTCAAGAGCAAAGGCTGCGCAGTCAGAGTAGTGCCAGCCACCACATCATCAGCAGATGTACTAGCGCTAAAGCCTGACGGCGTACTGCTGTCCCCGGGCCCCGGCGACCCTGCGCTGCTAGAAAACATACGCCAAAATGTGCTAACCGTTGCGCGAGCCAAACCTACGCTCGGGATATGCCTCGGACATCAGCTTATCGCGTGGGCATTCGGCGGGAAGACCTACAAGCTCAAGTTCGGCCACCGCGGCGGCAACCACCCTGTGAAGGATATGACAAGCGGCCTCGTACACATCACGGCCCAGAACCACGGCTATGCGGTGGACGCAGACGGCCTACCGTCATCATTAGCGGTAAGCCACATCAATCTCAACGACAACACGGTCGAGGGCATGGTGCACAAGACTCTTCCTTTGATGACTATCCAATATCACGCCGAAGCCAGCCCCGGCCCGCGCGACAACATGTACATCTTCGACAAGTTTCTCGAGATGGTGAAGAGCGGTAATGGCGTTAAGTAGTTTCGAAAAAGCGAAGTCTTTTGACGCACTCGTCGCTCGTGTCCAAGCGTGCCGCATGTGCCCGCGCATGGAAGGCCGCCGTCGCGTGCTTGGCTACGCCAATGGCAGCCCTGATACGCAAGTGCTGTTCGTGGCAGAGGCGCCCGGCAGGCTCGGTGCTGAGCGTGACGGCAAGCCACTGTGGGGCGACCGTGCCGGAAAGAATTTCAGAAGTCTCCTAAAGCTGAGCGGCCTTAAGCGCAGGGAAATATTCATATCGAACGCCGTGCTCTGCAACCCGCAAAATAAAGACGGGAATAACTCGCCTCCAACCACGCGCGAAATTAAAAATTGCTCCAGGCACATGAAAGGCCTCATCAACATAATCAAACCAAAAGTAGTCGTCACGCTTGGCAGAAAAGCGCTGCAGTCCTTAAACGAAGTCTCCTCTCATGAAGTAGACCTCCGCCGTGATGTCGCCAAACTTTCGCGATGGAACAAAGCCGCACTCGTACCGCTCTACCACTGCGGACAGCAGGCAATGATCTCACGCCCCTTCGATAAACAAAAAGATGATTACACCAATATGGGCAAAATGCTTAAACCCCTGTTAAAGAGGAGCGCCTGATGCACATAACAGTCATTGCCCACCGCGGCGCAAGCGCATACACCCCTGAGAACACGTTCGCTGCGTTCGACCGCGCCATCGCCATGCACGCCACCGATATCGAATTTGACGTGCGGACTACGAAGGACGGCTATCCAATCGTCCTGCACGACGACAATGTGGAATGGGTCACTAATAGTCATGGAATGATAGAAGACCTCAGGTATGAAGACATCAAGGACCTGGATGCCGGCTCATGGTACGGCGGAGCCTTCAAAAACGAGCGTATACCCCTCCTTCACGAGACGATAAATAAATATGCGGACAGGTGCCGAATGCATATCGAGGTCAAGTCTGCTGATACAGCTGTCACTGCCGAAGTCGCCAGCCTCATACACAAAGGCGGCGCTGAGCGCAGCAGCGTCATCAACACGTTCTGGATTGACGTTGCTAGGTACGTCCGTAGACGTCAGCCCAATATGAGCGTCGCGCTGAACCTCAATGAACTTACGCCTACATCTATAACGGATGCATCGAGCATCACGCTGGCAGGGATCAACCTCAACTACTCCCTGCTCACAGCAGATCTAGTGAAACAGGCCCACATGGGCAAAATGAAGCTTATGTGCTGGGGTGGCGACTCCCCTCGCTTCTGGCGCAAAGGTTTTTTAACAGGCGCAGACGGCGTCTTCGCAGACAGTCCAGACAAAGCAATTTTCTACATGGAATACCTCGCGCGTGAATCTGAAAAAGCGTCAAGTGATGCGTTATGGAAGAAAAAATAAGAATGGCTAACACTCCGAAACCTAAGAAAGTCCTCGTCATCGGCTCAGGCCCCATCATCATTGGCCAGGCCGCCGAATTTGACTATGCAGGCGCACAGGCGTGCAAGTCCCTTCGAGAAGAGGGCGTCATCACAGTTCTGGTGAACTCAAACCCCGCCACTATCATGACCGACGAGGGCATCGCCGACATCGTCTACATTGAGCCACTGACCATTGAGGTCATCGAGCGCATCATCGCTCGCGAGAAGCCTGACGGCCTCCTGCCAACCATGGGTGGCCAGACAGGCCTCAACCTCGCCGTACAGCTTGCCGAGCATGGCATCCTCGACAAGTACGGCGTTCGCCTTCTAGGCACGCCTCTTTCGACGATACAGAAAGCGGAAGACCGCGATTTATTCAAGCGCCTGCTCATAGAGATTGGCGAGCCGGTACCGCCCAGCAGGACGGTCGGAACTATCGAAAAGGCTAAGGAGGTTGCGAAGGAGCTAGGACTTCCGTTAGTAGTGCGCCCCGCTTTCACCCTAGGCGGTACGGGCGGCGGCTTCATACGCCACGCCGACGAGCTAGAGCGCATGGTCAGCTACGGCTTGTCGTCCAGCCCCATCCATCAGGTACTTCTTGAAAAATCGCTCGAGGGCTGGAAAGAGATCGAATATGAAGTCATGCGCGATGGCGCAGACAACTGCATCATCATTTGCAACATGGAAAACCTGGACCCCATGGGTGTCCACACCGGCGACAGCATCGTCGTAGCGCCCAGCCAAACGCTTACCGACAAGGAATACCAGATGCTGCGCACGGCCAGCATTCACATCATCCGTGAGCTCGGCGTTGAAGGCGGATGCAACGTACAGTACGCGCTGGCCCCGAACAAAAACGTTATCTCTGGCATCGAAACGAACATTGACTACGTAGGGAATCCCGTCAGTCAGTATTACGTTATCGAGGTAAACCCTCGCGTCAGCAGAAGTTCGGCGCTGGCCAGCAAAGCGACCGGCTACCCGATCGCGCGCGTCTCGGCAAAGATTGCCGTAGGCAAGCGCCTTGACGAGATACCTAACGCCGTCACCAAGCGCACCGTGGCTGCATTCGAGCCCGCACTGGACTACTGCGTAGTCAAAATTCCACGCTGGCCGTTCGACAAATTCGCCAGCGGTGACCGCACGCTCGGCACTCAGATGAAATCGACTGGCGAGGTCATGGCCATTGACCGCAGCTTCGAGGCCGCGTTCCAGAAAGCAGTACGCTCGCTGGACATCGGCGAAAAGTCGCTGCTGTGGGAAGCGCCTGAATGGAAAAACATCCAGGAGAACATCCTGTACAACCTGCCTTTGCATGCGAACGACCTCCGCATCTGGGCAATCATGGCCGCCTTGCGAAAAGGCGCCACACCTATGTCGATATCTCTTTATACAAAGATCGACCCCTGGTTCATCAACCGGCTGAATAACATCTTGAAGATGCAGGAGCGTCTCCTACAAGAGCCCCTTACACATGATCTGATGTGGCAGGCCAAGCGGTTCGGCTTCTCCGACGAGCAGATCGGCGTGCTTGCTGATAGGCTGCCAGAGGCTGTCCGTACTCAGCGCAAGGAATGGGGCATCAAGCCTGTTTACAAAATGGTGGACACTTGCGCCGCCGAGTTTGTGGCCGAGACGCCATATTTCTACAGCACCTACGAGCAGGAAAACGAAGCGCCTCCGCTTCCCGGCCGAAAAGCTATCGTTATAGGCAGCGGTCCCATCAGGATCGGCCAGGGCATCGAGTTCGACTACTGCAGTGTGCACGCCGCGTGGGCTTTCCAGGAAGAGAACACCCAGAGCATCCTCGTGAATTCAAACCCTGAAACAGTCTCCACTGATTTTGACACGAGCACACGTCTCTATTTTGAGCCTCTCGATGAAGAAAGCATCCGCGACATCATCGATAACGAATCGTCAAATCCCGCGGACCTTTCCGAAATCGGTAGCGCGGTACAGTTCGGGGGACAGACCGCAATAAACCTGTCGCAGGTGCTGGCAAAAAACAACCTGACCATCCTCGGCTCTTCAGCTGAGGCCATAGACACAGCCTCCGACCGAGGAAAATTCGAAGGATTTCTTACAAGGCTTGGTATTCCAATGCCACCGGGCGCCGCTATAAGAACAGCCCCAGACGCTATTAAGGTCGCTGCAGCCATCGGCTATCCAGTCCTGGTCCGGCCCAGCTACGTTCTGGGGGGAAGGGCCATGGAGGTCGTAAACAATGATGCGGAGCTTAGCCAGTACGTTAACGCCGCCATCAGCGCTGGCCTCGACCGTGCCATCCTGGTCGATAAGTACCTACTGGGCAAAGAAATAGACGTCGACGCCGTATCAGACGGAGAATCCGTGCTCATCCCGGGCATCATGGAGCATATAGAGCGCGCGGGTGTCCACAGTGGCGATGCTATGACCATTTACCCCGGCATTGGTCTTACAAATGAGGAAGTAAACATTATCGTTGACTACACGGAACGCATTGGAAGGGAATTGAAGATTAAGGGCCTGATGAACGTGCAGGCTATCGTCGTGAGAAACCCAGGCCAGTCGTCTCAGGTGTTCATCATTGAAGTTAATCCTCGTGCCAGCAGGACTATCCCTTTCATATCAAAACTTACCGATGCTCCCATGGTGCGCATAGCGAGCAAAGTTATGCTCGGCAAAACACTGAAAGAGCAGGGCTACAAGAGCGGCCTGTTAAAGAGACAGGGCCTCATTGGCATAAAAGCTCCCGTATTCAGCATGTCAAAGCTCGGCGGAGTCGATACATACCTGGGCCCCGAAATGAAGTCGACTGGCGAGGTCATGGGTATCGATTACACATACCAGGGCGCCCTCACAAAAGCTCTCATAGCAGCAGGTCTAATGCTTCCGGAAAAAGGGGGTATCCTGATCAGCATAGCGGACAGGGATAAAGACGAATCAATACCAATAATTAAGAAGATCGCCGAGCATGGGTACAAGCTGTACGCTACTGAAGGTACAGCCAATATGCTCCAGCAGAACGGCCTGACTCCAACGATGGTTACCAAAAAACTGCACGAAGGCCACCCAAACGTCGTGGACGTTATACGCAACGTGATGGTCCACGCAGTCATAAACACCGTATCCGGCGGCAGGACAACACTAAAAGATGGCTTCGAGATCAGGCGCGCGGCTGCCGAGATGCGCATACCATGCTACACCAGCCTGGACACCGCTCGTGTAGCGATAGAATCGTTATCAGCTGGCAGGACTGAGTACAATGTCCTGCGCCGCACTGAATACCTGAACGGCAGCGCGAAGTAAGGAGCCCTATGTCAGTCGTTTCAAAGAAATTCCAGATAGATTCCAAAGGGGCTTCTGAAGTAATAGACATCACGGATACTGTCGGCAAGAAGCTGGCTGAAAGCGGCCTCAAGAATGGCATCGCAACTGTATTTACAAAGCACACTACTGCCGCCATCACCATCATTGAGCTTGAAAAGGGCATGATCATGGACCTGCAGGCGCTCTGGGCAAAGCTGCTGCCGGCAACCGCCACCTATCAGCACAACGTTCTGAACAACGATACCAACGGCCATTCGCACGTAAGCGCCTCGATCATAGGCCCGTCACTGGTGGTGCCTTTCGAGGCTGGTAAGCTGATGCTCGGCCAGTGGCAGAAGATCGTCATGATCGATTTCGACAGCAAGCCTCGCACAAGAGACCTTGTGCTTCAGATCATAGGCGAGTGATCCACTTTCTACCCTTCTTCCCTAAAACTTCCGTATATTTAAACAAATGATTGAAGAGACTTCCGACCCTTTAAAAAGCAGTTCCCGTCGTGCATCAGCCAATGTGTACTCATTTTTGAGAGCGCATGTGACAATCCTTGTCCTCATACTGTTGCTTGGCGCGTCCCTTGGTATGCGGCTCTACGGCCTCCACTGGGACAACGGCAACCTGATCCACCCAGATGAGCGCGCGATCCTATGGGAAAACATGGAAAGCGGCAGCGGCAAGCGCGGCGTTTCGGAAATCGGTATGCCTAATAGCCTTGCCGAGTTCTTCAGCGTGAAAAGCCCCCTGAACACTCACTGGTTCCCTTATGGAAGCTTCCCCATATATCTCCTAAAAGGCGTATCCCTTATACCCAACCCATTTTTTGACGACTACTCTCTTGACGACTATGCAGTGCTGGGCAGGGGACTAAACGCATTCGTGGACACTGCTTCTATTCTGCTCGTCTTCCTGATCGGCTCGCGTCTTTACAGCCGGCGCGTGGGACTGCTCGCAACGGCATTTATCACCTTTGCCGTGCTTCACATCCAGTACAGCCACTTCTACACGCCTGATGTCCTGCTGACCTTTTTCGCCTTGCTCACCATATATTTGCTGGCCGGAATAATGCGCAAGCCCGGGTGGATAGCGGCCGCATTTACGGGCTCAGCATTAGGCCTGGGGTTGGCGACCAAAGTTAGCTTTGCGCCCATATTTGTCGCGGTCTTTGCCGCTTATTTCCTTTCGGCTATATCGTTTGAAAAAGGAAAAACTTCCGTCGATACCTCACATCTAATGCATACGCTATTTTTCCTGTTTATTACGCTCGTTATGTCAGGAACAGCGTTCGTTGTAGCTCAGCCGTACGCCATCATCGACTGGCATACGTTCCTTGGCGACTTCCGTGAGCAAAGCGAGATGGTTCGCCGCATACGGGATTACCCTTACACGCGTCAGTACGAAGGCACCACCCCGTACTGGTATCACATCTCGCAATTCGCGATCTGGAGCGTCGGCCCGTTTCTGGGCATCCTATCATGGCTGGGTTTGATATTTTCTGCGGCTGCCGGGGCTCTGCGAAAGAACAAAGCAGACATCCTCATACTAGCGTGGGCCCTGCCCTACTTCCTGGTCATAGGCCAGTTCGACGTTAAGTTCCTGCGCTATCTCCTCCCGATCACGCCTTTCCTGATTCTGCTGGCGTCTCGTCTGATTTTCTCAGCATATGACTGGCTTAAAGCACGGCAATGGGTGGGCTGGAAGCTCGCAAACCCGCATATAGCGACCGCGGTGGGAGTGATCACATTGATAGCCACCGCTCTTTACGCTGTTCCGTTTATGAAAATCTACACTGAACCCCATTCAGCTGTGGCGGCCGCGCAATGGTTCCGCGAGAACGTACCCGCAAATTCCGTAGCGACACATGAAATATGGGATGAAAACATACCTGGCATGGCAGGCGGTTCCCGCTACCAGGTCCTGCCCATGGATAACTACGGCGATGACAATGAAGCCAAGCGCGACAGAGTGATCGGCGAAATCATGCGGGCTGATTACATCACCATGTACAGCAACCGTCTGTACGGCGTGATCCCTCTTCTGCCTGAGCGTTATCCGTTCACTTCTCAGTACTATGCCCGCCTGTTCGATGGCCCCCTGGGATTTGAGCTGGTCTATCAGCGGCAAAATAACCCGGGATTATTCGGCATAACCATCGGTAGCGACACCTTTAAAAAGCCGGGCCTTACAGCACCCAAAGGCTACGATCGCCCCACGGTTAATCTAGGTTTCGCCGATGAGTCGTTCACAGTTTACGACCGTCCATTGGTCCTGATTTTTAAGAAAACGTCTGCTCTAACTCGTGAGCAATTAGAAACCGTCCTGCCTTCCTCGTCCATCGAGCAAAGACCGCTGCAGTTAATGCTGAATACGGATGATTTGAAAGCCCAGGAAGAGGGTGGGACGTTCTCAGAAATTTTCAACAGGGACAGCATTGTAAACAAGTTCCCTGAGTTCTTCTGGCTGCTTGGGGTCGAGTTCGCCTGCCTGGTCTGCCTGCCCATAGGCCTCACCGTCTTTAGCCGGCTGCCTGATAAGGGCTATCTGCTGACCAAGATGCTCGCCTTGTTGCTCCTCTCGTTTATCGTGTTTACGGTATCCAGCATCCATCTACTGCCCTTCACTAGGGGCACGATATGGCTTACGCTTGCGTTCCTTGCGGCCGTATCCGCAGCTATCGCATGGAAAAACCAGAGTCATTTCCGTAAGTTGCTCAAAGAAAACTGGCAGCGCTTCCTGTTCTTCGAAGCGATATTTCTTGTGGCAATGTTCACCTTCTACATGGTGCGTCTCGCAGATCCCGACCTGTGGGACCCATATCTAGGAGGCGAAAAACCGATGGATTTCGCATATCTGAACGCCGTCATAAAATCTACCTACATGCCCGCATACGACCCATGGTTTGCAGGCGGCTTCCTGAACTACTACTACTTCGGCCAGTTCCACGTCGCCACGGTAATCAAATGGCTCGGCATACTGCCCAGCGTCTCGTACAACCTCGCCGTCGCCACATGGTTCGCGCTTATGGCAGGCGGCGTCTTCTCGGTTGGCTATAACCTGGCATCCCTTACGTTGGGAGGAAACCAACCGGCGCAAAGAAACTGGAAGGGCTTCCTGCTGGTATCACTCGCTGGCTTCATGGCCGTCCTATTTGTGCTCGTGCTTGGCAACCTGGACGGTGTCATACAGGTCATCCGTAACCGCATAGACGACCTTCCTTTAAGCCATTTCGACTTCTGGGGCAGCACACGGGCTATCCACTCAGACCCGCCCGGGTACGAGATAACAGAGTTCCCTTACTTCACATTCCTGTTCGGCGACCTCCATGCGCACATGATTTCGCTTCCGATAACTGCCCTGACTCTAGGCCTGTGCCTCAACTTGATAGCAAGCGCGCGCGCGGCATCGATGCGTTCGCGTATGGTCACGATTTTCTTTATCGGTCTGGCCATGGGTGCATTAAGGGCCACGAACAGCTGGGACTCAGTGACTTATTTGCTCGTCGTTGTGCTTTCAATAGGGATCGCCGAGTTTCTCCGCACACCGCAACAAATATGGAGAGTGCTCGGACGTTCACTCTTGATATCCATCCTGGTCTTCCTCATCTCATATATGCTCTTTCTGCCGTTCAACCAGAAGTTTGAAAACTTCTACGCGAGCATTCATCACAGCGAGTGGCGCACTCCCGTCAAGGATTATTTCGTGATCCACGGCCTGTTCATATTTACTTTCGTTATTTTCATAGTGTCCATGATTGCGCTTCGGTATATAGCTCCCATACGGACGAGGTTGAGGTCGTGGGGACTAAGAAATACGGCACACTCCTTATTGGACGACCTTAAGCCGAAAACTCTCGCTAAAGCGACTGTAGGTTTTGTTCTGCTTTTATCCTTAGGCTCGATCGCCTACTTCGGATACAAAGGCTATTCCACCGCGATCCTGCTTTCGGCAATCATATTCGTCATCTGCATAGCGTTTCTTGCGGAAGCCCACACCAACGACGAAGACAAGGGCGTGCGCCTTTTTGTATACGTGATGCTCGCCGTAGCTCTCGCGCTTGGCGTAGGCGTAGAGGTTGTAGTACTGGATGGAGATATCAACCGCCTCAATACTGTCTTCAAAGTCTATTTGCAGGCATGGGTCCTGTTTGGAATAGTTTCAGCGTTCGCAGTATGGAGTCTCCTCTTTGCTCCCGGCGTATCCCTGCTTAAACAACCCTGGGCGAAAGCAGCATTCGCTGTTCCGCTAACGCTTCTCATACTTTCTGCGGGCGTCTATACGGTCATGGGCGGCAGGATGAGGCTAGCCAACAGGTTCGACACTACCGTTGGATTAAACCGCGACGGTATGGCCTATATGGACACCGCAACATATGACGACGGCCAAAGCGGCAGGATGACTCTCATAAGCGATAAGCTCGGCATCATATGGCTGCAGGACAATGTAAAAGGCTCACCTGTCGTTCTTGAAGCTGTTCCCCAGGAGCGCTCGGAATACAAGTGGTATTCGCGCGTAAGTATTTACACAGGACTGCCCGGACTTATAGGCTGGAACTGGCACCAGACACAGCAGCGTGCCGCGTCAGGCGACGTCAGCGGCAGGCCCGAAATCGCTCGAACGGTTGATGAGATGCGGACCCGCCAGCGCGAAGGTGCGCAGATATACCAGACTGACGACAAACAGCTTTCTATGCGCCTCATCCAAAAGTACCGTATCAAGTACGTTTACATCGGCCAGCTGGAGATCAGCCAGTACTCTAACGGCGGCCTTGCCAAATTTGATGAAATGACCTCCCTTCGGCTGGTCTACTCGAACCCCGGTTTAAAAATCTACCAGGTCGTTGATTCCTCGCGCTGAGCATGGCTAAGGAACTAAAAGGCCCCATCGTCGCAATAGTCGGCCCTACGGGTGTCGGCAAAAGCGGCCTCGCAGTCGACTTAGCGTCCCGCGTCAACGGTGAAATCGTCAACGCTGACAGCCGTCAGTTTTACAAACGTATGGACATTGGCACAGCCAAGCCGCCGGCGCAAATGCTGGCTCGCGTCCGCCATCACCTTATCGATATCCTTGAACCTGACGAAAAATACAGCCTCGCCTTGTACCAGGAGCAGGCGTATTCAGCCTTCGACGATACCCTGAGGGACGGTAAGCAGCCCTTCCTCGTTGGCGGTTCAGGCCTGTACGTAAAAGCGATCGTTAAGGGAATGAATATCCCCCGTGTGGAGCCTTCTTTCGATAGGCGCGCTGAACTCGAGCAAGCGACGGCGGAAAAAGGCAGCGGCCACCTGTACCGCCAGCTACAATCGATTGATCCCGAAGCGGCGGCAAAAATAGAACCTCAAAACGTGAGGCGCATTATCCGCGCGCTGGAAGTCTACGAAACAACCGGACACAAATTCTCTGAAACAGGTAGCTCTGAGCCGAAATACAGTTTCCTCATTATCGGCCTGACGTGTCCGCGTGATGAGCTATACCACAGGATCGATATGCGAGTAGACCAAATGATTAAAGATGGCCTTGCGGATGAAGTGAAGGCGCTTCTGAAAAAAGGCTACCCATCGGATCTACCGTCCATGTCCGGCATTGGTTACTCTCAAATCACGGCGTTTTTGGAAGGTAAGCTTACCCTAGCAGACGCCGTCAAGAAAATCAAATTCGACACGCATAATTTTGCGCGTCATCAATACGCATGGTTCAGGCTCAAGGACCCCGATATAACCTGGCTGGATATTACAGGAAATAAATGGCATGAAGAAGCCTCAAATCTCATCGAGAAATTCATTGAAAACCATGCATAAAAACATCTATCTGAGTCTCGGCTCTAATGTGGGCAGCAGAAAAACCAACTTACTGAAAACCCTGTCGCTGATATCAGGAGCATCGGAAGTCCTGAAAGTCTCGCCGATTTACCAGACTGATCCCATTGGATTCGAAAAGCAGGCCAAATTTCTAAACATGACCTGTCTCGTATTCACATCGTATGAGCCTCACGACTTCCTGAAAAAGCTGAAAGACATTGAAAAATCGATAGGCCGGCAAAAGAGTTTCAGGAATGGCCCGCGTCTGATAGACATAGACATCATCTTCTGGGATAACGACGTGATTAACACCAAAGCTCTTACCGTCCCGCACCCCAAGGCAGCACAACGTGAATTCGTACTGCGACCGCTGGCCCGCATCGCCCCGTCATTCGTCCATCCCATTTTGAATAAAACCGTAGCGTCACTCCTGAAGTCGCTGGAGCCTCAGGGGGTCCGTTATTTTACTAAGGCTCCGCCCATTAAGGATATAATCGGTATTAAGCAAAAGCGCATGGAGAAAGCTCCTTGATTAAGTTCACCAAGCTGCATGGCACAGGCAACGATTTCGTTCTTATCGATGCGCGGTCTATCCAGCGCGACTGGGAATCGCTTGCCCTGAAGATGTGCGACAGGCATTTCGGCGTGGGCGCGGACGGCATTCTGCTGATACTACCCTCCACAAAAGCGAATGCCAGGATGCGGATAATAAACGCCGACGGCTCAGAAGCCGAAATGTGCGGCAACGGCGTCCGCTGTTTCGTCAAATATATCCTTGACCACAGCATCATTGGCAAGAACGCCCCGCTTACAGTTGAGACGCTTGCCGGCATCCACCCCATAACCGTGACGTGGCGCAGCGATAAAGTCGCGACTGTAAAAGTAGGCATGGGCGCTCCAAGATTCAAGCCGGAAGAAATACCTGTAAGCGTCACCGAAAAGCTCGATAGAATAGTCGATTATCCTATTAAGGCTAATGGGACCAGTTTTAACGTTACTGGCATCTCGATGGGCAACCCGCATGCCGTTGCATTTATAAAAGAGCCAGTGGATTCGTTAGACCTGGCTGGCGTAGGCCCAACTATTGAGCATATGAAGCTTTTCCCGAGGCGCGTTAACTTCGAGATCGTAAACGTCATAGATAAGAGCAACGTGAAAGCGCGCGTATGGGAGCGCGGCGCAGGGCTGACCATGGCTTGCGGCTCCGGCGCTGCCGCCATCGCGGTTGCCGGGCGGATGCACGGCTTCACCGGCGATACTCTTAACGTGCAGCTTCC
This sequence comes from Dehalococcoidia bacterium, assembly GCA_009692825.1. GTDB lineage: Bacteria > Chloroflexota > Dehalococcoidia > SHYB01 > SHYL01 > SHYL01. The sequence goes on along the minus strand of SHYL01000003.1, from coordinate 933 downwards.
TGGCGGCTCCCTGAAGCTTGATTGGGACGGCAAAGGTGAAGTGTGGCTTACGGGACCTGCGGAAGAAGTATTTACCGGCGAGTGGCCTGAATAATCAGCGTGTCCGCGGGTTTACCGCATCATTTACGGCATCTCCAACCATATTGAAGCAGAACAATAGCACTGCCACTACGGCTGCAGGGAAAAATACTAGGTGAGAGTTAGCCTGTAGAAGGCTTACGCTTCCGCCGGTAAGCAGGTTACCAAGACTTGGCGTAGGCGGTTGCACACCGATTCCCAGGAAGCTAAGCGAAGCCTCTGACAGAGCGATGGCCCCAAGAGCACCCGAGAGAACAACAATAATCTGACTGAGAACGTTCGGCACAATATGCTTGCGAATTATATGAGCGTCAGTAGCACCCAATGCAATGGCTGCCATTACATATTCTTCTCTCTTTATGGATAGGATCTGTCCTCTCACAAGGCGCGCCATGCTGACCCAGCTTATGAGCGATAAGGCTCCAAATATTACTATGTAATCAGTGACACCGGTCGAGACCAATCCTTTGATGAAGGTATGGTCTTCGATCCAACGGTTAAGCTCCAGTACCCTTGGCTTAACTGTAGCGGCAATAATAATGACAAATAGTAAGCCTGGGAATGCAAGGAAAATATCTCCAATTCTCATTATGACCGCTTCGAAAATCCCGCCTTTATAACCAGCTATGGCACCCAGGACGATCCCAAGTAACAAGCTGCCGAACGCTATAGTTATTATTGTTACTATCACGGTAGACCGCAGTCCGTAAATGATGCGCGATAGAAGGTCCCTTCCTCCGAAATCGGTGCCGAACCAATGGCTCATGCTCGGCCCTTGCCTTACATGAGAAGTATCGAACTCGTTGTAACCATAAGGAGCGATCAAATTTGATAACACGCCGGCGAAATACATCG
>SHYL01000002.1 GCA_009692825.1 Dehalococcoidia bacterium | reverse complement strand
CCAGGACCCATTGACGCGGTTTGGATTCGGCGGCCGATACATTCAGCATCCGGACCATATAGCGGCAGGTGAGGCTACGCTGGCGGCGGTATATCCTTCAGTGCGCGACAGGCTTACATTCCCTGACCTCCTGGTGCAGGGGCTTAAGCCTCACAAGGTAACGGACGTATTTTTGATGGGCTCAAGAGACCCAGACTATTTTGAGGACATATCCAGCACGATGGATATCAAAGTAAAGGCGCTTATGGCGCACAAGAGCCAGGTCAGCGAGGGTACAGGAAAGTTTGTTCGAGTTAATGCTGAAAATACAGGGAAACAGCACGGCATGAAGTATGCGGAATCGTTCCGCTGGCTTAAGCTCGATAGGCCCCGGACTCAGCCGCCTTCACAAAATGCTCAGAATGGGAATGTTCCAGCCATCAGTCAGAACGGAAATGCCCGCGCTAAAAAGAATGGCAAGTAATCAGCCGGCCGACTTAGCTTGCCTAATCGCCGATCTTTTTCGCTGAACTTCTGCAATACGCGCAAGCACAATGCCGAACAGGTAAAGGATGATAAGCGGCACTGAAACGAGGGACTGATTTACCGGATCGGCGGTGGGCGTGATGATGGCCCCAATGACAAAAGCGCCTACGATGATGATGCGCCAGTTTCCTATCAGCCATTTTGAGGACACTATGCCAACCCTTGCTAGAACGTAGATAGCAGGGGGAATCTCAAACGCAATCCCAAGCCATAAGAGCAGTATCGTAACCATGCTTATGTACCGGCCTATCGCAGGTGTAATTACTGCGATGCTGCTGTTGCCGTATGAAAGCATGAAGTTTACTGTTGGCGGCAGAATCACAAAGTAGCCGAAGGCAATCCCACCAAAAAAGAATATGAGCACTACAGGTAGCATAAGGAGTACGAAACGCCGTTCCTTTTCCCCAAGCGCAGATGTAATGAAAAGTACTATCTGCAGTAATACTAAAGGCATTCCCAGGATAACGCCGGATGTCAGTGATAAGCGAATGAATGGGCCAATGTTACCTGTTGGATCCAGAGTAACGAATTGAACGCCTTCCGGGGCGGGAGCTTTGATTATTGGAAACAGCCAGCGTTCGGCGACTATAAAAGAAAATACTGTAGTCAGCACTAAAACCAGAAGAGAAATGGTAAGCCGGCTTCGGAGCTCCTCTAAATGCTCACCAAAAGTCATCCGTTTATCAATCATTACAGCACACGCCTAGTGAGTCAGGTTCTTTGGTGATTCAGAGTTTGTTGTACTGCTGCTGGGGAGCTGAGCCTTTTCGGTCTTAGCGGGTTTTTCGGAACTTTCGTTTTCGGTCTCTTCTATAGCTGTTTTTGCTTCCTCAACCTTACTTTTAGCTTCACTGAATAGCTTGCCCATCGAGCGGGCTGAAGTCATAAGTTTGTTTGGCCCCAGCACTATGAGTGCAATGGCAACTATAAGTACAAGCTCTAAAGGTCCGATTCCTAGTAGGTTCATGTGCGCCGCGCTTATATTATAGGCACGGCGCACATCTTCAGGCAGACGCTATCGAATAAACGGAGACCAGGACACGTAGGTTACGTCCAGGCTGAGTGGAATATTGTAGGTTGTGAAAAGGTTACCGGTCCGCCACACGCCCATCAGCCTGCCTGAAGAAGTGCCCGGTGAGATTACCCACATGGCTAAGCGTTTTGCGTCGGGTGACCAGCTCGGGGAACCTGCGCTCATCTGTGGGTTCCCAACCTGAAGCAATGCCCTGCTGGACCCATCAGTGGCTATCGTGTAAATCTTTGAATCGCCTCCCGGCTGGATAGCTTCGTAAGCGATTGAATTTTCGACTGACCAAGATGCCCGTATGTTGCTGTTGTCGTCAGCATAGAGAGTTGTCCGAGCGCCTCCCATAGTCATGATTTGCAACGAGTATTTTGTTGTGCCCGGGGTCAATGAGCTGAATACCAGTCTCAGACCGTCCGGCGATACAGTAGGGAATCTCGCATCGCGTCCGTCGTCAACAATCACAGTTCGGTTGGTTCCATCGATATTGATACGTTCGAGCCTGTGCACTGTCTCTGCGAAATCAGTGGCTGAATAAATAAGGCTATGACCGTCAGTTGACCATAGAGGCTCAATCTCTCCTCCGCGGTTGGTCAGTTGCACTCTGTTACTGCCGTCTGAGTTCATTATCCAGATATGAGGAGCGCTGCCTGTGGCGTTAACCAAGGCTATCTTTCGTCCGTCAGGAGACCATGAAGGAGATTCAGAAACGGATGTTGAGAGCTGCTGGACCTGCGAAGCGTCTATTGGAACGACGTAAACAAAAGTTGAGCCCTGGCTGGGAGAAGTAGCGGCTATGGCTATTTTTGTCTGAGTGTCAACGCTTAGAACTGGAGTTGGCGCAGGCGTTTGCGTTGGCGTCGGGGTGGGCGTTTGCGTTGGCGTCGGGGTGGGCGTTGGTGTTGGCGGGACCGGAGTAGCTGTTGGAATAGCCGTAGGCGTTGGTATTGGCAAAGGAGTGGATGTCGGTACGGCTGTAGGCGCTGGTGTAGATGTTGGAGTAGATGTTGGTGGTATCGGTGTTGATGTTGGTACCGCTGTGAATGTAGGGGCTACGGTCGGAGCAGGTACTGGTAGAGATGTTGCAGTTGGGTCAACAACTGTTGGGACTCTTGTGGCCGTAGGGGCTACGGTTGGGGTAAATCGGAACGTAGCCGTAGACGTAGGCGCTGGAGTCGGTGCTGTCTTGTCGTTTGAGCAGGAAACTGTCGCGGCAGTAAGCAAGCCTGCTGCGCATAAAATCGCAATAAGCCTGAAAGCCACCTTTGAGTGTTGCAAGATTTACCCCAATCCGTCTTCTTCTACTGATAGGCTAATTATAGTAGTTGATAATGTCAACTAATTTTTATATCAGTTATGAACTAATTATAGGATTCTATGTTAAAATCGTGACATGAATTGGGTTGACGTAGCAGCGGTTCTCGCACTCCTGGCTGGCATAGCCATAGGGCTCAGATCAGGGATAGTGGCAATCATCGCGACATTGTTTGGAACGGTTGTTGCCACTGCAATAGCAAGCCGCTTTGACAGCGACTTGGCTGGAGTTTTTTCTTTTATGCCGGGCGCTAATGGCGACAGGGTTGCTGCATTCGCGGCCATTTTTCTTGCCGTATTGATCGCCTTTGAAATCATCGGAATGATGATTAAGACGTTATTTCATCTACTTTTTGTAGGCTGGATTGACCATGCCGGCGGCGCAATACTTGGTTTAATCGTAGCGGCATTTTTGTTTGGAGCGATTGCTTCTCTGCTTGGGAATTTCTCAGGCGGGAAATTTAAGCAGGACGTCCAGGACTCACAAACAGCCCAATTCCTCGCAGATAGAACGATTGTTATAGGGGGTCTTCTACCTTCCGAATATCAGAAGCTTAACGACCTTCGAAACCAAAGAAGGTAATCAAGCCCGAGCGTGCTTGTTGATTCTGTCGATATAGCTGTATTAGAATTACTCTTATGTCGTCCCAGCTTAATTACGACGTCCTGGTACTAAACCAGAACTATGAGCCGCTCAATATCTGCCAGGCGCGAAGGGCTATCATCCTTCTGTTCAACGGTAAGGCCGAGCTTGTTGAGAATGGGCGAGGGCATATTTCCACCACTTCAACAGTCATAGACCTCCCGTCAGTTATCAGGCTTTTTTACATGGTGAAGAAGCCCATAATGCGGAGAAAGTTGACGCGCCGGGAAGTTTTTGAGAGGGACAGATATACATGTCAGTACTGCGGCAGGCAAACGCGTGATCTTACACTAGACCATGTTATGCCCCGGTTTAAGGGCGGTAAACACACTTGGGATAATATCGTAAGCGCCTGTATATCCTGCAATCACAGGAAGGCGGCAAGGACACCTTCTGAAGCTGGAATGAAACTCCACCAGATACCTGCAGCCCCGCCATTAAATCCGTACCACATTTTCTATCACCACCTCAGGTCGAAACAGGAATGGCAGAAGTTTATTCCGGCATCTGATAAGTGGTTAAAAGGCGAGTTCTTTTAGGCTTTTCTCCAGCCAGACCCCTCTGTAAGGCAGAGGAAGTCATTGTGAACAGCCTTATTAGCAGAGATTAAGTTACCTATCTCGAAGGTCATCGGATTGCCATTGCGGTCGGTTATGACGCCGCCGGCTTCCTGAATCATCAATATCCCCGGCGCGACATCCCATGGATACAGGTTGTGGTGGAAATATACGTCGAGGCGCCCGGACGCTACGTATGCCATGCCGAGAGCGGCTGAGCCCATGATGCGTATGCTCTGCATGCCTGGCCACAGGTCTATAAGCAGGCGCAGGGCTTCCTTGCCGCGGGCGTCGTTGTAACCCATGTCCAGTCCGACGACGCTGTCCCTAAGGCTGGCAGCTTTGCCAACCCAGACTTGCTTCCCATTCAGGTATGTGCCGTTGCCTTTAACAGAAGTAAAAATCTCTTTTCGCGAGGGGTCGTATGTCAGACCGAGGAGAATCTCTTTTCCTCTCACGAGGGCAATATTTACGGCGAAATGCGGGACACCGCTCACATAATTTCGGGAGCCGTCGAGAGGGTCAATGATCCATTGGTATTCTGTCGTCCCTTTGACCGCTTCAGATTCTTCCGAGAGTATTCCAAAATCAGGATACTGGTCAATGAACAATTGCTTAAGGACTTTGTCAGCAGCAAAATCAGCCTCTGAGACAACGTTCCCTCGTCCTTTGCTTTGAAATGTCTTGACGATAGAGAATTTTTCTGTGAGGACTTGCCCAGCTTTCAAGGCTGCGGTTGTTGCCACTTCCATGGCCGTCTTATTCATTCTCGAAAGCGGTAGTGGAACCGTTGACATTGATGTCTTTCCGTTCTGACTCTTTATCGCGTGGGTTTAGCAGACATTATATGAACTGGACAGGTTTAGCTGATTGCGGCTGCTACCGAATGAACTAACTGTATAATTCAGCTATACAGAGATACAAAATGATAAAGCCTTTTGAGGGCAAAACGCCGAAAATACACCCTTCAGTTTTCATAGCCCAGACGGCGCTTGTATCAGGCGATGTTGAGATCGGCGAAGGCTCTAGCGTATGGCCCGGAGCGGTCATTCGGGCGGACAAAGCTCCCATAGTGATTGGGAAAAATGTTAGCGTGCAGGATACAGTCTCCATACATGCCGATACCCCTCTGGTCATAGGCGACAATGTTGATATCGGCCACGGGGCTGTTGTGCACTGTAAGAGTGTGGGGAGCCATTGCCTCATAGGGATAAACGCCACGCTTTTGCAGGACGCGGAGATAGGCAGTTGGAGTATTGTAGGTGCCAATGCGCTAGTAAGTGGTCGTATGAAAGTCCCTGAAGGTTCGTTTGTGGTGGGCGTTCCAGCCCAGGTGAAGTCTCAGGTTACTCAAGAACAGCGAAAAGGACTTGAGACCACGGGAAGGGAGTATGTTCAGCTTGCTAAGAAGTACAAGGAGCAGGGGTTTTAGATGGGAGGCCTTATTTGAGCGAGATGAAATACAGACGCTTACAGAAAGAAGACCTCCAGTCGATAAGAGAGGTGGCTTCAGAGTCGTGGAAGCATCCCTACCGCAATATATTTGATGATTCGTATAACAAGGAGTGGGTAGAAGCAAACTACTCCTCCGAGACGCTGCGTTCCATATTGAGCGACAGCGATATAGGAAAGGCCTTTTCTATGTGGCCGAAAACGAAGAGCCACGGCTGGGAGCTGCTCAGGATATATCTTCTGTCGGACTATATGGGCACCGGTATAGGGACAAAACTTATTTAGCTTGGCGAACACTTCCTGAGGACCAAAAAGGCTGCTAAACACGCGGCGTTCGTACGTAAAGATAATCTTCCAGCGATAGGTTTTTATAGAAGAAACGAATTTGTACGCGACCCTGACCTCGATAAAAAGGATATCAGCGAGCAGTGCTGGAGGAAAAAGTTATGAGGCACATTTATGCCTGAACGAATCTTTATAGGCGTTGCGTGGCCATATGCAAACGGCTCACTTCATCTTGGGCATGTAGCCGGTTCATATTTACCCGCTGACATTTTTGCCCGTTATCACCGGATCGTAGGGGACGAAGTACTCATGGTGAGCGGCAGCGACCAGCACGGCACACCGATCACACTACTGGCGGAGAGCAGGAAGGTCAGCCCGCGGGTAATCGTAGATCAGTACCACAAGGAATTCTTGGAGACATGGGAAAAACTAGGAATCACTTTCGATCTCTTCACCAACACCGGGACACTTAACCATGAGGCTGTAGTACACGAATTCTTCAAGAAGTTTGTTGCAGACGGCACCATATACAAAGCCTCCATGCCACAGCCATACTGCGAAACGTGCCACCGTTTTCTGCCTGACAGGTATGTCGAGGGAAAATGTCCGTTCTGCGGTTTTCAGGGCGCACGCGGCGACCAATGTGACAATTGCGGCAAGCCGCTGGACCCCGCCCAGCTGATTGGGATCAAGTGCAGGATTTCAGGGGATACGCCTGAAATAAAAGACAGTGAGCACTTCTTTTTAAAACTCAGTGCATTTGAAGAGAAACTTCTGAGCTGGATACAGTCAAAAGACCATCTGAGGCCTGACGTGCATAACTTCACAGTGAATTATCTAAAGGGCGGCCTGCACGATAGGGCTATCACACGAGACATAGAGTGGGGAATAAAGATTCCGCTGGCCGGTTACGATAGCAAGCGCATGTACGTATGGTTCGAAGCTGTTTGCGGCTACCTTTCTGCCAGCAAAGAGTGGGCTGCCTTGCAGAAGACGCCTGATAAATGGAAAGACTTCTGGCAGGATCTCAGCGCTAAAAGCTATTACTTTATGGGTAAGGATAATATCCCGTTCCATACAATCGTATGGCCGGCGATCCTGATGGGTGTAGGGGGCCTTAACCTGCCCTACGACGTACCCGCGAACCAGTTCCTGACTCTTGAGGGGCAGAAGCTTTCCACAAGCCGCAACTGGGCGGTATGGATGCCTGAGTATCTTTCCAATTTTGCCCCCGACCCACTGAGATACTATCTATCGTTGAATATGCCTGAGTCCAGCGATATCGACTTCTCATGGTTGGACTTCATGCGTGCCAACAACACTGAGCTCGTGGCCACATACGGTAACCTGGTGCACCGCACACTGACTTTTATGCATCGTAATTTTGATGGCTCCGTGCCTGACCCTGGTGAGCTTGACGATGAAGCCAAGCAGGTGCTGCAGAAGTGCGAAGCCATGCTTGCAGAGGTTGCAGAGGCAATAAGGGGATGCCATTTCAAGTCGGGATTAAAGTCCGCGATGGCACTCGCTAAAGAAGCCAACCGGTATATAGACGGAAAGGCACCCTGGAAAACTATAAAGACCGACAGGCAGGAAACTGCTCGGACTCTGTGGACGTCCATGGCGCTTATTTCTGGTCTCAAGACAGCCTTCTATCCCTTCCTGCCGTTCAGCTCTGCGAAACTCCATGCGATGCTGGGCAATGAGGATGCCATCGAGAAGGCTGGATGGGTTTGGCAGAAGCCTAAGCCCGGAACCAAGTTCAACTTTCCGGAGCCCCTGTTTACCAAGATGGAGGAAGAGGTTATCCAAAAGGAAATCAGTAAGCTGGGTAAGCATCCGTAATAGCAGACGCTTTCTGCGATTTAGATATGAGATAATATTTAAGCTAAGTCTTTGAGCATCGGAGAATATTGATTACCACATCTGAAATTTACGCTCCTATCCAGGAGGGGCTGGCGAAGTTCGAGGAGCAGCTTAGAAAAGCTGCCGAGGGGTCTAACCTTTCGCTTGAAAGCTGCCTGGACCATATTTTGCACAGCACCGGGAAGCGGGTCAGGCCTGCCATCACCTTGCTGGCATCTAAATTTGCCGGTAAGCATGATGAAAACCTCCCTATATTGATGGCGAGTGCCGTGGAGTTGCTACATATCGCTACGTTGATCCACGACGATACTGTGGATAAGTCAGATACGAGACGCGGACAGGCTACAATCTCCAGCCTTTTTGGCCAGGATGTCGCGATGCTGGTAGGCGACTATGTTTTCGCCAAATCCGCAACAGTAGTCTGCGACACAAACAACGTGCGAGTGATACGTCTGTTTGCAGAGACGATCATGGCGCTGGCCACTGGGGAGCTCCGGGAGATCTGGGAGGCGAACGACTGGGAACAACCCAGGGAGAAATACTTCTCCAGAATATTTGATAAGACAGGCTCATTGTTTTGTACAGCCGCGGAATCCGGCGCACTGCTTTCCGGGGCACCCGGAACTACTGTTCAGGCAATGAAAGAGTACGGGTATAACATTGGCATGGCTTTTCAAATCGTGGACGATATAATCGATTTTGAAGGCGACCCTACTGAAGTAGGCAAGCCGGTCGGCGGGGACCTGATCAAGGGGACATTCACTCTACCGGCTATGATTGCACTCGAGCGATACGATAGTCAATCAACCCTGAAAACGCTGATGGATGCCAAAGATGAGGCCAGCTTGAAAAAAGCAGTGGAATACATCAGGTCCACTCAAGCCATACAGGCTAGCTACGATGTGGCAAGAGATTTTCAAAAGAAGGCCATCGATTCCTTGACACCTTTCCCAGATAGTCCCGCAAAACGCTCCCTGAAAGGGATCGCGGAATACATCCTGGAACGGCGCAAATAGCTTTAACCTCTGACAGTTTGTAGCTTGAATGCGTTTTACTTATCAGTGACTCCAATCTGCCTCGTGGGAAATTTGAACACCACTTACATTTAAGCTTTTCACGCAGGCTTCTATGCTATCCTGAAAATAGCTTTCGGAGGTCTACCTTGACTCTCAAAAGACGCAACACTTCAACATATTGGCTAATGGGTGCCGCTCTGGCTGTCGTTATCCTTGTCGGTATTAGCATGGCAGTCGGGTTAATGGCCAAGGGCGGTATAGCTGAACTCAAGCCTGAATCCACACCAAATGGGGTCGTTCAGAGATACCTGATAGCCCTTGATAGCGATCATCCTGAGGACGCCTATAACTACCTGAGCCGGCGTCTCAAAGATGCGTGTTCTTATCAGTACTTTAGGGACAGTACTGCATGGCTTAAAGATCAAGATAGGCGGATCAGCCTTGCTGGCACTAAAACCGCAGATGATGCACAGGAAGTGACCGTCAGGATTCGCCACATCTATATAAGCGGAGGCATTCCTTTCACTCCTGTCGAGTCCTCTTACGAGCAGAGGTTTCTGCTAAAGCAGACCGATTCTAAATGGATGTTTTCTGAACCGCCGTGGCCGATGAGTTATTGCCCTGGGCTGGAGCCTACCCGCTTTCCGAAGCCAAAGCCCGCGCTACCATAAGGAGATTTCCGAATGAGTTTTGGAAACTTATTTAGTGTTCTGGGCTTCCTTTTTCCAGTTGCGGTCATCGTGCTCATTGCCGTGATCATAATATCGGCTGCCCGCCACCGCTCAGCCGAAGATGACGAACCTGATGAGGGAATAGGTTCCCTTAGAAGATTTTTCTATTACGGCCTGGCGCTGGTTGCGTTATCCGTAGCCGCATCCGGCCTAACAGTGCTCCTCGCAGTTATCCTGGATGCTATTTTTGGTGACGATGTGATTGTGTCGAATGATCGCGGACGGCTAGCTCTTGGGCTCTCGCTCACGGTGGTAGGAGCTCCGATCTGGGGTTTCATATGGATGCAGCTGCAGCGCGTAGTCCGTGAACAGCCTGTAGAAGCCCGTTCGTTTGGGCGTAAATTTTATTTCTACTTCGTAATGGGAGTGACCGCTTTAATAGCGGCAGTATCCCTTGTGCTTGTTTTGCGATGGACGATGAACACCAGGGATTTCTCAGCATTTAGCCTGGCTTTGCCCGTGGTAATGATTGGCATCTGGGTCTTGCATTGGAAGGTACAATCCGTCGATCCACCAGGGCGCGGCCTCGCGCTTTTTGTGCGCCCGCTCTACGTTTACTCCACGTCTATTTACAGCCTGGGGATGTTTTCGACAGGCATAGGGTTGGTTCTTTTCCGCTACCTCATAGATGCTCACGATTCGACTTTCGAGTCGACTTTAGTTGGGATCGGCGGCATGGACTTCTGGCCGCGCCAGGTACGTGAGGGGTTTGCTTTCGCCATAGTAAGCTGCACATGGTGGATACTTCACTGGTTTGTATTTGCAAAGTCAGACCGGGAGCCGGGACTCAGGCAAGTTTATTTGAACATTGTCACCGTTTTGGGTGGAACAATCACTGTCAGCACTGCTCTTATATTTCTTGTATTTAGAGTAATTGAATGGGTATTCGGGGCGCCTGATGGAGAGGCAGCACTTGGGCACTTCAGAGTCATCCCTGGAGTGATTGCCGGCCTCGTCGTTGGCGGCGCGTTGTGGGGCTATCATGCGGCTGTTATTCATGCAGAGGCCTCTGAGCGCAGAGGTTGGTATTTCAGCGCACGCCGGGCCTACGAATACCTGGCGGCAGGCGTTGGACTTGGGATTCTTGCTGGCGGACTCGTTACAGTTACGGGTGTGGCACTGGGAGTGATCCTTCCGGAAGGTGCGAATGTAGTTAATTCTGACAGTTGGTGGAAGTCGCCTTTAGCTCTAGGGATTTCATTAGTGGTAGTCGGCGGACTCTTGTGGGGAATGTTCTGGTCACGTCTACAGCATGCAGTCGGCGAACACCCTGAGGAAGAGCGTGAGAGACTTTCGCGCAGGGTATTTATCTACGGTGTGTTCTGTATTGCCGCTTTAATTGCTCTCGTCGACTTGAGTGGGCTTCTATTTGTGTTCCTGCGAGACCTCATGGGAGGGAACCTTAATGTAGAAACTTTCCAGGAGACAAAGTGGTTCATTGCCGCATTATTTACGGCTGGATTGATCAGCGTCTACTTTGGGCTCCTCTTGCGCGGAGGCAGCCGTATTCAAAAGGTATATGACGCAGCTCAACCGACTCCAGCTTCACTAGTTCTTCGCAAACGTATCATTGTTCTAGGTGGGCCTGAGGGACGTGAGTTCGCGCGTCGTCTAGAAGGAATCATCGGGCAGCCAGTTATTTTCTGGCTGGCATTAGAAGCGGAAGTCTCTACAACATCCCTCCAGCCCGACTTCGCAGTATTAGCCGAACGTATCGCAAAGACTCCCGGCGAAAGTGTGCTGATTGTGCTCGATAACAGGGCTATTCGAATCATGCCTTACCGTCTGGGTTAAGCGAAACTTTCAGATTTCCCTTGAGTGGGCTTGCTTAGCTTTTATATTTTGGATACAGTTTCGCAATACGATGATAAGAATAAAAAGCGTTTGATTCCTGCCCTGATTAGCTAATGAACAACAGCATTCGCCGGAAACTGCTGGCTATGTATGACTACCATGATCCTGTGACTGGAAAGGTCATACCCGGTTATGACAAAGAGCACGCAGAGCGCACCTCGCGCATCGTAATCAAAGTCGCACGGCGCCTTGGCATAAGCGGCGAAACACTCCAGGAATTCGAGATTACCACCCTTTTACATGATCTGGGCCGCGTTGGTCTGGAACCAGAGCTTTTCTCTAAGATATTCAATTACGCTCAGGCAGAAGGCTTGCCTGTGAGAGTGACTGACCTTATCAATCAATATTCCAACGTGAAGAAGGCACAGGCCGCGATATTTTACGAACGATTAGTTAAGCCAGTGCTGAAAAAGTATGGGATCGCGCTTAACGACCGTGTCCGCCGGCACATCGAGATGCGCATGAACTTCGAGAGGCTCTTGAAAGTCGAGATTAAAAAGCACGAGAAAGAGTTCGAAAAGCTCGGAGTAAAGATTAACAGCTGGATGGTAAAGGTGATGCTTTATTACTACTATCCAGAATACCTTGCTAAATCTTCAGACAAGGACAGCCGATTAATGGGCATGATTCTCGTCGCGTGTGAAAACCTCGAAGCCTACAACAACATACGCAGAGGAAGAGACTACTACGGCCGCCGCAAAGAAAGCCTCAAGGAATCCTTCGATGTATTGAAACGCTTTGTGAACCAGGAGCTGATCACAAAAGAGGTGTACGAGTGCCTGAGCCAACTCGTAGGTTCTGGCGATCTTGACGCTATTCTTGCAGAGAGCAGAGGCTACAAATCAGCTGACGAATTGCCACGCGAGTATGAGGAATTCAAGTCGAAGCTAAGGAGCGCTTAATGAGCAGCAAAGTCGTATTATCTCTCGGGACTAAAAAGGACTTTTCTTATTCCAGAGCGGCAAAAGCCGCGATAAATGGATATTATCAGGACCCTTCCTCCCGGGAAGCGAGTTTTACCATTCTGTGATTGACCGCAGGACTGGGAGGCTGTTCGCCCTTGTAAATGACCCCTGGTTTAGTAATAGGATCCAGTATTCAGACGACCTTGCTAAGACATGGCACGATTCGAAGAAAAGCCCTGCTTTCCCCGGAAAGGCAATTCTTGGGGATTCGTTTAGCCTGTCAGAAGCAGAGCTGGCCAATGTCCAAGCATTGCTCAAGCTCGAGCGTATCTGGCACATCGAGCTAGGCCCCGCTTCTCGCCCGGGCCTTATATACTGCGGCGTGGCATCCGCGGCCTTATTCCGGTCCACAGACAATTGCGAAACATGGGAAGAGATTACTTTCCCTCACAAAACACTCCACACGTGACGAGTGGGGACCCAGGGCCGGAGGCCTCTGCCTTCATTCGAGCATCGTGGACCAGGCCAAGCCTGATCACGTATCCATTGCGATTTCTGCTGCCGGAGTCTTTTCAACACAGAATGCTGGAAAGACCTGGAGTCCAATGAACAGCAACTTAAAAAATATCCTCGCCAAGTACGACCCAAAGATGGAGAAATATCTCGAGGTTGGGCAGCGCGGCCATTACCTCGTGGCAGCTGGAGGCAGACACGTTTTTACGCGCAGACCCATTGGGGCATTTACCGCAGCGACGACGCCGCAAAATTGTGGACAGACATCGCTGAGGGACTGCCATCTGATTTTGGCATGGTTATGGCTGCTCACCCAAACAATCCCGATGTTGCATATGTTGCGCCGCTTGGCGGCGGCGAGCTGCGCTGCCCCCCGATGGCAAGCTGAGTGTTTACCGTACAAGGAATGCAGATAAAAGCTGGGATACGCTTACCGAAGGCCTCCCCCAGAAAAATGCATTCACGGGCATGTATCGCGTAGGTATGTGTACAGATAGTGTGGACCCGGCTGGCGTGTACCTTCCCATTGACACCGGAGATCTTTATGCAAGCAATGACGAAGGTGACACGTGGAACTGCGTGACTACGCTTCTTCCTCCGGCGTTATCGGTTAACGCCTCTTATTTCGATTAGGGCCTCCTAGTCCCACAACTTTCTTACCCCTTTCTCAAATTGTCTAAAAGGCCTGATAGGTCACAGATTGTCAATTTTTGGTACAAATCTTTATTGACATTAGTCTAAAACTAATTTAATATTCTGTTAATTTCTCAAACGGAGGTACTTATGCGAAGTAAAGAAATCAAAGTCAACGAATTAGGAAGAGTCAAAGGACACAGGGCATATGTAACAAATCATGAAGTCATCCTGGAGATGGATCCATCACAGTGCAAAGACTTCGCGGATCACATCGCCAACTCTGCTACAGGCAGCGGGATCACAAGGATTGTTGCCAAATGGACACGCCGGGGCAACGACGGTTTTGATGTTTTGGTGCTCAGCACCGCGCGCGATGCCGAATCGTCATCGAAGCATGAGAATGGATATTATGCCAAGGCAGATATGCCTTCCATGAGCGGGAACGCTCTTACGTCTCCATCCTATGAGTCCAAGGAGATACAGCCTGCTGCTCAGCTCTCAGAGATGCAGCATGTTGAGTATCCATATCCAACTACTGGTACCGCGACCAACGGACTTAACTAGCCTCAGTGTTAAAGTCGCCTGAGAAAAGGCGAAGTTCTTTAGCGAGTGGCCTGTTTTCAGGCCTGGCTAGTTTTGGATCTGAACTTAAAAGGTGGCTGGCTTCCTCGTGCGTTACCTCTATGAGGCGCGTATCTGACAAGTCGGCGATTCTGAGGTCGGGGAGTCCACTTTGCCTTGTCCCGAAGAATTCGCCGGGCCCTCGAAGCTCTAGGTCTTTCTGAGCCAGCTCGAAACCGTTGATGGTCTGTTCCATAACAGCCAGCCGTTCTGCGGCATCTTTTGAGAAGCTTTCAGTCAGGAGAAGGCAGTAGCTCTTGTATTGGCCCCGTCCTACACGGCCGCGGAACTGATGAAGCTGCGATAGGCCGAACCGGTCGGCCGATTCTATAAGCATAACCGTTGCGTTTGGAATATCGATTCCAACCTCAACGACAGGCGTTGACACCAGGATGGCAGTATGGCCTAAACGGAAATCTTCCATGGCCTTGTCTTTTTCTTTGGGAG
Organism: Dehalococcoidia bacterium; assembly: GCA_009692825.1. GTDB lineage: Bacteria > Chloroflexota > Dehalococcoidia > SHYB01 > SHYL01 > SHYL01. The sequence goes on along the minus strand of SHYL01000002.1, from coordinate 44,601 downwards.
TCATTCGGCCGTGGAGCAGTCCCATGCGCTCGCTTAAGTCTGGGAATACTTCTTTGCGCAGGCGCTCGAACTCCTTGACGGCGGCTTTACCGTCCAATGCTTCTGACTCTTCGATAAGCGGGCAGATGATGAACACCTGGCGGCCCTCAGTAACTTGCGCCCTTACGAAGTCATAAGCACGCTCTCTCTGCTGCGGCGCTAGCTTCCTCGTAACGATTTCCTGCCTGCCGGGAGGCATCTCATCAATTACGGATACGTCGAGGTTGCCGTAGAACGTAAGGGCTAGAGTTCTTGGGATTGGAGTGGCAGTCATCACCAGCAGGTGCGGGTTGTAGCCTTTCTGCCGCAAGCTCTGGCGCTGCTCTACGCCAAAGCGGTGCTGTTCGTCTACGACTGCCATGCCGAGCCTCCCAAACTCGACGTCTTTCTGGATAACCGCGTGTGTTCCGATGAGGATATCCAGCGATTTACTCTTCAGCTTATCCAGGATTTCTACTCTTGTTTTTTTACGCGTGCTTCCGGTAAGCAATCCTATTGTCACAGGATGTTTTTTATCTGGAATAGTTACCGAAAACATATCCGGCCCGGCGTCCGATGGCTGGAATTTGTCAAGCATTTTTCTTACAGAGCGAAAGTGCTGACCCGCAAGTATTTCGGTAGGCGCCATAAGTGCGGACTGGAACCCATTTTCAACTACTGTGAGCATGGCGATCGCGGCAACGACTGTCTTACCGCTGCCAACGTCGCCCTGAAGCAGTCGGCTCATGGGGCGCGTCTGCTTGATATCTTCCAATATCTGGTCCAGTGTTTTTTGTTGTGCTTTTGTGAGTTTGAACGGTAAGCCTGCCTGAAGTCCTGAAATCAACTTTTGATTTAGCTTCATGGCGTTGGCGGGGACTTCCTGCCATTCTCGTCTGCGGGACTGCACTATCAATTGCATAAGCAGAAGCTCGTCAAAGCTTAGCCTTCGCTTTGCCAGGTCTTTATCCGTCTGCGAGTCTGGGTAATGCATCTGATTTAAGGCCGAAGAGAGTGGAACCAGGTTATTGCGCGGAATCATCGCTGACGGAAGGAAATCAGGGACAGACGGGGAATAAACGTCCAGTGCGCCTTTTAATATTCGTCTCAGTGTCCTCTGCTGCAGGCCTTCAGTTGATGGATAGACTGGGACGAGTCTTCCAGTGTGAAGTAATTTCTCAAGGTCTTCATCCTCGGCAACGAATTCATACTCCGGGTGCTGAAATACTGGCCTGTTTTTGAAAAAACTTATCCTTCCACTGATCACGATCTGCGAGCCCTCTTTAAGCTTGGGCAGCAGGTATGGTTGATTGAACCAGATGGCACGTATGTTCCCGGAATCGTCACCAACGGTCGCCTCAATCATCTTGCGTCTGGGGCCTACCGTCGCTTCGTGTGCGCTCCAAATAGTGGCTAGAACTGTGTATTCCTGGCCTGCAACCAGGTCTGCGATCCTGGCCTTGTGAGAGAAATCATCATGTCTCCGAGGGAATAGATATAGGAGGTCACGCAGAGTTTCCACGTTGAGTTTTTCCAGAAACTCCCCAATCTTTGGCCCCACCCCCTTCACGTACTGCACTTTCATGGCCAAATCAAAGGTGGTTCGTTCCTGAGTCGCAGGCCTTGGCACTGAGATGGCAGGTTTGCTGGCTATAGAGGGTTGCTCTTCAGCAGCGTTTGGGTTTGCAATCCAGGCGAGCGCTTTCTCCACCCACGCCTTGCGGTCATTTAGCGATAACGAGGCGTATCTAAAATCCGCACCGCGTTTAATACCTGCTGGCGCTTTGCTCATGTCAGGGTTGGAGGCCTGAAAGTTCTGGAGAAATTTATCGAGGCCGCCGGCTACGGTTGAATCGGTAAACCCTTTGCTCTTTTCTAGCGATAGTATTTTCCCAAGCGTGATGAGTCGCTCGTTAGTTTGGCTTTGAGAAGTCATAAGAATGTATTAATGGCGTTCATGAGGAGCGTTACTCCGCTTCTAGGGTTGCTACGCCTACTGTGCCTGGTCCCGCGTATACACCGATTACCGGGCCGAGCTTGCCGATACCGACTTCTTTGCCTGGGAAAGAGTCACGCAGTCGTTTTGCCACTGTTTCGGCGTCCTGTTGGGCAACGCTGTGCATAACGTAGTACCGGCTTGCCTTTGGTATAGCATTGGTCAGTTCAAGAACACGTTCGATGGCTTTAGCGCGCGTCCTCAATCGCTCCACGGGGTGGACTTCTCCATCCTTTACGGATAACAGAGGCCTTATGCCGAGTGTTGAGCCCAGGAAGGCCTGTGCCTTCCCGATACGCCCGCCCTTTTGCAAATATTCCAGAGTATCAAGCGTTAACAGACAATGGACCCTCTTAATGCAATCCGTGGCATATTGTGAAGCCTCTCTGAATCCCATCCCTGCGTTTGTTTTCTTAGCTGTCTCTATGACCACCATGCCAAGACCCATAGATACTAGGCGTGAGTCTACGACGGCAATCCGCTCAGCACCGGCTAGCTGGGCAGCAACCGTTGCTGAGTTAAACGTACCGCTTAATTGCTGCGCTACGTGGATAGACACGATCTGGTCTCTAGCAAATCCGCTGTACATTTCAAGAAATTCACCTACGGACGGTTGAGAAGTTTTCGGAAGGACCTGGTTCTTCTGAAGTTTTTCAAAGAATTGGTCTGAGCTTATTTCTACGCCGTCTTTAAAAGACTCAGACCCGAAGCGAACGCTGAGAGGAACCACTGTTATATCCAGTGATTTTGCAACGTCGGATGGGATATCGGCTGTGCTGTCAGTTACGATTCTTACAGTCATGCGAGGTTATTCATATGAAACGATATATTCGTAATGTGGCTGGCCGCCATTTATCAACTCCACTTGCATAGACGGGAATGATGCTCTTATCAGGCTCATCACAGATTTGGTAGACTCCGCGCTTGCGTCTTTCCCGAAGTATAAAGTAACGAGCATTCCATCCTTCAGATTGTTCTTCCTTAGCGCCTCGCAGATTAATGATTCGAAATCGTTTCCACTGAATGATATCTCGCCTTCGCTCAAAACTATCGGCTGTCCCTTTTTGATCTTTATGCCATTTACAGAAGTGGACTTCGTAGCCTTGCAAAGCTCCAGCGTGCCAATCTTTGCGATTGCACTTGTCATTGCGGAAGAATTTGATGTAAGCTCACCTTCAGGGTCCATCGCTAGTACAGCTGCGATGCCTTGAGGTATAGAGCGCGTGGGGACCACTCTTACGTTTTTGGTAGACAGTTGAGATACGATATTTGCTGTCATAACCACGTTAGGGTTATTCGGCAATAAGATGACATTTGTGGATGGCGCTCTGTCGACGGCCTGTCTCAAATCTTCGGCGCTTGGGTTCATCGTCTGCCCACCCTTAACGATTTCGTCCACTCCTAGACCTCTGAAAATTTCGGTGAAGCCGTCTCCTAAAGCAACGGCTACCACGGCCAGCGGTTTAAGATTGTGAGCCTTTATGTATTCTGCGTGCTGGGAATCGATATTATCAATCTTTATTCCTTTAATGGAGCCCAGACGGACACTCAGGCTTAAAGCTTTGCCCGGGTCGCTTGTGTGCAAATGTACCTTCACAAGCGTAGTGTCTCCCGCAACCAAAATCGATCCGCCTAGGGCCATGACCTGCTTCCGAATCGCTTCCGTGTCCAGCTTATGCCCTTCGATTAGGAATTCAGTGCAATACCCATAGCCATCCTCGGCATTGTGGGATGAGCTAATGGCACTTGTTGAGGCTGTCACTATTGCTGTGGGAGTGATATCTCCAACAAGACACCTATACATTGACCGCAGGATCACCGCGACACCCTGCCCTCCTGAATCTACGACTCCAGCTTCTTTCAGCATCGGCAGTATTTCAGGAGTTTTTAACACGGCATTTTCGGCTGCTTGGGAGGCAGCCTTCATTACACCTGATATGCTGCCAGAAATATCTCGCTTTGCGGCTTCCGAGGCGTCACGTATCACGGTAAGCATAGTGCCTTCAACAGGCTTACTCACCGCTTTATATGCAGCTTGACTGGCGGCAGATAGTCCGTCTGAAAAGAGCTTCGCATCCATACTATCATGACCCTCGACTGCGGACGCTAAACCTCGCATTATCTGGGACAGGATCACGCCGCTGTTGCCTCTCGCCCCCATCAGCGCACCTTTTGCAGCCGATGCAGCGATATTAGAGGCAGTTCTTGATACGGACTTACATTCCCTCAGTGCGCTTTTCATAGTCAGCAGCATGTTTGTACCTGTATCGCCATCAGGCACAGGGAATACGTTAAGAGAGTTGATTGCGTCCTGGTTACGTTCTAAGCCGTCACAGGCAGCTTGGAGCATCTCAAATAGCCGGGGGCCATCGATAAATTCAGGCGTGAGGGCTGAGCTTGTTTTTCCGGCGTTGCTTGTTATTTTCTGACCGGGTGGCTTTTTTGTTGCCATGAGCGATTCCCACGTAACGAATGGGTGAAGACGGCGTTCCTTGTTAGAAGTAGGGCTTATGGTAGTATAGTGGAGCATTCTAGCAAAGGGAGAAACCATTGGCAAAGTGTGATGTTTGCGGCAAAGGTACTGGATTTGGCAGAAACGTCAGCCATTCCAATATACATACGAGCAGGACTGTGAAAGCGAACGTTCAGCGAGCCGCTCTAGTCGTTAACGGCAAGACAAAGCAAATGAACGTTTGCACCAGATGCCTTCGCACCAGGGCTAAAGTCTTAGCCTGATTCCTGTTTTCATTCCTAATTAGTACTTATGCCTGATAAAAAAGAAGAAAAGACTTCCCCTAAAAGGCCGCCCAAGAAAGCTTATAAAAGCTCGTCCAGGCGGCTTCTTAATGTCATGTATTTTGCTGTGGGTGGTCTCGTTCTTTTATCGATGATATTAAGCCTCTTCGTGGTGGGCAACGGCGGCGGGTCCGGGCAAGTCCCTACACCAGTGCCGCCTACCGCGGTTCTGATTGCAGACCTTGGGCTTGACGGCGCGCCTGTGAAAGGAAAGGTAGATGCGCCCATACGGATCGTGCACTTTGGCGATTTTCAGGCCTCTGGCGACAAGAAATTTGCGGAAGATACCCAGTCTAAGCTTGAAAAGCAGTTTGTTGCTGCGGGCGCTCTTCAAATCGTTTGGAAAGATTACCCTAGACTAAGCCCGCCGCTGTCTTTGGCCCGGCAGGCGACGCCTATTGTAGATGAGTCCACCTTGGCATCCCATGCGGCGAGATGCGCTGCAGACCAGGGCAAGTTCTGGCAATATCACGATGTTCTCTTCAAAAACCAGGCAGCGACTCCAAATATCGGTGCTTTCAGCCGGGATAACCTAACTAAGTTTGCCGGGGAAGTGGGTTTGGACGCAGGACTATTTGATACTTGTATGTCCGATAATTCAAAAGTCCAGGCTATTCAAAAAGACCTTATTGACGGCGGTAAGACAGGCGTCGCTTCAACCCCGTCATTTGCCCTCATCGTCGGCGATTTTGTGCTCCCCTTCCAGGAATTCGGCTCTGTAATACCATTTGATCTTGGTTTAGCTTTTTGGACTTCGACTATCAACGGCATTATCCAGCAGCTGCAGGAGCCCTCTCTGACTCCGGGAGCCTCCCCGACGCCCAGAATTTCTACACCTCTTCCTGACGCCACCAGCATTCCTGCGCGTATACCAACGCCGAGGCCTCAAGGCGGATTCCCGGTTCCCACAGCCACACGTGAGCCAGTACTGGGGCTGCCAACGCCTCCAGGAAGGTAGCATCTATTGGCTTCGCCCCTGGCTTTTTTCTTTCCTAAACGAATCTCGCTAGCCCGTAAGAACCTGCTGCAGGATAAAGTTCGCCTTCTCATTTCGGTAGGTGGTGTTGCGTTCTCCACTACACTCATCCTGCTTTTGATTGGGCTTTATCAGGGCGTTAATCACCTTCTGGCACTGTACGTTGAAAAAGTTGGGGTTGAGGTATGGGTAGCTCAGCCAGGAGCGTCAGATTTTACTGGCACAGCTTCATTCCTCCCTGCCTCGGCGGAAACAGACCTGCTCTCGATTCCGGGAGTATCGAAAGTAACACCGTTTTATGGAAGGCGTTCCTCTTTCGATATCGGAGGCAAGGCTGTAGCCACTTTTCTTGTGGGGTTTGATGAAAACCACACCGTGGCAGGGCCGATAAATATGGTCAGCGGTAAGCGGTTCCCTGCGGAAGGTGAAATCATCGTAGACGAAGTGTTCGCAAAGATTAACCACATATACGTTGGCGATACTGTAGGAGTGCTGGGGGAGCCGCATAAAGTTGTTGGCATATCTTCCGGGGGTAACGTTTTTTTACTTCAATATTCATTTTTCTCATATGGAGAAGCAGCTAAAACGCTTGTTCCTGAAGGGATGGTCAACTTTTTCCTAGTGAATACAGAAGCGGGTAAAGCTCAGTCCGTAATGGATACCATAAACGAAAAACACATTGGAGCAGAAGCTCTGCTAGCTACCACGGTGATAAAAAACAACAAAGAGCTCGTTGAGAAGAGTTTTCTGCCGATTATTTTTGTCCTGACCATAATCGGATTTTGCATAGGTTCGGCCGTAGTTGCAATCACTATTTATAGCGCAACGATCGAGAGGGCACGGGAGTTTGGAATCATCAAAGCCCTAGGTGCTCCCGGCATGTTTTTGTACAGCACGGTATTTCAACAATCGTTGATATCCGGGGCTCTCGGGTATTTCCTTGGCGTAGGCCTTGTATATCTAATAAGCTGGGCTGTCGAGCTATACATCCCGCAGTTTGTAATGGACATTTCGTGGGTCGAAATGACTGGCACTGCGTTGGCTGTAGGATTCATGTGTGTACTGGCATCGTACCTTCCGATCTCGCGCATCAATAGAATCGACCCAGCAGTGGTCTTTAAGGCCAACTGATGAACCAAAACACTCCACTAATAGAATTGACCTTGGTAAGCAAAGACTATGGATCGGGCAAGCTTACCGTTAGGGCTGTGAACCAGGTAAGCCTGAAGGTAATGCCTGGCGAGATGGTATTGTTGTCAGGCCCGTCAGGATCTGGGAAAACCACCTTGTTATCGATTGTAGGCACACTTTTGCGGCCAACATCGGGCACTCTCTTCATGGCAGGCAAAGATATGGCAGCGTTGTCTTTGAAAGAGCTGGCAGAGATGAGGCTCCGCACGTTTGGCTTTATCTTCCAGGACTCGAATTTAATCTCAAGCCTAACCGCTTTCGAAAACGTGAAGCTGGTAATGGAGCTTGCGCATGCGAATACGGAGGTGGTCAGCCGGCGTGCTACAGAGCTATTGACGAGGTTCCACCTGGGCCACAGGGTTAACAACCCGCCTTCGCAGATGTCCATTGGAGAACGCCAGCGCGTGGCGATAGCCCGAGCACTTGCGAATAACCCGAAGTTGATTCTGGCCGATGAGCCAACAGGAAGTCTTGATTCCAAGACAGGACGTGAGGTCATGCTGGAACTCAAGGAGCTGACCAGATCAGAGGGGCGCGGCGTACTTGTTGCCAGTCATGACGTACGATTGTTCAGCACCGCTGACCGCATTTTGTGGATGGAAGACGGCCGCGTGGAATCCAAACGGGCGAATGAACTGCTTACATAATAAATGCAACTCACATCCCGCATGCTATAATCTGCGCGTCTAATTTTTAAGCGGAGGACAATTTGGGAAGCCAAGCATCAGCAGCCAGGTCGCACAGGTCATCTGAGGCGAAAAGAGAAAGAAATAAGCCTATTCAAACGTCTGTCAGGACGCACCTGAACAGGTTCAATCGATTGCTCAGCACTGGCAAAGTTGATGAAGCGAAGACATATCTCCCCAAAGTTATTAATCTTCTTGATACAGCGGCTCAAAAAGGCATCATTCACATGAATAATGCAGCACGCCGCAAGTCACGCATAACCCGCAGGCTTAATGAAGCGGTCAAGAGCAATCATCCGGCGTCAGTTGCAAAGGCGGGCGCTCGCAAAGCCACAGCTAAATAGTTCTGCTTTAGTTCCAGTGCTCAAGCTATTTGCTCTTCTCCAGCGTGTTAGACTCCATCATCTTTTTATCTTTTTCTGGAGGTCTGTATGGGTGTAAAAGAAGTGCTGCCTATTTTTCCTAAGGGAACCACGGTAGACGCGGCCAACCATTTAGTGATCGGCGGGATAAAAGCGACTGACCTTCTCAAGAAATACGAATCCCCCCTCTATATTTTCGACGAGGATTCCCTAAGGAATAAAGCGCGCGAATTTCAGAAGGAATTCAAGCGTTTGTACCCTGATACCACGGTTCTTTATGCGAGCAAAGCCTACATAAACAGACCTCTGGCAAAGCTTTTTGCTGAAGAGGGCCTTGGAATAGATGTGGTATCCGGCGGAGAGCTGGCGATCGCTAAAGCGGCAGGTTTCCCACTCGAACGTGTGTATTTTCACGGCAACAACAAAGAAGCGGCCGAGCTTGAAATGGCCTGCGATTACAAGATCGGCAGAGTCGTCGTAGATAATTTTCATGAGCTCGAGATGTTGAATCAGATAGCGAAGCGCAAAAAGATTAAGCAAGCGATACTCCTCCGAATTTCGCCAGGCGTTGATCCGCATACACATGTGAAAACGACCACCGGCATCCTCGATAGCAAGTTTGGTTTTCCTGTTCAGACTGGCGATGCGGAAGAAGCGGTGCGCAGGGCAGTGAAATCATCCAACCTGAACCTTATTGGCGTACATATGCATCTTGGGTCCCCAATATATGAGCACGAGCCGTATGAGCTTGGAGTGAAGGTAGCGCTTGAATTTGTGGCGGCCATGAAGAAGAAGCACGGATTGAAGTTTGAAGAATTCAGCCCTGGCGGTGGATTCGCTATCCAGTACCTTTCAAATGCCCCAATCCCGCTAGTCTCTCAATACGCTAAGACGATAACTGTAGCAGTCCAAAGCATTTGCAAGAAGCTTGGGCTTAAGCTTCCCAAGCTGGTAATCGAGCCAGGGCGGGCAATGGTCGGCAGGTCAGGCGTGGCTCTATATACAGTCGGCTCCTCTAAGAGCATACCGGGCGTCCGTAAATATGTGGCTGTCGATGGCGGGATGGGCGATAACATCAGGCCTGCGATTTACGGCAGCCTGTACGAAGCGCTTGTTGCTAACCGTGTGAATGCGAGTAAAGAGGAACAGGAAAAGGTCACGATCGCTGGCAAATACTGCGAATCTGGCGATATTTTGATCAAAGACATTACCTTGCCCAAGCTGATGCCTGGGGATGTAATCGCGATTCCCGCAAGCGGTGCTTACTGTCTCTCGATGGCCAGCAACTATAACGCCAGCCTAAAGCCGCCTATCGTACTGGTGAGCAAGGGAAAGTCCCGACTTATACGCAGGCGTGAAACGTATGCTGACCTTATGCGCACGGACGTTATAAGCTAAAGTAGGGGAGCTACGCCCTGACCGGTTGTGGTTTTGTGGATAGATCTGTCGGAATGCCGGTTATATAAACCTTGCGCGTGAAGGAATTGAAAACACTCACAAGCATTATTGCTGTGAACGCCAGACCGCCTACTGCAAGGACCGCGCCCGGATTGTAGTATCCCGCAAGGCTCGCGTATACCAGATTCATAATCGCCATTATTCCGCCGAAACTTAGCGTGTTTATGCTTGCCACCCGTCCTCTGTATTCATCAGCCGCGAGCGCCTGAGTGACCGCCTGTCCTAGCGTCATGAATGCTGCCTGCGAGCCGCCCATGATTATCACCGCCACCATTGCCATGGCCATGTTGTGAGATAACATCAGCATTACCTGGCCGAGGCCGCTTAACAGGCCAGTTATCAGGTATAGCCTGCCTCTCGAAATGCTGTTCTGAATGCCGCCTATAAAAATACTGCCTACGAGAGAACCCGCACCTATTCCCGTCATCAATGTTCCAAAAGAACCTGCGCCGCTTTGAAGCTGGTGCTCTGCATAATGCGGAAGCAATGATTCGAAAGCCATAGTGAGGCCGCAGTGGAAGAAAACCATCACCAGTATCATGCGGATGTAGGTTTGGCTCCATGCGTATTTAATGCCCTGTACGAAGCTCTCTACGTAACCCTCCCCCTTTCTTATTCCGCCTACAGATTTAGTTTTTATCTTCATTATTTGTATCCAACCCACTCCATAAAGAACAGTGCACATGAAGAAGGCAGGAGCCGCTCCTATAAAGGATAATAGCGGTGATACGAGACCGGGGCCTATGAGTCGTGAGGCGTGCTGTGTGGCAGCGTTTAGAGACAGGGCGTTAAGCAATTGTTCTTTTGGCACCAGGTTTGCTGCAAGTGCTTGCGCGGTGCTCATCTGTGCTGCTCTTGCTGTGCCGTTTACGATAGAAAGCACAATTATGTGCCACATCTGAATCGAGCCAAAGGCTACCAGCAAAGCGAGAATGAGGTTATGGAAAAGGTTTATCGCATACGTCCAGCCTAAAATCGTTCGCCTATCGAATCGGTCCGCCAACACCCCGGCTATCGGCGGGACGGCCAGAAGAGGCCCCATGGCCGCGAACGTTACGATGCCCACATCCATCGATGAATGCGTCATGTCGTAGACAACCCACCCACGTGCGACTATGAGCGCCCACGCGGCGGACTGGGCGGAAACGTTGGCTACCCACATCTGCCTGTAATCGCGGTATTCCAGCGCCGCCAGGTAATGGCTGGTAATGTAGGCTGCGAGACTTTTGTGCAGTGATGCCATGACTGGAATGAAGTTTAGTTAGACGCACTGAATGTGTCAATAAACTGATGTTGCCGTAGAATTAACAACATGCCTACAAAACAGAAATACCAGCCTGCACCCCCAGAAACACTCCAGTTGATTCTGGAAGAGATGACCCCTAGCGGCGAATGTGTCGCGCATTTTGATGGGCATCACGCCCTCATATCGAAAGGTCTCCCGGGGGAGACTGTTATAGCGGAAGTTTATACGCATAGAGATGGTCAGCGGAATGGCCACGTTATTAAAGTGGTAGAGCCGTCTAAATACCGTGAAGAACCCAGATGTCAGTACTATGGACCGTGCAGCGGATGCCAGCTGCAACACGTAGATTATCAGCATCAGCTGGCAATAAAAATGGGATTCGTGGCTTCAGCGCTTAAGGAAGCTGGATTGTCTACTGATGTCTTAGCAGAAACGATAGATTGTGATGACCCGTGGGAGTACCGCAACCATGCCAGGTTCACAGTCCGAAAAGGTGTTCTGGGGTTTACAAACCGGTTCAGCCATCGTTTCGTGCAGATCGATCACTGTGACCTTATGCACCCGTGGATTAACGACTCGCTCTTGAAGCTGCAGGGCAAATGCTCGGAGACAACACAGCTCTCCCTGCGCTACGGCACCGCCACCGGGTCATGGTTGATTCAACCTCCCATGAAAAGCGATGAAATAAATGTTGAATCGGGCCAGATTTATTATCACGAATCACTACTGGGCAATAATTTCCGTATTGGTTCTCCATCCTTCTTCCAGGTCAATACAAAACAAGCTGAGAAAATGATTGGTTTACTCAGGCAGTCGCTGAGGCTTACAGATAGGGATGTGTTGGTGGATGCTTATGCCGGCGTCGGTACGTTTGCAGTGCTTCTGGCTCCTTTCTCCGGGCAAGTTATTGCGATAGAAGAATCAGCGTCGGCCATAAAAGATGCATGCGAGAATATACACGGCGTCGATAACGTAAAACTTATCGAAGGTAAGACAGAAGACGTGCTCGGTCAGCTTTCAGTTAAGCCAGACGCCATCATTGTGGACCCATCGCGCGTTGGGTGTGCGCCGGGTACGATTGCTGCTCTTTTACAGTTTGCCGTGCCCAGGCTAGCCTACGTATCGTGTGATCCAAAATCGCTTGCGAGAGACCTTAGGCTCTTGACAAGCGGAGGATACCTGTTAGAGCGGGTCCAGCCGGTAGACCTGTTTCCTCACACCTACCACATCGAATGTATCGCCAGCCTTTCATGGAAGGGCGCCTAGTTGAGTGAAATAGTTCTGGCCTCTGCTTCACCAAGGCGCTTGGAGCTTCTCAAATATCTGCTTCCTGATTTCAAGGTGATACCTTCAAATGTTGATGAGAAACTTATCGACGGAGAAGAGCCCAGGAATACGGTAATACGCTTAGCCTCTGAAAAAGCTCGATCCGTTTTCGATTCGCATAAGAAAGTAACTATCGGTGCCGATACTATCGTCGTACTTGAAAATAAAATCCTCGGCAAACCAAAAGATGCCCAAGACGCGATTCGTATACTTACAGCTCTAAGAAATCGGTCGCATTCGGTTATCACGGGGGTAGCCATTGTTAATGCTAACGGTAAATTAGCGGCTAAAGCTACTCAAACTGAGCTTGAGTTTCGCGACTATAGCACGGCTGAAATGGAAAGTTATGTTGCCACTGGTGATCCGATGGATAAAGCTGGTGCCTATGCTATTCAGCAACCGCAATTTCATCCAGCAAAACGAATCACCGGATGTTACTTTAATGTGGTAGGTTTGCCTTTGTGCACTCTGGGTGAAATGTTGCGCGACGCCGGAGTTTCCTTGAATATAAAAAAGCCTTCGCAGGTTCCAGACTTTTGTCTCTTGTCTAAAGAATGCCCAATATCTGCGGCTTAACTGCTGTCTTTAACTACGGATGGCTGAGCTAATTGTGACGTTCCTCGCTTGAAGATCTGTCTGCTTATGAACAGGATGCCGCCAAATACTACGACACTTGCGTAGGTTATAGAGCGCTCAAGAATAGTTATCGCTGTTGCCAACGAAGCGCTGCTTAAAACGGGAGCCAATATGCCTGTGAACCCGGCCTCAACAAACCCGAGGCCGCCTGGCGTAAAAGGTATCGCTGTGAGCACTGATTGGGCAAGCGACGCGAACAAAATGAAGGCGAGCGCTTGGACTGCGGTCATCTCAATATGTGCATCTACAGCCTGTAATACGAGAAGCAGCCTCAGGGAATCAATGATCCAGAGCATGGCACTGATCGAGAACAAAAGCGGGAGTCTTCGGAAACTGCCAAGCGTTCCATCATGTATTCGCTTGTAAATCTCGTTAAACCGGCCTGGAAGCTTTAGTGCGACCCGCTTGCCATATTTCACCATCGCTAAAAGAATGATTAGAGCTGCAAAAACAAGTCCTAGTCCAACACCTAGGCTTACGAGTATCCAGCTTCTTTCACCTGACTTAATGCCGGCGATGAATAGAGCGATCGAAATCGCAAGCAAAACCGCAACCGTAGCAACGTCTATCATTCTCTCGGCCACGATTGTCCCAAAGCTGCGGGAAAACCCTATTCCGGTTTCATGGCTGAGAAGCCAGCTGCGATATGCATCGCCAAGGCGGGCCACAGCAAGCGTATTACCAAACCATCCAAGCATGATGAACTCGGTACACGCTCTGATGCTGGGTACTTTTTCTCCGGCGTTGGTATTGATTCCAATATTGCGAATCATTATTTGCCATCGCCACCCCCTGAGCAGGAAGGCTACGTAATAGCTGAAAATGGCCAGTACATAGAGGTAAGGATTTGCGCTTTTAACAGCATCCCATGTCTCTCCGAGGTTGATGCCGAACCCCTTTACCATCAACGCCATGACTGCAAGCGCGACTGCAAAGGAGGCGATCGTCGGTACGCTCCGCAACCGCTTAAACGGCGATGGAGTGCCATTTTGCTTCGGTATGGGATTATTTGAGGACGTTTCTGGTCTCCAATTTATAGAGGATTCTTTTGCGGCATTCCCGAACGTCTTGGGTAAATTGACGGCGTCAGTGATCCCTTATCGATCACTATAAGAGCTCTTCTGGAAAGGAAATCAGGCACCTCAACATATTCTATCTTTACGAAGCGTCCACCGAGACGCTTCAAAGAGTTCGTAGAGGCTGCGAGCTCTTCTTCTAACTTTTCTCTTTTTTTGGGGGCAATAAATGTGCCGCCAATCTTGCAGAATGGCAGGCAGAGTTCATTAAGCGCTGGCAGTGATGCTACGGCCCTACTGACCACAACGTCGTATTTTTCTCGGTAATGGAGATCGTGGGCAAGGTCCTCAGCGCGTCCGGTGATGGCAGCCGTATCTTTTAGTCCCAATTCTTCGATTAAGCTTCGTAGAAATGTCACCTTTTTGCCAGTGGCTTCAATCAGCGTAAGAGATATATCTGGCATAGCAATTTTTAATGGTATGCCAGGCAGCCCAGCACCGCTACCAATGTCCGCAATTCTGAAGTCAGGCCTGATTTTGCCGGTCATAAGTAATGTGAGCGAATCAAGAAAGTGAGTTGTCTGGACTTCCTCATATCCGGTGACGGAGGTCAGATTTATTTTTTGGTTCCAGGCGTATAACTGATTGAAATACTTTTCAAAAAGGTCGAGTTGATGTGCGGAAAGGATGATGCCGAGCTTTTCAGCGCATTTCTTGAGAAGTTCCATAAGTGCATGTGATGATATGACACCGATAGTATAATCTCACTGCTCTTAAGGGCATCGCATTTTTATTGTGGCTGGTACGCTCTTTGGCGATTAACAGAATTCAATTAAGGATGTCGAACTCCACATGGCTGATAGACGCCGTGCTTGTTCTGGTTTTAGCCATAGTTATCTACGCTATATTCTCCTTTGCATCAGTAGCGGATACGCAGGGATTGGGTGATCATGTCCAGATAAACCTATCTCCTAAGTATCTGCCGTTATATGCTGCCATGTCAGTTAGCAGAATGCTAGCCGCATATTTATTATCAGTCGTATTTTCTTTTGCTTATGCATATACCGCGGCTTACAACAAGAGCGCTTCAAAATTCATGGTCCCTCTGCTGGATATATTGCAGTCTATTCCTCTACTTTCATTTATGCCTGTTGTTGTGCTTGCAATGATCGCGCTTTTCCATAACAGCAGGTTGGGGATTGAGATGGCTGCGATCCTTTTGATTTTTACTAGCCAGGTCTGGAACATGACTTTTAGCCTTTATCATTCCATCACTGGCATTCCGCGAGAGTTGAAGGAAACTACACTTGCTTTCAACCTGACGGGGTGGATGCGCTTCCGATATCTTGAAATGCCTGCCGCAACAATGGGCCTCGTCTGGAACAGCATGATTTCATGGGCTGGCGGATGGTTTTTCCTGATGGCGAGCGAAATGTTTACGCTCGGTGACAGGTCTTTCCAGTTGCCTGGATTGGGTTCTTATCTTCAGACCGTATCCGGAAACAAAGACTATGACGCTGTAATTTACGGACTCGTCACGCTGGTGCTAATCATCATATTCTTGGATCGCTTCATATGGCAGCCGCTGGTTACATGGGCGAATAAATTCAAGATTGAGGAAATAGAAGGCGAGAGTCAGCAGCAAGTTACATCCCCGCTTCTGCGGTTAGGGCAGAGGTCCGTTATGGTACGTATTTTCATACGGAAGATCGGTATGCCGCTGGTAAATACGCTTGGCAAGATATTGTATGCCCCTGCATTGAAAGCGGAACAACTGGTAGTGGGCTTAGCTGAAAAAAGAAAAGTCAGGAATATAGGCGGCAAGGCAGTGATCTTTATTGTTATCCTGATGCTGCTGTTCGGTATAGCCAGGGCGATAAACCTGCTCAGCAGTCTGGGAACGGCTGATTTGCTGGAACTCCTGAAAGCCGCATTTGCGTCAGTGAGCAGAGTTTCAATAGCTATCGCCCTGTCATTGGCCTGGACACTGCCTTTTGGAATATGGGTCGGCACGAGTCCGAAACTTTCCAGGAGGTTTCAACCGTTCATACAGATAACGGCTTCAATCCCTGCAACCGCTCTTTTCCCAATCCTTTTGTTATTCCTTGTAGACCTCCCGTTTGGGCTTAACATTGCGGCTGTGCTGCTTATGATTATGGCCGCCCAGTGGTATCTTCTTTTCAATATCATTGCAGGTGCCTCTTTAATTCCGCAGAATTTAAAAGAAGCATCAAATGCATTTTCACTAAAAGGGTTTCAGAAATGGAGAGTTCTTGTTTTGCCGGCTATCATTCCTAATTTGATTACTGGGCTGATCACTGCTTCCGGCGGCGCGTGGAATGCGACGATAGTCGCAGAATATATTCGATTCAAGGACGAAGCACCTCATAGGGTAACCGGACTTGGAGCCACTATCGCTCAGGCTGCTGATAAAGGCGATTTTTCGATGTTACTTGCTGCGACTCTTATTTTGGTTGGGATCGTCGTGACGATAAATAGATTCATCTGGGGCAGAATTCATCACACTGCGTTGGAGAAGTTCAGCATGGAGGCGGTTTAATGCAGAAAAAGCCCGTAGACATCGCTCCTATTCTGCAACTTGTCCATGTAGCCAAGTATTTCGGAGATAAAAAGCACCAAGTACTGATTCTTGATGATATCAATTTAGAAATTAAAGAAGGCGAATTTTTAGCGATAGTCGGGCCGTCTGGCTCAGGTAAATCCACACTGCTTAGAATAATCACAGGATTGATACCTGCTACCTCTGGAGATGTTTTCATAAGCCAGACTCCTCAAGAGAAAGCGCACAATAAGGTCGCAATAGTTTTTCAGACCCCCTCCCTTTTCCCATGGCTGAATGTGCTTGATAATGTTGAAATCGGCTTACGTTCCAGGCAGATGGACCCCAAGTTAAGGAGTGAGAAAGCACTCAAGCTTATTGAAGAAGTAGGTTTGGGCGGTTTTGAAAGCGCTTATCCGCGTGAATTATCCAGGGGCATGAAACAGCGAGTAGGCTTCGCCAGAGCCCTGGCCGTGGAGCCGGAGCTGCTCTGCCTCGACGAACCCTTTTCTGGATTGGATGTTCTGACCGCCGATAACTTACGCAGAGAGTTGTTTGATCTGTGGAATGATAAGCGCGTTCCATTGTCATCGATAATCATGGTCTCGCACAACATCGAAGAAGTAGCTTTGATGGCAGACAGGGTTCTCGTTTTTGGAAGTAATCCTGGACGTGTGCTTGCGAACGTACCCGTTTATTTGGAACATCCCAGAGAGCGTACTTCTCCCGAGTTTATTTCTTTTGTTGACCATCTTTATAAATTAGTGTCTCATTCAACAGCTGCGGCTGAGCCTGTTAAGGCGGCCATGACTCCTGTCCCGGAAGACGAGAAGAAATTAAAGCCTTTGCCGGATGTACGAATCGGTATGTTGAACGGTCTTATAGAGCTTTTGGAAAAGACTGGTGGCAAGCAGGATCTTCCAAAACTTGGTGCAGATTTGCAGCTTGAAGTGGATGATCTCTTGCCTGTAGCTGAGGCCGCTTCTCAATTAGGTCTGGCGAAAGTTGCTGAGGGAGACATCCTGCTTACAGATTTAGGCAAAATGTATGCGGAAGCCGCACAGCAGGAGAAGAAAGAGATATTCAAACAGCAAGCGCTTTCTGTAGAGATCATATTCTTAATCATAAAGTCAATAGACGAATCCCCAGAAAAGAAGATTGACGCTACTGACATTTTGGAAATTCTTGAAGGCAGCTTCAGTAAGGATGCCGCTGAAAGTCAACTTTCGATTGCTATCGACTGGGGTAGATATGCTGAGATGTTCAGCTTTGACGATGATAGCTATAAGCTTTATCTGGAAAGCGAAGAGCAAGAAAAAGAATAATTTAGATTTTTATTCCGAGGGCTTCCCCTAGAGTATAGATGTCCTTATCGCCTCTACCGCTTAGATTCACTAGGATGATTTTGTCTGGAGCCAGAGTTTTTGCCAACTGGCAAGCGTATGAGACGGCATGAGCAGACTCAAGTGCCGGTATTATCCCCTCAGTCTCCGATAGCAATTTTGATCCGGCGACTGCTTGTTTATCTGTTATAGCAACGTATTTCGCACGCTTAGAGTCTTTAAGATAGCTGTGCTCAGGGCCGACGCCTGGATAGTCCAGCCCCGCAGATATGCTGTGCGTCTCCGTGATCTGTCCCCACTCGTCCTGGAGGACATACGATTTTGAGCCGTGCAGGACGCCGATCTTCCCCGCCGCCAGACTTGCGGCATGCTTGCCGCTTGCGAGACCAAGTCCGCCAGCCTCTACTCCTATTAATCCTACGTTTTTATCCTTGATAAATGGGTAGAACATGCCCATCGCGTTGCTGCCGCCACCCACACATGCGATTGCATAGTCGGGAAGCTTGCCCTCCATTTGGAGCATCTGACGCCTGGCTTCTTTGCCTATAACCGACTGGAAGTTGCGTACGATCATTGGATACGGGTGCGGACCGACTACGCTGCCAAGTAGGTAGTGAGTGTCTTTTACATTCGTGACCCAGTCACGTATAGCCTCGTTGATGGCATCCTTCAGTGTGCGGCTGCCGCTACTTACAGGCCTTACTTCAGCTCCAAGCAGTTTCATACGGAATACGTTTGGTGACTGGCGTTTGATGTCCTCGATACCCATGTATACGATGCATTCCTGGCCCAGCATTGCGCAAACCGTGGCCGTGGCGACTCCGTGCTGTCCAGCGCCAGTCTCGGCGATTATGCGGTGTTTGCCCATGTACTTCGCGAGCAACCCCTGTCCAATCGCATTGTTGATTTTATGGGAGCCTGTATGCGCCAAGTCTTCCCGTTTGATGTATATTTTCGCGCCCTTGAACTTTTTTGTAAGGTTCTTCGCGAAATAAATCGGAGTAGGTCTTCCAACATAAGTTTTAAGCAGCGAGCTCATCTCTTCCTGAAACTCCCGGCTGCGATAAAGCCGCTTGAATGAGGACTCAAGCTCTGTAAGCGCAACCATTAGTGTTTCGGGAACGTACTTGCCACCGAAAACGTCGAAATGACCTTTCTGGTCAGGTAGTGAATAAGTCAAAATTAAGCGCCTTTCGCGGCTTTAATAAATGCCTCTATTTTTGCTATGTCTTTTACGCCGTCGGTTTCGACGCCACTGGAAACGTCTACACCCCAGGGATGCGCCGTATGAATTGCTTCCGAAACTGTGCCTGGCGTAAGCCCGCCTGCCAAAAGAAATTTGAAGTGCTGTGATAGGCGCTCCGCAATGCTCCAATCGAAAGTTTTCCCGGTGCCGCCTGGCATCCTGTCGGCGCCGCTCTCCAGGTGGATTGTGTAACCGCGTATGGTGGCTTCCTGGCACGTGTTCGCCAGTTTGACGAAGCCACCTTCACCTGCGCCTGATTCGTCTATATGAATAACTTTTATAACTGGCACTTTTATCTGGCTGCAGTAAGACCATGGTTCGCCGCCGCTTAACTGGATCATATCCAGCGCACATTCGGCCGCTATCCTGTTTACGTCAGCCGCAGGTGCGTTTACAAAAACCCCAACCATTTTCGGAGGGTTGTTTCTGTCCTTCCTGACACTCTGGACTATCTCTTTGGCCACTTCTGGAGTTATCTGGCGGCGTCCGAGTGCGAATATCATCCCAATCATATCTGCGCCTCCGTTTGCCGCGGCTAGCGCGTGTTCAGAAGTCCTTTGCCCGCATATCTTTACGATTACAGTCATTTGTTTACCGCGTTCATGAGCGATTTGATTTTTTCAGATGGATTGCCGTCGATAACCAGAGCCTCGCCTATCAGGAAAACGTTTATCCCTGCTTTGTTTAGCCTTCTTATATCATCGGGTGTTTTGATGCCGCTTTCGCTCACTACCAGCCTATTTTGCGGGATCAAAGGCCTTAGCTGTAATGATGTTTCAATTGTCGTTTCGAATGTTGTCAGGTTTCGGTTGTTTATGCCGATAACCTTTGCCCCGGCTTTGACGGCTCTGCGAGTTTCTTCTTCGGTGTGTACTTCTACAAGCGCTTCCATGTTCAGCTTATGCGTGAGTTCAAGAAGTGACCCAAGCGTACTATCACCTAGTGCTGCGACGATGAGCAATAGGGCGTCAGCACCAGCCGCTCGTGATTCGTAGATCTGATATTCCTCCGTCAGGAAATCTTTTCGGAGTAGCGGAGGGCAATCATCGCCTAACTTTTTCTTTATCAGGCCCAGGTAACTCAGGTTGCCCTGGAAGTGTTTAGGTTCGGTCAATACTGATATAGCGGCCGTGCCGCCTGATGCGTAGCTTACCGCTGTTCTTTCTGGATCGAGCTCTTGTGCAAGCACACCCTTCGACGGCGAGGCCTTTTTAACTTCAGCGATTATTCGTATTCCGGGCTTTTTAAGCGCATCTATGAAGCTTAGCGGCTCGGCCTGCTTGTCCACGAGTTGTTGCAGGTCCTTCAGCGAGACTTCTGCCTTGGCTCTGGCAAGCTCAAGGCGCTTATCTGCAAGTATCGTGGTCAGGAAATTCATGGGTTTTACTGCTGACATGCTTTTAGTTAAACTCCGTTGGAGACGGCAATGAAATCATCCAGCTTCTTCTGGGCCGTGCCGCGGTCAATGGTCTGAGCCGCCATCTGTATGCCTCCCTGTAATGTCCTGGAGAGGCCGCCGACCATGATGGCTGCGCCTGCGTTAAGCAGTACAACATCCCGCCGTGCGCCCTGGTCGCGCCCACTTAATATGCCTTTGATGATTTCCGCGTTTTCTGCCGCGGTACCACCTCTTAATTCTTCAGGTTTAGCCCGTTTAAAGCCAAGGCTTTCCGGCTCCAGAGTGTAAGTGGAGATAGAGTCCCCTCTTTGCTCCGCGACTGTAGTGGCAGCGCAAATAGTGATTTCATCCATACCGTCTTCCCCATGGACGATCAGGGAATGTAAATTTCCAAGTTTCACCACGGCTTCGGCGATTTTTTGGACGTAATCTTTTTCAGATACTCCGATCAATTGCTCTTTTGCTCCGGCCGGATTTGTAAGCGGTCCAAGGAAATTGAAAATCGTTCTGATACCTATTTCACGCCTCGGGCCTGCTGCATATTTCATGGCGGGGTGAAAACCCTGTGCGAACATGAATCCTATTCCTGCTTTGTCCAGACACATGGATACTTTTTCTGGCGGCAGGTCAATCTTTACACCGAGAGCTTCCAGCACGTCCGCGCTGCCGCTCTTGCTGGACATAGCCCTGTTGCCGTGCTTGGCTATCTTGAGCCCTGCGGCTGCGCCTAAGAATGCGGCGCAAGTACTGATGTTGAATGTCCCGGATGAATCGCCGCCGGTGCCGCACGTGTCGACGACTGGGGCAGTCTGCTCCACATGGGCGCTTTTTGCGCGCATAACGTGGGCCATTCCAACGATCTCTGCGACTGTTTCTCCGCGTATTCGGAGCGCGGTCACGAAAGAGCCGATCTGGGCCGCTGTTGCCTGGCCGGACATGATCTCTTCCATAACAGCTTCGGCCTGCTGCTCATTTAGCACCTGTCCGGCTACGATCGATTCGATTGCCTCTTTTATCATTTCAAGTCCGCCTTTACCTAACATACATAACGCAGTTTATAGTCCTAACCAGCATTAGCGCAAGAAATAACTACACTTTTGCCTTCAAAAAGTTATGCAGCAGATCTTTGCCTACCTTTGTCATGATAGATTCGGGATGGAATTGCACGCCCTCAACCGCCAGCGTTTTGTGCCTGATGCCCATGATTACGCCATTGTCAGTTTCAGCCGTAATCTCCAGAACGCTCGGCAGATTTTCACGCTGGATCGCTAGCGAGTGGTATCTGATAGCCTCGAATGGATTTGGAAGTCCGGCGAATACACCTTTACCATTATGTTTTATCATCGAGGTCTTGCCGTGCATGATTTCGCCGGCACCTTTTACGGTTGCGCCGAACGTATAGCCTATACACTGGTGGCCCAAGCATACCCCTAGGATAGGAGTCTTGCCCGCGAAATGGCGGATGACATCGTTTGATATGCCGGCGTTGTCAGGCGTGCTGGGCCCTGGCGAAATCACTATCCGCTCCGGCCGCATGAGCTCGATATCTTCTACCGTGACCTCATTATTGCGGGCGACTTTCACTTCCTGCCCGAGCTCGCTTAGGTACTGGTACAGGTTGTAGGTAAAACTGTCGTAGTTGTCTAGAAGAAAAAGCATATTACGCGACTCCTTCCGCGGCGTCTATTGCCTTTAGCGTAGCGGCGGCCTTATTAAGAGATTCCTGGTATTCCAACTCAGGCACACTATCGAACACGATTCCCGCGCCGGCCTGAATATAAGCGACACCATTTTTCATAGCGATCGTCCGGATAGCGATGGCTGTATCCATGTTTCCTCCGGAGGTGAAATATCCGACTGCGCCTCCATAAGTGCCTCGCTTGTCTGGTTCAAGCTCTGCGATTGTCTGCATAGCTCTTATTTTGGGTGCTCCCGATAACGTGCCGGCTGGGAAGCAGGCTCTGAAAGCATCGTAAGCGGTCAGGCCTTTGCGTAACTTTCCGCTCACTTTAGAAACCAGATGCATAACGTGTGAATATCGCTCTACATGCATAAGCTCTGCCACAGTTACTGTTCCTGGTTCGCTGACTCTTCCGACGTCATTTCTTCCGAGGTCTACGAGCATGATATGTTCTGCTCTTTCTTTCGGGTCGTTCTTGAGTTCGTGCTCAAGTTCTAGGTCTTTCTCGGGCGTAGCACCTCTGATTCTTGTGCCGGCGATAGGATGCGTGTGGACGTATCCGTCCTCAACTCTTACCAGCATTTCGGGAGATGCGCCGATTATGTGTACGTCTCCGAGGTCCAGGTAAAACATATACGGCGATGGGTTAATCGTGCGCAAGTTTCGGTAGATATCGAAAGGTGCCGCAGTCGTTTTCCTGGTCAGTCTCTGAGAGACGACTGTCTGAATGACTTCGCCTTCGTGTATGTATTGCTTAACCTTTTTGACCATTTCCATAAAATGTTCCTTAGATACGTTTGCCTGGGCTTTCTCCAGGCCAGATGGCTTTCCTCCTGTTCTTGCGGGGAGAGTTTGCAACGGTTCGGTTAGGCGCTGAACGAGCTCGTCGATGCGGGCGGTCGCTTTTTCATATTCCTTCTCGATATTTCCATCGGTATGTACATGACTCACGACCTTAATTTTGTGCTGCAAATGATCGAATACAAGCAACGTGTCGGTCAGCATGAAGAACGCTTCAGGCAGACCCTGCGGGTCATTCGCTGGTGAAGGGATATTTTCGAAATGCCTGATGTTTTCGTAACCCAGGTAGCCTACAGCCCCTTCAAGAAATCTGGGCAGGCCATCGATTTTGACTGGGATGTTTTTCTCTAGTTCTTTTTGGATCAGCTTTAGGGGGTCGGCGCCATCAGTCATCACGACTTTGGGGTTTGTCGAAGTAGTGGCGCCGAAAGCTTTCCCAGCGATGATGACCTTATCCGGGGATGAGCCCAAGAAGCTGTATCTCGCGATTCTTTCGCCGCCCTCGATACTCTCTAGCAGGAATGAGTACTTTGATTGACTCGTCCTCGTAAGTTTGAGGTAAGCCGAAACCGGCGTTTCAAGATCGGCTATGACTTCTTGATATACGGGTATGAGATTTCCCTGGCTTGCCAGCTTTTTGACTTGCTCGAGGGTTGGGTAATGCACCTGTCGCTCCTTTTACAAACAACAAATAATCCATCGTCGAAGGGACGATGGATCGTGGTGCCACCCTTATTCCCCGATGTAATCGGGGCACTCTGCGGATACGGCCTTGGGGCGATATCCTGGGTCTGTTAACGGTACCCTTCCGTCAATATGCTACTCGGGCTCAACACCGTTTCGCTTGCGGCTCCCGGGGCCATTCAGTCTGATTACTAGCGTCGGCTTTCACCTGTTCCGACTCTCTGAAGCTAGATGCTCGGCTTACTATTCCCGTTCACAGCCTTTGTTATGTATATAAAACTTTAGTGTGGTTTAGAAATACTGTCAAGTCTGACATCTGGCTAGAGGAGGCCTTTGCTTTGAATGCAGACCGTTATGTAATTATTGTGGCGTACCTAGCCTATAAACCTAAATAGCCTTATTTATTGGTGATGTGCTGGTTCAAGTTAGATTGCCTAGCTTATCTTACCCTGGGTGTGTGCATTGCACCGTTGGAGATGGGCTCGTTTACATATAGGTCACCGTTTCGAATCTTGATATTAAATCCGCACTCTGGGTTTGTGCATACCCATGCTTTGTATTGTATTGGAGCTCCCTGGCTGCCGAAGTCCGATAATGGAACAAGGTCGCCAGTATTGCATTTTTGGCATTTTGGGAAGCTAGACGTTTCGAGGCTTTGCATTTTTAAGGAATCCCCTCACAGCTTTGCGATTTTTTCTCAAACTAATTCAAGTATAGGAAAGGGCTTTTCCTATAACAAGTGCGCTAACCGAAGCTTGCGGTATTTAATGTTGTATATACAGGACCTTTTGTCGTCAGTTGGCTCCATATGAGGCTGATATGGTCGATTAATTGAGACTCCTTCCTTACATTTAAGGACGTTAGAAGGCTCATAATTTTAGTTAGATTTGCGGGGTTAGCCTTGTCCCTGGCGCGTCCAATCGTGATGTGCGGAGAAAAAGGCCAATTTTCTTCAGGAAATCCCATACTGGCGCATTCCTTGATAACACTTTTAGCGAGACTCATAAGTGGCTCGCTGTCCTTTACACCGACCCAGAAGACCCCGGGACGGTTCTCATTAGGGAATACGCCCACCCCTGAAAGCGATAACTCAAATGTATTTTTGTTTGAGACGGCGTTTTTGATTGATTCTTCCAGGCTGGGAATTTTTGACTTCGCGACTTCCCCAAGGAATTTCAGAGTGATATGCAAGTCTTCGTAGCTTATCCATCTGATTGAAGAGTTAACATCAGAAATCTTTAGCTTCTCTATCAGCGAGTATATGGCGTCTTTTAACTTTTTTGAGAACTCAATCGCGATGAAGAGCCGGAGAGTTTCCTGCTGAAGCATCAGACCAACCCGAGTAGCTTCTCGGCGTTCCCACCCAGTATTGATTCCATGATGTCTTTGCGCATGCCAACAGATTCCATCTGAAGCTTGA
Organism: Dehalococcoidia bacterium; assembly: GCA_009692825.1. Classification (GTDB taxonomy): domain Bacteria; phylum Chloroflexota; class Dehalococcoidia; order SHYB01; family SHYL01; genus SHYL01. The sequence continues at coordinate 19,760 of SHYL01000002.1, read as the reverse complement.
CCTTGCTTGCCTTCATCAACGGGAAATCAGAGCCGAATAGAATTTGGTCGGACCGCACCATGCCCGGAACCGCCGTGAAAATATTAGGCGTGTACAGGAACGGCGAAACGCTGGTATCGAAATAGACGTTTTTTAGGGCCGCAGCGACTTCAGGCATAAGCGCATAGAAAGGCAATCCGCCTCCCCAGTGGGCGCAAACTATTTTTGAGTCAGGAAAATTCGATATGAACTTCATCAATAATTCCGGAGTGCTTTTGCCCTTGCCGTCGTACTGGTGGCCTACAGGCTCAGACGAGTGCACCACGATAGGTAGCCCGAACTCATCAGCTACACGCATAACCGGTGCCATGACGTGCTTATCGCCAAGATCAAAGCCCTGAGTATCCGGGTGCAATTCACCTATGCCTTTTGCACCAGCATTGGCGCAACGGCGTATTTCTTCTGGAGCAGACGCAAGCACAGGGTTTACGCAGCAAAAGGGTATCAGCCTGTCCTTATATTTGTGAGCCCTTTCCAGAAGGTAATCGTTGGTTTCTTTAATAAATTGTTCGCTGTTCCACCCGATGTTAAGAATGACCGATTTCGCCACGCCTTCCACATCCATTGCTCCTATCAGATCCTCAGCTGTGGCAAGCTTGGTTCTTGGCTTTGAGTAAAGAGTGCCAAAAGTTTTGTCTTTGGAGAGATAGCTTTCCCTATTGATAGAAATCGTCGGAGGGAAGATGTGTGTATGGAAGTCTATTAACAATCAGGGTTTCCCATGGCTAATAATTTAAGGATACCATGCGGAATAAGCTGGGTTTACTTGGCCTTAGGCCTGTGCCTCTGTTCAAGTTAATGAAGTCATTAATAAAACTTGTAAATCCGGCTTCTTTGCCGATTGTTCCTTGAAGAGCGTCTGCAAGTACGGACGCAAGATTTCGGGAAACTCCTGCTGCATTCGTTATCATGGCAGCTAATACGGCACAGTCTGACCGTGATAGCCCTTGTATAAGGGACGTGATTTCCGCTATTGATGCGGATTCATTCGGGGACTTGCCTAGAGCTTTCATGAAGCCATCTGCGATGCTCGGGCTGTCCTGTCTTGAAAACCCGAGATTTTTAGATATTACTTCCGTCAGACTTGCTGCCTAACCACCATGGCATTTCTTGAATTTCTTACCGCTTCCACAAGGGCAGAGGTCATTGCGCCCGACTTTCAGGTTACCGTATTGCTCCTGAAACCGTCTCTGGTCTGCGGCTTTGTTGGTGCAATCCTCACAAGTACAGGCTGGTGGGTGCTGGCTGTGCCAGTTCGTTCGTTCTGTGCCAATTACCATAACGGCCTCTTTTCTTAATATCTTTTGATGCGTACCTGGACGAGAGACGCCGCAGTTTTCGCTACGCCGCCTGCAAAGGATGCCTTCTGACGCCATTCCAACGCATGCATCCGTGTAGTGTCCGCAGAGTACTTGGGCAGGTTATTGCTTGTGTTCGTGAACCGTATCTGTGGTATGTTGCCTATCTGTCCCTGTGTGAGCATAATTTCGGCTATCGTCACGGCTGCTTTGCTCATCTTTATCGGAGACCCGGATCCTACGTTATATATGGTCTCCTTCTTTCCATCGACCGTAGCTTTCATGATGATGAGGAGCGCCTGAACGGCATCGTCAATGAATAGAAAATCTCGGATCTTGTCGGGCTCTTCGAATATTTGCGGATTCATTCCGCTGGACAACCTCAAAATCATGTTTGATATAAACGGGTTCTTATAAGTAACTGCCTTCTCCATACCGGGTCCGTAGATGCTGAATAACCTCGCTATGCCAACTTTCAGACCGCGGGAAGCATATTGCTTCGCGGTATCCTCTTCCATCAATTTTGTTTCGGCGTAACGTGTTTCCGGCCGCAAGCGGTCAGTTTCTACCAACGGTTTGCCTTGAGAAGGCCCATATACAGCTGATGAGGAAGTAATAACGACAGGCTTCTTAAATTCGTAGCAGAGCCTGAGGACGTTCGAGGTTCCCTGTACCTGTGCTGCTGCTTCATCGGGGTGTGTTTCTAGGTATTCTTCGTTCTCTATCCCGGCGAAATGGTATACCTCATCAGCCAGCTTGATCGCTTCAGCAAGCGCCTTTTCATCCTTGGAAATATTGACTGGTGTTACAGACACAGTTGCAACAGTGTCGATCTCGGATACATGGTAGGAGACTTCACGATTAAACATAAGTGTATCGATCAGGTGTTTCCCGATAAACCCTGCCGACCCCGTTACTATCGCTGTTTTTGTAGGAAGATTTTCGTTCATGTAAGAATAGGGGATAACCTTTATACCTATCTATTATCCACGGTTAAGCACCAATAAGACAATAGTGTAGATAAGAAATCATACGCGGCAGGCCCATATGAACTACTTATATAAGCAATTGGCAAACTGCTGGCCAGCCATCTGTCACACGGGGGATTATCTCGAGGTTTATTCAAACGGGCGGTAGTTATTCACCGTTTTTAGTAACGTCATTCAATACGATGCCGTTAGTGCTGCAGGAAGTAGCGGGTCACCTGTGTTCGATTCTTCTGGAAACGTGATTGCAATTCATTTATCAAGAAGGGCTGAAGCATCTGGTACACAAACGGAAATCAAATTGGGAATCGCTGCCGATGACTTTTTACCGCTGCTCGATAAGATGAAATTGGGACAACACGCCTGAGAGGTTCTCATTTTAGCTTTGGTGGTGCCGGAGGTGGGAGTCGAACCCACACGGGATTGCTCCCAACGGTTTTTGAGACCGTCGCGTCTGCCATTCCGCCACTTCGGCTCGTGAGGCTATTATCTTTGAGGGTACTACACTCTGCCGGTTCGTTTTATCGGTAGTCCGCTTGCCACGTCAACAAACCTGCCGAGAGGACACTGTGAGGCAACCTCAAACCATATCCCGTCTTTGTTTGGGTCTAACCCTAACTCTGGCGCAATCGCCTGGCCTGCCTCTGCCCTGGAATTGTAGATGTTTCCGGTTTTAGTGTCTTTGGTCTTTTTCGCGTCGTTCGTATTATTCATTGGCTCACCACTGCGTATTGCACTTATGTATGGTGCCGAGGGCCAGAATCGAACTGGCGACACCATGATTTTCAGTCATGTGCTCTACCGACTGAGCTACCTCGGCATGCGGTCTGTTCGGAGATGTTAGCCAAAATTTTCAACGCGCGCAAGCATAGCCAATGCGATGCATTCTTGACACGTGTATCGCCAGATGTTACTTTTTCTCTGCATTTCTTACTTAGCTGACTACTAAATAAGCTAATATAGATTCCATACAAAACAAGCAATATCCAGGAGGGTAGATGACCACACAGACAAACGTCGTAGCGCCGGAGCGATTTGCCAAGGGACTTAGTTATAAGGATTGGCTTACCAAGTTAGATATCAACGTCGATAAATTCGACAAAAATTACCAGGAGTTTCAGTTAAAACCCGAAGACGTTAAGTTTTTCACGGACGCCGCCAAGAAACCAAACGGTCCCGCGAAGATACTTGCGCTGGGTGAGGGCTGGTGCCCCGATGTTATTCGCGGCATGCCGATGATTGCGAAGCTTGCCGAACAGACAGGACTTGATCTCAAGGTCTTTTTCCGGGATCAGAACCTGGATATCATGAACCAGTTCCTCTATAAAGGCGAGTTTCAATCGATCCCTGTATTTGTTTTCTATACAAAAGACTTGAAATACATCTGTCACTGGATAGAGCGTGCCGAATCAACTATTGCGGAGTATGAAGAGGTACGCGCTAAATTAGGTGCGGACCGTTCCAAGTTCGGCGAGCTAACGATGCCCAGGTGGGAACACTACCGCCAGGAAAGCATCAAGGAAATGCGAGAGCTGATCAGCAAGCACGTAGCTTAAATCTAGATAATTGTGTAATAGGGCTTTGGTTTATTCTGAAGCCCTATTCTTTTTGTCCGAGACTTCCAGCCTTTTCATTGCGAGCATCACATATTCAGGGTTGAGTTCAAATCCCATATAGCGCCTGTTCAGGCGTTCCGCCACGACTGCCGTTGTTCCTGAGCCCATGAATGGGTCCAACACTACATCTCCAACGTTGGAGCTGGCCTTGATGATGCGTTCCAGGACAAGTTCTGGCTTCTGCGTAGGGTGTGGCGTGTTCTCGTGCATGGACCAGAACGGGACCACGGTGTCCACCCATATGTTGGAGGGGTGCGTCATCCGGAAGCGTTCGCCGTTGCGCTCTACCCAGTCCTTTGGCTTCCCGTTAACTTTATACGGCGCGATTATCTCTTTCTTCTGCTTCACGTCGTCAACATTGAACGTGTATTGGTCACTCTGTACACAGAACCAGATGTCTTCCATGTTGCTTTTCCAGTTGCGGGCGCTGCCACGGCCCTTTTCTCTTCGCCACGTTATGCGGTTCATAATGGTGAAGTGTTTCTTGAGAGCCGTCTGCATTATCAATGAATCGTGCCATTCTGAGCAGACGTAGATGCTGCCATTCGGTTTTAGCACACGTTTGCACTCTGCTAGCCATCTTTCGATCCACTGAGCATAGTGCTCTTCGCTGACGCGTGTCCGGTTGTTTCCGAAGTCCTTGCCTATGTTGTACGGAGGGTCCGCAAAAACGAGATTAACCCTGGTGTTGGGTAGAGCGCGAAGGCCTTCAAGGCAGTCTCCGCAATAAATGTGGTCAAGGGAACGTGCAAAAGACGTATGTTTGAGGTCTGGAATCGACGGAATCTTAGAGAACCGCTTTCGGTCTGCAGCCGCGAGGAAGAGTGTTCTGTTAAGGGGCGCTGGAGTTCGATCTTCTCTGAACAGCGGATGACGGTTTTTTGCCATGCGCCTATTCTATAGATGGAAGCTACTTAGCTGCAGCGACTCTCTTACGCTCGAACTCCGTGATCTTCGCTTCGTTTTGAAGCGTAAGGCCTATATCGTCCAGGCCGTTTATCAGGCAGTTGCGCCTGAATGGGTCGACATCAAATTTTGCCGAGAAGGTCTCGCCGTCACTGACAGTCTGTTTTTCGAGATCGACGGTTATCTTGTAACCGAGGATCTTCTTGGCTGCATCCAACAGTTTAGTCACCGTTTCCTCGGGCAGAATTATGGGTAGCATGCCGTTCTGGAAGCAGTTGTTTCTGAATATATCCGCGATGCTCGAAGCGATGACCACCTTGAAGCCGTAGTCCAGGAGCGCCCAAGGTGCATGCTCGCGTGACGAGCCGCAGCCGAAGTTGCGACCGGCTACTAGGATGGTTGCGCCCTTGTAATTTGGCGCGTTCAGCTCAAAGGCGGGGTTTGGTTTGCCATCGGGAAGGAAGCGCCAGTCGAAGAATAGGAACTGCCCAAAGCCTGTGCGTTCGATGCGTTTCAGGAACTGCTTTGGTATGATCTGGTCAGTGTCGACGTTAACGCGGTCCAGCGGCGCTACGATTCCGGTGAGTTTCTTAAATGGTTCCATGTTTTCCCTCTTACTTCCACTCTCGTATGTCTACGAAGTGTCCAGCGATAGCCGCGGCAGCTGCCATCTGGGGGCTGACCAAGTGAGTACGACCGCCCTTGCCCTGCCTGCCCTCGAAGTTTCGGTTGGATGTTGATGCGCAGCGCTCGCCGGGTTTCAGGATGTCCGGGTTCATGCCCAGGCACATCGAGCAGCCCGCCTCGCGCCAGTCGAAATTGGCATCTTTGAATATCTTGTCCAATCCCTCTTTTTCGGCTTGGATCTTGATAGCTACCGACCCGGGAACGACCATAGCTTTGACCTTGGGGTTGACCTTATGGCCTTTGATTACGGAAGCGGCAGCGCGGAGGTCTTCCATGCGCCCGTTAGTGCATGAGCCTATGAAGACACGGTCGATAGGAATATCCATCAGGCGTGTGCCGGGCTTAAGCCCCATATATTCCAGGGCCTGCTTTATCGCCCTTTGCTCTGATGCGCTCGTAAGCAAATCTGGATTTGGGATGCTCTCTGTAACCTTTACCACCATGCCAGGGTTGGTTCCCCATGTCACATACGGAACCAGGTCAGCGGCGTTGAATACAACAGTTTTGTCATAGGTAGCGCCTACATCGCTTGGGAGCTTTTTCCATCCCTCGACCGCCTTGGCGAAGTCGTCACCCATGGGGGCGAATTGGCGGCCTTTTATATAGGCGAATGTAGTCTCATCTGGCGCAATCATGCCTGCCCGTGCGCCTGCCTCAATCGACATGTTGCACACGGTCATACGGCCTTCCATCGTTAGTGCTTTGATGGCGTCGCCTGTGTACTCGATAACGTAGCCGGTGGCGCCGTCCACGCCTATCTTGCCGATTATCCCCAGGATAATATCTTTTGCAGTCACGCCATTCGGCAGCTTACCCTCGACTCTTATTTCCATCGTTTTTGGGAGAGCCTGCACCAGGCATTGGGTCGCCAGGACATGCTCAACTTCTGACGTACCTATACCTATCGCTAAGGAGCCAAATGCTCCATGCGTGGAGGTGTGGCTGTCGCCGCAGACGATAACCATTCCAGGCTGGGTGTAGCCCTGTTCAGGCCCAATGATGTGTACGATGCCCTGCATAGGGCTGTGGATGTCGTAGAGCTTTACGCCGAACTCTTTAGCGTTAGCTGACATAGTATCGAGTTGCTTTATAGACGTTTCATCGTCTGGCGGGATTGAACGAGACCATGTAGGCACATTGTGGTCCACAGTCGCCAGCGTTAGCTCAGGGCGGCGGACCTTTCTACCGGTCAGGCGTAGGCCCTCGAATGCCTGCGGTGAAGTCACTTCATGCACAAGGTGCAAATCTATATAGAGAAGCGAAGGTTTGCTTGTCTCCTCGTATACAGTATGGGATTCCCAGATTTTTTGGAACATGGTTTTAGGTGGCATAACTTAGTCCTGATTCTTTCAATTCTTTATATAACATTCCTTGGAAGCTAGAGTTTAAGTCCGAGCCTTTTTAGGAATGCTCTGAACACTGGCAAGGTCGTACGCGGGACGAGGTAATTCACCTGATGCCGCAATCAGTAAGTTCAGCGCGTTCAGATATGCTTTTGCGCTGGCTACTATGACGTCTGTGTCTACGCCTTTACCCAGGTACATCATGCCGTTCTTCTCGATCCTTACCGTTACATCGCCAACAGCGTCTATACCTGCGGTAACGCTCTGGACCGTGTATTCCTGCAACGATGCCGGGACGTTGACTATTTTGTTGATAGCCTTGTAAGCTGCGTCTACCGGGCCGGTGCCGATAGCAGCATCCGTGACCGTCCCATTGGGGCCAAGCACGCTCACGGTGGCAGTCGGAATCTCATTGGTTCCGCATGACACGTGTATGTGCTCCAGCTTGAATATTTCCGGAACATTGGTTCGCTCCTCTTTCATGAGGGCTTCCAGGTCGCGGTCCGTGACCTCCTTCTTTTTCTCAGCAACCAGCTTGAATGCATCAAAGGATTTCTGAAGCTGCTCTTCAGTCAGATTATAACCCATGTCTTCAAGGCGCTTCTTGAATGCATGCCTGCCTGAGAGCTTGCCGAGCACCAGCATAGAGCCCGGCCAGCCGACTGACTGCGGGTCCATGATTTCATATGTTGAGCGGTCCTTCAATATGCCGTCCTGATGTATTCCTGACGCATGCCTGAAAGCATTGTTGCCTATGATCGCCTTGTTCGGCTGAATCGTGAAGCCAGTGTATTCGCTCACGAGGCGGCTCGTTCTATAGATCTGAGTCGTATCGATGTTTGTAGCGAGGCCAAAGAAGTCTTTGCGTGTCCTCATTGCCATCACAACTTCTTCCATGGCGGCGTTGCCGGCGCGCTCGCCGATGCCGTTTACGGTGCATTCAATCTGCCTTGCGCCAGCTTTGACGGCCGACAGGCTATTGGCAACCGCCAGACCCAGGTCATTGTGGCAGTGCACAGATATGCGCGCCTTTTCGATATTTCGGACGTTCTTCCTGATGTTCTGGATGAACTTTCCGAATTCCTCGGGCGTTGTGTAACCGACGGTATCAGGTATGTTCACCGTGGTAGCGCCCGCGTCTATGGTTGCTTCCAACAAGCGGTACACATATTCGGGATCGCTGCGTGTGGCGTCCATAGGCGAGAACTCGATGTCTGAGCAGAGCTTTTTAGCCCTTGCGACATTCTCCTGCGCCATGTTCAGGACCTCTTCGCGGTCCTTGCGGAGCTGATGCAGCATATGGATGTCAGATGTGCTCAGAAATATGTGTATTCTAGGCCGTGCGGCATCCTGAAGCGCTTCCCAGGCTTTATCGATGGCCTTCGGGTTGGCGTGCGCTAGTCCGCAGACGATAGGCTTACGAACCGTTTGCGCGATTTTGCGGACGGATTCTAGCTCGCCTGGTGAGCTTACAGGGAAGCCTGCCTCCAGGACGTCTACGCCTAGCAGCTCGAGCTGCTTTGCAAGGTCAATCTTCTGGTCAACGGTCATAGTAGCGCCTGCGCCCTGCTCGCCGTCTCTTAATGTTGTGTCAAAAATTAATACGTTGTTTTCTTCCATGATTTACCTCTATTTGGTGTCGTTGTTAGTAAGCCCCTTTGTCTTTTGGCTTCTCTATGAAGCTCATCATCCCTCGTAGATCCGAGCCGACCTGCTCGATTTGATGCTTCTTCTCTTTTTCACGCATCGCTAAGAAATTGGTGCCACCTTCGCGTATTTCAGTGATGAACTCTTTGGCGAAGGAGCCGTCCTGGATTTCGCCAAGTATCTTCTCCATGCTCTTGCGCACGTTTGCATCGATGACCCTCGGCCCACGAGTGTAGTCGCCATACTCTGCTGTATCTGATATTGAGTAGCGCATGTAGTTCATACCGCCCTGATACATTAGGTCAACGATCAGCTTGAGCTCGTGCATGCACTCAAAGTAAGCGACCTCAGGCTGATAGCCTGCCTTTACAAGCGTCTCGAAGGCATTCTTTACAAGTGAGGTTACGCCGCCGCAGAGCACTACCTGCTCGCCGAATAGGTCGGTTTCCGTCTCCTCTTTGAATGTTGTTTCCAGCACCCCTGCGCGAGTGCCGCCAGTGCCTTTGGCATAGGCAAGCGCGATCTCTTTGGCATGACCGGACGCGTCCTGGTGGACGGCTATCAGCATAGGCACGCCTGAGCCTTCTGTGAATACTTCACGCACACGGTGACCGGGCGCCTTTGGGGCAATCATGCTGACGTCTACAACCGCGGGCGGTACGATCTGCTTGAAATGAATGTTGAATCCGTGAGAAAACATGATGGTTTTGCCCGGCTTCATATGCTGCTTGATCTCTTTGTCATAGATATCGCGCTGAGCAACGTCTGGCGCGAGCATCATGATGATATCTGCCCATTCGGCTACCTTCTCGACCGTATCAGTTTTCAGTCCAGCAGCCTGAGCCTTAGCGTTGGACTTGGAGTCTTTGCGTAGGCCTACCCGCACGTCCAGCCCGCTGTCCTTCAGGTTGAGCGCATGGGCGTGACCCTGGCTCCCATACCCGATAATGCCGATATGCTTGCCCTTGAGTGGGTCGAGAGTGGTGTCCTTGTCGTAGTAGATCTTTGCAGTCATTTAATTATTTCTTCCTTAATTTTTAGTCGCCCTTTGGAGATGTGCCGTTGTGATGAGAGGATGTGAGCGGCCCTAGCTTGCCGCGAGTCATAGCAACAAGCCCTGTGCGCATCACTTCCATTATGCCAAAGCCCCTCAGAAGCTCGATTATTGCATCTACCTTCTTGGAGTCTCCAGTTACCTCTAAAATTATCGATTCTGGGGAAACATCCAGAATGTCCGCACGGAATATCTCTATGATCTGAATTATCTCGCTGCGTGAAGTCGCTTCTGCCTTGACCTTTACTAGCGCCATTTCTCTGGTGACGGTTTCTGAGTCCGTCACATCTACAACCTTTATAACGTCGATCAGCTTTAACAGCTGCTTTGTGACCTGCTCGACGTCTCCGGGTCCTGGATCGACGATAAACGTAAGCCTCGAGAGATTCGGAATCTCGCTAGGCCCAACAGCCAAGCTTCCGATGTTGAACCCCCTGCGTCTGAAAAGGCTTGTCACCCTGTTCAGGACGCCGGGCTTGTCTTCAACCAGTGCAGTAATTGTTCTTTGTGTACTTATCTTCATTATTTATACATCCAATTAGCTTGACGCTTCTGGAGGATCCTCCATCGCGACCAGGCTTTCCTTCTCCTCAATCATCTGTTTCACAGATGTGCCGGGAGCAATCATCGGGAATACGTTGTCGTCTTCCACGACTCGGAAGTCCACCAGCACCGGTCCTGGGTAATTCATAGCCGCTTTAATGGCTGGAATAACCTCGCTCTTTTCAGTAACTCTGAGTCCAAGCATTCCGTACGCCTCTGCCAGCTTCACGAAGTCCGGGTTGAATAGCGGTGTAGCCACGTATTGCTTTTGGTAGAAGACCTCTTGCCACTGTCGTACCATGCCCAGGTAGCCATTGTTCATGATGGCAAACTTCACTGGAATCTTTTCCTGAGCCATAGTTCCAAGCTCAGACATGGTCATTTGGAATCCTCCGTCGCCGGCGATGGACCACACAGTCATGTCCGGGCGCCCAACCTGTGCGCCCATTGCAGCCGGCACTTCAAATCCCATCGTTCCAAGCCCGCCCGACGAGATAAAGGTTCCCGGCATGTCAGACTTGAAGTACTGGGCAGCCCACATCTGGTGCTGGCCTACTCCCGTGACGATGATCCCATTACCCTTCGTTACTTCTTGTATCTTTTGGATAACGTATTGTTGCTGGATGCCCTTGGTATCACGCAAGTGAAGGGGATGCTCTTTGCGCCACAGGCTTATCTGAGAAACCCATTCGGTGTGAGTTTTCTTAGCGATGGACGGGAGCATAGCTTTGAGAACAGGTTTCACATCTCCCACGATCGGTACGTCGACTTTAATGTTTTTGCCGATTTCTGCGGGGTCGATATCGATATGTATGACTTTGGCGTGCGGTGCGAACTCACTGAGCTTTCCCGTGACGCGGTCATCGAAGCGCATGCCGATGGCAATCAAAACATCTGCGCTGTCGATAGCATAGTTTGCGTAGGCTGTGCCGTGCATTCCAGGCATGCCTACATGGAGCACATGGCTCTCCGGAAACGAGCTTATTCCCAGCAGCGTGGTTACTACTGGAATCTGCGCTTTCTCCGCCAATTCTCTCAGTTCGTGGAAGGCGCCGGATATTGTTACACCATGGCCTGCCAGAATGAGAGGCCTGTGAGACTCGTTGATAAGTTCCGCTGCCTTTTTCACCTGGGCATGAGGAACTTCAGACAAAGGTTTATATCCGGCTAGGTCTACGATTTCAGGCCATACAAACTCGGCCAGTTCCTGCTGTACATCTTTTGGAATATCTATCAAAACGGGGCCGGGCCTGCCGGTTTGAGCTATGTAGAAAGCCTCCCGCATGATCCTTGGGATATCTTTTGCATCCATCACGAGGTAGTTGTGTTTTGTAACAGGCATGGTCACGCCCGTTACGTCTGTTTCCTGGAATGCGTCTTTTCCGATAGCCGAACGAGCTACCTGGCCTGTAATGGCAATCAATGGTGAGGAGTCCATAAGCGCAGTGGCTAAGCCTGTAACCATGTTGGTAGCGCCCGGGCCTGAAGTGGCAACTGCCACGCCTATTTTGCCGGTAGCGCGGGAAAATCCGTCCGCAGCATGCGTGGCGCCTTGCTCGTGCCGAACGAGGATATGGCGCAGCTGTGGGTACTGTGGGAGCGTTTGGTAAAACGGCAGAATGGCTCCTCCTGGGTACCCAAATATTGTGTGCACCCCTTCTTTGAGAAGGCATTCGATTACCATTTGTGAGCCAGTAAGCTTCATATCCTGCTCCATTTACTTGGGAATTTTTTGGAAATAAAAAATCCCATCCCGACAAGGGACGGGATTAAACCCGCGGTACCACCCTAATTCCCCGAAAGTTCGGGGCGCTTCATTGCGTGATATCGGACGCGCCGACCGAACCTAGGCGCCCTTACAACTGCCACTTACACTGGCTGGGCATTATGCTTCAGTTCGATAGCTCCGGGGCGAGTTCAGGGTGCGCTACCGCTGGCTTCCACCTGCTCCAGCTCGCTATTGGCATGGCAGTACTTACTACTCCCCATCTATGCAGTAACAACAAGTTTACTTAATGCTGTCAACCATTGCAAGATTTAGAGCTAAGCCGAAAAACTTTTGTTACATCCAAACGGCCATGATAACCGTAAGAATATATAAACTAAGCGGCATTTCTCTGGTGACGTGCTTGAATAGTCTTTCAAGCACGTCACTTTATTTGAAATAGGCATTTCAAGTAGAATGTGCTGGCAATTCCAAGCGTTTATCGTTAGCTTTAGACATGAACCAGGGGGTGTGAATTTGGCTGATCCCAAAGCGGTAGCACACCGAATCAGCGAGAACGTTGAGCGGGTAATAGTTGGCAAGTCCAAAGAAGTTGAGCTTGCCCTGGTCGCCATGTTGTCCCAGGGGCATGTCCTTATAGAAGACGTACCGGGGGTCGGTAAGACGATGCTCGCGAAGAGCCTATCTCGTTCAATAGGCTGTACTTTCAGACGAGTTCAGTTTACTCCTGACCTTTTGCCCAGCGATGTCACCGGCGTATCGATCTATAACCAGAAAACGGGCGAATTCGAATTTCGTCACGGCCCCATAATGGCTCAAATAGTCCTGGCGGATGAAATAAATCGCGCTACGCCTAAAACCCAATCGTCACTGTTAGAAGCAATGGAAGAAAGACAGATGACGGTGGATGGAAGGACATACCAGCTTCCCAACCCTTTCCTGGTGCTTGCCACTCAGAATCCCATCGAATATGAGGGAACGTACCCATTACCAGAGGCGCAGCTCGACCGATTTATCATGAGGATATCCCTTGGCTATCCGAATAAGACGGATGAAATAGCCATCATCGATGGCCAGCAGAAGGTACATCCGATCGAGAGCTTACGCCAGGTAGCTTCCCCTGAAGAGATGGTGAGTCTTCAGGAATCCGTTAAAGGGATTTTTGTTGACCCTCTCATGAAGGAATATATAGTCGATATTGTCGACGCTACCAGGAAACATTCCGGAGTTTACCTTGGTGCTTCCCCTCGCGGTTCGCTTGCCTTGTTCCACACATCACAGGCGAGAGCGATGATGCAGGGACGTGATTTCGTTTTACCAGACGATATTAAGACTCTCGCCCCTAACGTACTAGCTCACCGAATCATCATCAGCCCTTCCAGCAGGATGCGCGATGTATCCGGGATAAGCGTTGTTAAAGAGATACTGGATACAGTGCCGGTACCTGGAGTTCGTGTTAGCCGAAGATAATTAGAAGTGAGAGGTCGCTAACCGTGGCCAGGCTAATCCTCGTCGTAGTGATACTTCTAGTATCCCTTGCATATGCTATTGGCTCGGGCTTCACGTTACTTTATCGCTTTTCGTACTTACTTGCCCTCTTACTTGTATTCGGTTTTATATGGTCCCACTACATACTCCGCGGCATAAATGTGGTCGTAGAAAGACGCTTCAGGAATTCCACGGTCGGTGAGCAAATCGAGGAGCGTATTTCTGTTAATAACCTGTGGTTATTCCCGAAACCATGGTTTGAGGTTGAGGATAAAACTGATCTTCCCGGGTTTCAGACGGGACGTGTAATTAGCCTGGGCGCTAAGGGTTACAGGACATGGTTGAGCAGAGTCCAATGCACCCGAAGGGGCGAATTTACCGTAGGTCCGTTAGTTGCAACGGCCAGCGACCCTTTCAGAATTTTTCGATTGAGCAAGACGTTCGGGAAAGCTCAGCGTCTCCTGGTTTACCCTGCAGTCGTAGATCTGCCGTATTTCTATTTGCCGCGGACAAAGCGTGCCGGTGAAGCTCCAACTCGCCGCTCGATACCACATAACACGCCGAGCGCTTCCTCGGTGCGCGAATATTCGCCGGGAGACAATCTGAGCAGGATTCACTGGTCAAGTACTGCGCACACAGGCAGGCTAATGACAAAAGAGTTTGACCTGGAACCTGCAAGTGACATGTGGATCGTAGTAGACATGGAGCAAAGCGTTCAGGCAGGGGAAGGTGTGGAAAGTACAGAAGAATATGCGGTAACGATAGCTGCCTCACTGGCAAACAAATTCCTGTCCCAGGACGTGCCTGTAGGAATATTGCTCAGCGCGAAAGAAGCCTTAATCGTACGGTCTGAGCGCGGCCAGCAGCATTTGGACCACATCATGGAGAGCCTAGCTGTTGTAAAGGCTGATGGGAAACTGGGGCTGCCAGAGAGTGTTGAGTCAAACGTGGGCAGGTTTGGAACGGCATCTTCTCTCGTCATCCTGACTCCAAACCCTACAGAGAAGTTGGGGTCTGTCTTGTCTCAGTTATCAAGCAGGGGGATTAAATCTTCCGTGATAATTCTCGATGTGTTCTCATTCGCAAAGAAACTGGATAAGGATGCGGTAGATACTTCTAGCAAATGGCTCTCAGCACTGGGCTCACCCGTATATACGATCAAGCAAGGGGACATATTCGGTAAGACATTGGAATCTGCTGTATATCAAGCAAGGGTAGAGGTTACCAGAGATGGCAAGCTTCAACATACCCGCTGACCAGCGTTCCCATGCTGGATTTATATACAGGCTCGCGGCGAGCATAAACCGCGTTACGCCCAGTGAAGGCTGGACTACTTTCATAATTCTTCTTATTACGCTGCTGGTAATGGTTGGCGGTGTTGAGCGGGGTGAGTGGGTTCCAGATTCTCCAGATCTTTGGGCTGTTGCCACTTTCGGCGCAGTGGCGGGTCTGGCAATGGCGAAGGTAAAAATTCACGCGCTCTTTTTGCATATCCTCGGTTTGGGTCTTGGCTTAGTATTTACAACCTGGCGCACGCTATCCCTAATCGAGACAGGCAGCCTAAGTGAAAAGCTTAGTGTTTTCATCGATAGGCTCGATAAGTGGATGGATGCCGTAAGGTCAGGCGGCATCAATACAGATTTCATAATATTTGCCTATGTTCTGGCTATAGTTACATGGTTGATAAGCTATTTCACGGCCTGGTACACATTCAGGCAGCGCAATCCGTGGCCGGGCGTCATATTGGTTGGACTCGCAGTCCTTACAAACCTCAGCTATCTACCTTCCTCCTATTACATATGGGGTTTCCTGTTCTTTTTCACATCCATGCTGTTTTTGGCAAGGGTAAATTTTCTAAAACAAGAAGAAACGTGGAAAAAGGGTCATGTAGAATCCAGACCGCATCACGGGTTTTTCGCCTTACACGACGCTTTTTGGTTCATTCTCATCCTCGTTTCGTTGTCCGCTGTGCTGCCCGCGCACAGGTGGACTCTGGGGACGGCAAACGATCTATGGGAAAAAAGCAGAGAGCCATGGACTAGCGTTGAGCAGAAACTTGGAAGGACATTCGCTTCTCTCCCGCCTAGGAAGCCGTCTCCCCTCCATGACTTTGGCGCTACTTTACCGCTGAAGGGTTCTATAGTCCTCGGCCACCAGATAGCATTAAGGGTGATATCAGCTCAGCCAGGTTATTGGCGAGGCAAGAGCTACGATGTCTATACCAGCCAGGGCTGGGTGTCCAGCGAGCATCTCATACGGCCCCTTGGCGAAGTTTCGGCCGCAGTCGTAGCGGATAAACCAAAGGGGACGCAATACACTCAGCGCATCTCGGTTGAATTCGATACAGACGTAATCTTCTCAGCTGGCACACCGATTGGCTCAGTGCCGGTTACGCTGGCGGAAGTTCCTGCGCCAATCACGTATGACTTTAACTTTTCCAGTTTAACATCAACTAGCTTGCCCCCTAGTGTGAGAGCTTTTGCTGCTGTCGTTCAGTCTGCCCAGAGTGAGCGCTCAAAATTGACTGACGGTGATGTCAAGGAGTTATTGCCTGAATCTTTAGTGTTGCAGCGTGTTCGCCGGGAAGGAAATAAGATCACCGGTTTGCGTGTAACCACCAGGGATGTTGCGCCTGATGTGATAGCGCTGCGGCCAGTCGGGCACCCAAAGGCAACATATGCAATTACATCGATATTTCCATTTGGAAGCGAAGACCAATTACGGGCAGCGGGCACGAATTATCCTGAATGGGTAGCGAGTCGTCATTTAGCTCTCCCATCCTCGGTGCCTGAAAGAGTAAGGCAACTGAGCAGAGATGTAACGAAAGATACAAAAACGCCTTACGATAAAGCCGCAGCAATCGAGAGTTATCTGAGAGGGTTTGAATACACTACCAATATAGAAGCGCCTCCATTTGGCGCAGACGCTGTAGACCATTTTCTATTTACTTTGAAGCGCGGCTACAGCGAATATTTTGCATCGGCCATGACTGTTATGCTCCGCTCATCGGGCGTTCCAGCGCGGATTGCCATTGGATATGCGACTGGAGAATTTGACGAGGCGACCCAGCAATACATAGTGCGTGAGAAACAGGCTCACGGTTGGGTAGAGGTATATTTCCCCGGCTACGGGTGGACGCCTTTCGAGCCAACGCCAATTTACAATCCTATAGCCAGAGTAGCCGCACCCGAAGACTCAGGCACGTCAGGGGTAGGAAGCGAGCCTGACCCTGAATTTCCACTTGAGGACTTCAACGGCGGAGAAGACCCCAACTTATCTACACCCCTAAGTCTCTCGAAATGGTTTGATTGGTCAAACGTCTATTTGCCGCTCCTGGGCATATTTTCTCTTATGGCGATTTCTTTTCTTGTTTTTATCGTCTACTTGCAAAGAGGTCTTGGTGGACAACCCCTTGTAGCGCAAACTTACGAAAAGATGTGCAGATTGGCTACGTATAGTGGTAACAAGCCCGCCCGCAATAACACACCTGCGGAATTCAGTTCTCGGCTTAGCGCTGTATTGCCGGAGTTCAGCGAGAGCATAGGTAAAATCAGCTCTTCTTATACGAAATCCAGGTATGGGAGAGGGGTTATCAATGCTGCCGACGAGATTGAATTGAAAGCGAGATGGCAGCCACTTCAACGCAGGCTTTTCTTTATGTTCATTTCTGCAATGAGGCCGAAGTTACCGAGCCTTTCATTTAAGAAGCGCCAGCCGGAGAACAAAAAATAATGACACATTCTATTAAAAGCCAATTAAAAAGTTCAGTTTTTGAAACGTTATGGGGATGGGTAGCCTCTACTTTCGGCGATTCAGGGCTCGTGGCTTTAACATTGCCTCAAGATACACGGAAAGATGCGATAGAGTCTCTGGCTGATCAAACAAAAGTGTTGGATCTGGCGATTGTTCGTAACCCGTCTCTGGCAGGTCAGGTTAATGGATATTTTGAAGGCAGAAGAAAATCCTTTGACATTACTGTGGACCTTTCCCTTGGTACTCAATTCCAGCGTGAAGTCTGGAAGGCTGCAATGGAAGTCCCGTATGGTGAACAAAGGAGCTATTCGTGGATAGCTGGCAAAATTTGTAGTCCTCTCGCTATGCGCGCAGTTGGTCATGCTCTTGGCAGTAATCCGATAGCGGTTGTGGTGCCGTGCCACAGAATCCTCAGGAGTGACGGAGGCCTTGGTGGCTACGGTGGCGGTCTGCCTATGAAGCGCAGACTATTGAAACTGGAAGGTATGGGGAATACTTCTCAGCCATCAACCGTGCTGCTGGATTGACTGGATCAGAGTCTCTGCTTCAGATAGCTTTGATTTACTTACCATTACCTGGCACGGAGTAAAGCTGCTTCCAAGGTAAGATTGCGCGCTAGAGCTTCGGAAGTATGAGGGTATATTTTGCTGCTTTAGCATCTGCACCCACATTTCCGCAATTATCTGATTTGGTGCGGTTGCCAGGTACAAAAATTCGTTGCGGTCTTCTTTTTTATTCGGCATTACTGTTCATATGCATTCTATTCCTGTACGTCTTCTAGTAGCTGATGATTTCTACGCAACTTTTGGCGGAAAACTGATTGATTTAACGGATCGGCTCAAGATTTCAGGACTCCAGGCAACTTGCCGCGGCGAACACGACAACTACACGCTTACTCTCACAAACAGTAAATGGGAATGCTCGTGTTACTTCTTTCAACTTCAGAGTGTTTGCAGTCACGTAATGGCTGTAGAAAATATTCTTTCTGAGATGATTTCACAGAAGGTCTAGCAAAAGCTTAAATAGCAGATGTTTTCTTCTTAGGGCTAACTGCTAATGCGTCGTATTTTGGCCTCCCAATACCCATCGCGTTTGCTACTATAAACAACGACCCAGTTATCAGTATCAGGTCGTCCTTTTTAGCCTTTTTGCTGGCGGTTGCAAATGCGCTTCGAATATCGTCGAACTTAGTCACTTTTATCCCCTGTTTAGAGAAGAAAGATTTAACCTGTGTTAAATCCGCGGCCCTGGGGTGAGTTGATTTGGTAACAAAAACCTGGCCATCAAACCGCTTGATCTGTTTAGCCATTCCTTCGATATTTTTATTTGCTGAGAAACCAACGATTGTTATTACCTTTTTGTGTTTGAAGTATTGCTCGATTGAATCTACCAAACATCCCATGGAATAGTCGTTATGCGCTCCATCCAGGACGACATAAGGTTTTTCTGAGATGATTTGAAGCCTTCCCGGCCACTTTACGCTTTTTAGACCTTCCGAGATGGCTTCCTGCGTTACCTTCTTATTCTTTGCTGACAGGATTGTCATAGCTTCGATAACTGTTGAGGCATTCTCGATCTGGTGTCTGCCGAGCAGTGGGATCCAGAACTTGCGCTTCACACTTTTTTTGATCAGTGAAAAGCTCTGGCCTTTTACAGTAGCCTCAAGCGGCTCCCAGGACACTAAGTCTTCTACCCTAGTTAACGTTGATCGTTTCTGTTTAGCGACTTGCTCCAGTTCCGCAAGCGCTTCTGGTTGTTGTGGGGACGACACAACCGGAACTCCGGGTTTGATAATGCCGGCTTTTTCGCGCGCTATTGCTGAAAGTGCCGACCCCAGGACGTCCGTATGGTCCAGGCTTAACGATGTGATGATGCATACGTCTGGTTGGCAGACATTCGTTGCATCAAGCCGGCCGCCAAGGCCAACTTCAAGCACCTGCGCTTCAACATGATTTTCATGGAACCACACGAAAGCCATCGCAGTTAACATTTCGAATGTAGTTACATTCTCCATACCTTCTTTGTTTGTCTTTTCTACAAAGGGGCTGATAAGGGAAGCTATCCGGGCGAATGACGCCTGACTTATGTTTCTGTCGTCAATCTTCATCCTCTCACAGATCGAAAGTAGGTGAGGCGACGTATACAGTCCCGTCTTAAAGCCTGTCGTCCTGAGTATTGATGCGCTCATCGCTGAGCAGCTGCCTTTACCCTTGGTACCGGCAACATGGACCGTTAAAGGTCCAATGTGCGGGTTGCCCAGCTTGGCCATCAATGAGACCATTCGCTTAAGATTGAAATGCTCAGCGGAATAAGCCGCGGGAGACGTTTGCTCGTAGTTTACGAGGCGGAGTACATAGCGTTCTGCTTCATTAAAATTCATAGGTTTCCCTGTCAGGATGCTTTTCTTAAGTAACCTATGATTTCTGAGATAGGCTTTGGCTCAAAGCCAAAGTTTCGCTTCACGGAATCCAGGGCGGTGATGTTGTCCAGTTCCAGCATTTTGAGCTGGTGGCTGGTCAGAGGTGGTCGTGACAGAATAACCCCCATCAATTTAACTACGGGCGTCGTCAGTGGAATTGGAACGTGAACTTTCAAACGTTTTTTGCCTAAAGTGGAAGCAATCATATCCATCGTTTCTTCATACGTCATATGCTCCGGTCCGCCTATCTCAATT
>SHYL01000032.1 GCA_009692825.1 Dehalococcoidia bacterium | reverse complement strand
GCGCAGGTGGCGCTTGAGCACAACGGGCGCATTGAACGCATCGAAAATCCAGTGAAATTCAGACTGCCGGAAGGAAAAAAGGGTAGCTTACGCCAGCTCTACCATATGAAAGCTAAACCTCAGCAGGTCTGGAAAATGCTGGTAGACCCCAAAGCTATCGAGGAGTGGTCAGGATCCGCTGCGATTATGAGCATCACTCCCGGCACTAAATTTTCCATGTGGGACGATACGATAAATGGGGAAAATGTGGAGGTTATCACTGGGAAAAAACTCGTCCAGAAATGGAAAGAGGCGGACTGGAAAGAAACTTCAGTCGTTACATTCTCGCTTGGGAGAGGTAAAGCCGGCGATACAATAGTGGAACTTATCCATACGAATATCCCAAAGGAAAAACTCCAGGAAATAGCAGACGGCTGGAATGAACACTACCTTGGCATGATCAAAAAGGCCTTCGAAAAATAAGGCTGATCAATCCAATATTTATAAGAATGCCGCCCCGATAATCGGGGCGGCATTCTTATTTAGATTGCTTACTTAATCAATTATGCGGGAACGAGCTGAGTTCTGAGACCCTTGAGGTAATCGATCTGCCCCTGGTGGTGTGATTCGTGCATTGCAAACGCTCCGATATGTTTGGCCACATCCCACCCCTTATGTCTTGGAGACCCATCTTCGATAGGCCTGCGCAGAATTTCTGGCGTCGCTGTTTCCAGTAACCGCTTAGTCATCTGCCGTGTAGCTTCAGCATATTCAAGGATGGCTTTCAATGTGACCTTGTTGACAGGATCTTCCAGTGAAGTAAAGGTCCACCCTAATTCACTTGGCCATGAGCCGTCCGGTGTTTTTGCAAACGCAGCTCCGTGATCAGCTGATTTCGGCAATCCAATCTTATCTGCCCAGCCGCCGGATATAAAAAGCTGAGTCTGAGGCGCCAGGTGGATGCTTATTGTGAAATCGTCCTGCCTGGCGATATGAAAGAGAATAGAGGTTATCGAGTTACTTTTCGGAGACGGTCTCCAGTTAGCTTGCTCATCGGTGAGGTTGTTAAGGCTTGCCAGGAGCCTGCTGCGCGAGTAGTCAAGCTCATAATTCAAAAAATGCGCGTCTTCTATCATTCCAGTCCTCCTTAAAGGTATCGGCATTATTATCCACATCGCGATGCATGATGTAAATTTTTTGCATTATCTTGACAATTGGCACGCCAGTAACTATCTTAGGGGAAAATTATTGGGACATTCAGAGGAGGAGAAAAGAGTATGGGACTGAACAAGTTCGCATCTTTGATGTTTGCCTCACTTGTTGTGGGCCTTATAGTTGCTGCATGCGGTGGGGGCGATGAGCCTGCGGCTACTGCAACGTCAGCCCCGTTGACCACGAGAACTCCAGGGCCAACAGCAGTCATTACCGCGACTACGGCACTGCCAGCCATAGTACCTCCTGTAGCAACGAGCTCTATTCTCGATACTGCCCTCGACCCAGCGCCTTACGAACTGGAAAACGTTAAATATGGCGGATCGTTCAAGCTGGTATGGGGATTCAGTAACGGATTCCTTGACCCCAAATACATAATTCAAATCAACGATATGTGGCCGGCTGGCGAAAAGTTGGTTGGTTGGATGCCCAATGAAAAGGATGTATATTCCCACCTTGAGCCAATCATCGCTGAAGGTTGGAAGACCTCCGCAGACCTTAAAACCTACACGATAACGCTGAAAAAAGGCGTGAAGTGGCAGAACATAGCCCCTGTAAATGGCAGGGAATTCGTAGCCGATGATGCCGTATTCAACATAAACCGTTACGCCGACAAGGATTCAATAAGGCTTCCCTTCTATTCCCAGATTGAATCCACCCGTGCTGTCGATAAGTACACGGTAGAAATAAAGATAAAAGAGCCTACAGCCTGGCTTATGAACGATATCTTTGGCGGAACCGACTGGATGATACCGCCGGAAGTAATCGCTGAGGCAGGCGGCTCAAGGGCGGGCACCAAATTTATCGGCACCGGCCCTTACATTCTGAAAGACTATAAGTTCAGACAGGGAATGACATTTACCCGCAATCCGGATTACTGGCATAAGGACGCTCGAGGCAGAGTATTGCCCTACACAGATAGCGTAGAGTGGATATTCATCCTTGACCAGGCGACAATCGTGGCAGGTTTCCGCACAGGCCAGCTGGACAACGGCCCAAGTCTCACCAGCCAGGGAGTCGCAGGGCTCGAAGCGATTGGAAAGTCCGTGCCAGGAATGCGTTTACATGCGTCGGGACTGTCAGCATTTGTGGGTCTTGGCTTTAACACTAAAAAAGCACCGTGGAACGACGTTAGAGTACGCCGAGCTATGAACATGCTTATCGATAAGGACAAGTTTGCGTCCGTCTTGACCAGCAGCACCAAGCTCTACTACTCAACACCGCTTACATGGACTGATGTCTCAGACAAACCGTTTAACGTGGATGACCTGGGGCCTTACTTCAAGTACAACCCTACGGAAGCCAAAAAGTTACTGATAGAAGCCGGCTTCGCAGATGGCAAGATGAAAATTGCCAGTCCCATGGAATATGCAGCGAACGCGAGCTTCACCATTTACGCACAAATAACTCAAGAGCAATTAAAGCAGGGTGGGATTCAACTGGATCTGGCCCAGATCAGCACAAGCGAGTACTTCACAAAATGGTACTTGCAGAAGCATGAGGACATATCCTTGAATTTCACCAACACCGGTGACTACAGCTTGAACTGGTACGCACAGAATAAGTACAAGATCGGAGCGACACAAAACACGTCGTTCATATCTGATCCTGCGATTCAGCAGGCCGTCACGGACATCAAGGCAACGACAGATCCAGTAAAACTTAAAGCGCTAGCCAAAACGCTATGGGACTATGACACGCAAGGCTCATTGAATATCTGGATAATAAACGAAAAAGGATTTGGAGCCACCAGCCCGCACGTAAGGAACTACGTGAACAGGGCAGCATCAGGCTTTGCAGGCCTTACGTTTATGCCCTGGCTCAGCGACGCACCGCGTACCAGCCCATAAAGTTACTAGACAAAGAGGGGCGGATGAAAATCCGTCCCTCTACATTTCTGAGAGGAGCCCTATGGTTACTGCAGTAAATAACCTGGTAAGGTCTAAAGAAGGACTGCTCAACAGGAGAATCTTTGCCGATAATGACATCTACCAGCAGGAACTGGAGCAGGTCTTTGGCCGTTCCTGGCTCTTCGTAGGACACGAAAGCCAGGTTCCGAATAATAACGACTTCTCGGCTTACTACATGGGAGAAGATCCCGTGCTTGTCACGCGCGATTCTAGAGGCACATTGCATACATTCCTTAATATGTGCCGTCACCGCGGCAACCGCATCTGCCGCGCTGACGGGGGCAATGCTCCATCGTTCATGTGCACATACCACGGCTGGACGTTCGCGACAGATGGCAAGCTTGTGGGTGTTCCGGGCTACAAAGAGGCATATTTTGGAGAGTTGGACCGCTCACAATGGGGCCTTGTGGAAGCTCCGACCGAATCTTACAAGGGTCTGGTATTCGCCAACTGGGATAAAACAGCGCCTGCACTGCTCAATTACCTTGGAGATGCAACCTATTTCATCGATCTACTAGTCGATAGGCGTAACGGCGGAGCTGAATTGCTGGGAGGCGCGCACAAACTAGTGTTGCCTGTTAATTGGAAGTTCGGCGCCGACAATTTCGGCGGCGATAATTATCACGTTCCAGTATCTCACGGCTCGACCAATATGTCAGGCATCAGCCCTCCGAGAAGCAACACCCCAATGAATGCCGGTGGAACGAGATTCAATGTACATGCAGGCAATGGGCATTGCATCATCGGCGGATACACTGGCACCGAAGCTAACCCCCAGGCACAGCAGCAAGGCTCACCGCTGTCCAGCTATTACGCTGAGCATCTACCAGAGCTTCAGCAGCGCCTGGGCACACAAAGAGCTCGACAGATAACAATGGGCATTGCCACTATGTTCCCGAACTTTACCTGGTTTGGCGGCGGTGGCAGCGGTCTCATGATAAGAAGCTGGCATCCTAGAGGACCTGGAAAGACAGAAGCTTGGACATATTGCATCGTCGATAAGCAGGCGCCGCAAGAAGTGAAAGACTGGGTCAGGCAGAGGTTAACGCTCTGCTTCAGTCCAAGCGGCGGATTTGAGCAGGATGACATGGACAACTTCGGCCAGAGCACCGCTTCAGGAAAATATCAAATGGGCCGAAAATATCCCGTAAACGTCCAGATGGGGCTTGGCCACGACACCAAGCATGAGGCGCTCCCCGGGACACTCTCTCCAAACATCAGCGAAGGCAACGCGCGCGCGTTCTATGGTCGATGGGCTGAGGTTATGGATGCGCCTAGCTGGTCGCAGATCAGCATAGCTCCAAAGACGATTCGTTAGCAGTTTCTCAACAATCGTATAAACTGGTTAGAATTTTATCAGGGGCAGGCCAAATACCTGCCCCTGATTTTTGCGGATTGTAAAATAGGCTTCAAAATCGCTTAAGAGGTTAAGATGGCATCTAAGAAGATAGAAAAATGTCGGTTATGCGGTTCAGACCAATTAGTTAAGGCCATCGATTTCGGCGAACAATATGTGATGGGTGTATCCAACCCGTCTGATCAAGCGCAGCCGACAAAAGAACCTCTGAGTCTAGTATTGTGCACAAACTGCAGCCTCGTTCAGCTAATCTACAGCGTAGACCCAGATTCAGTGTTTCACCAGTACTGGCAGCGGAGCGGCAGGTCAGAGAAACACCGAGAATTTCTGCATCAGGTGGTCAGGGAGGCTATCAAACACACGACGATAACCTTCAAAGACTGCGCCGTCGATATCGGATGCAATGACGCTGTTTTACTTGAAGCGTATCCGCCTGAAGTACCTAAAATCGGATTCGACCCTGCACGCAACATGGGTATCAAGCGCACATCCTTCGATACATGGACTATTGAGGGCCGAGAGCTTCGCAACGCGGAGCTAATAACGCAGTATTTTTCACTGCCAAGGTACAAGTTGGAACGTGAAGAAGAAAAGACCAAAATCATCACGACTGTTGATGTTTTTCCTGATATGGAAGACCCCAAGCAATTCATCAAGGATATGGCTGAAATCCTCCACCCCAGGGGCACATGGGTCAACCAGATGCCCTACCTGCCTTCTGCTCTCAAAAACAATCAGCTTAATATCTTTTCCCACGAAAGCCTCACGTACTGGAACTTTCAAACTTTCAGGAAAGAATGCCGAAATGCGGGACTTGATGTTTATGACGTGCAGTTAGTCGGAGATAATGATTCGATAATTCGAGTATTTCTACAACAAAGGAAGACTGGATTAAACCATACATCTCCGTCTGTATCAGCCCTGGCGAAGAAAGAAGCCTCATTAAAGAAAACGATGCCAGGCTTGTTTGCACAATTTGGGGAGTCTCTTGCTATAAATAGAGCAAACTTGAAAGACATCATTACAAGGAGCGCCAGCGCCGGCAAAAAGACCTTCGCTTTTGATGCGACAGCCGGCATGAGTGCACTTATTCAAACGTACGGACTGGCTGCCTACATATTGTGCGTAGCTGATAGGGATGATCAGAAATGGGGCAAGAACATCTCAGGGCTGGCCGTTCCGATAGTGAGTCCAGACGACCCAGTGAAAATGAGTGCCGATTTCTGCCTTGTGGAAACTAAGGCATCATTAGAAGAAGCTGCTTCGTTATTAAAAGGCTTTGTAAGCAAAGGCGGCAAGTTCATAACGGCAATGCCTGAGTCATTGATAACCTAGTTCTTATCTAGAATTTAAAAAGGCAAAACAATACGGCTGGACAATCTGTCCAGCCGTATTTGATTAATCGAAGTTAAAGAGCGGCTTCTCCACGCTCTCCTGTTCGTACGCGAACGACGTCAGCAACTGGTGTGATGAATATCTTCCCATCCCCAATGTTGCCTGTACGGGCTACCTTTATGATTAAGTCGATCACCTTCTCGGTATCCTTTGCGGATACGACGATTTCGATCTTAACCTTGGGCAGCATGTCCACCGTGATAGTACCGCCGCCACGGGAAGTGGAGACGACACCTCGCTGAACACCGCGACCAGTAACGTGTATTGCGTTCAGTCCGTTGAACCCTGCTTCAGCAAGAGCTTCTTTAATGGGCTCGAGCTTTTCAGGTCTTACTATTGCTTCTACCTTATTCAACTAAATCTCCTCCATTCTGTAAGCTGGCTCTCCATGCTGGGAAACGTCCAGTCCAACTTCTTCTTCTTCCTTCTTTACCTGAAGTCCGATAGTTTTCTTTATGACTAAGAGGATGATTAAGGTCATAACAAAGGACCAGGCTACAGTAGCTCCTATGCCTACGAACTGGCGCCAGACCTGCTCCATCCTGCTAACGCCATCCGGTAATGCTCCAAACCCTACGCCAATAAACAGGCCTGTAGCAATAGCACCCCAGATACCGCCTATTCCGTGGACACCGAATACAGCGAGTGAGTCGTCAATCTTAAGCTTGGTAACCATCTGAACGGCAAAGTAGCAGAGAGCGCCAGCTACAAGGCCGATGATTACTGCTGGCATAGGACCAACGTAGCCTGATGCAGGAGTAATAGCCACAAGGCCGGCTACCGCACCGGAAGCTGCGCCTATAATGCTTGGCTTCTTGTTAAAGAGCCATGACATGATTACCCATGATAAAAGAGCTGCCGCTGCAGCAGTGTTGGTGACTACGAATGCATTTGTTGCAAGGCCATTAGCTGCTAGTGCGCTGCCGGCATTGAATCCAAACCAGCCGAACCAGAGAAGACCGGCACCCAGTACGCACATAGGTACGTTATGGGGCTCCATGGGCTCCTCGCCGTATCGTACTCTTTTGCCAAAGACGATTGCTGCGGCCACTAAGGCAGCAACACCTGCGTTTATGTGAACTACGGTGCCTCCCGCGAAATCGAGAGCGCCATATTTTCCGATCCACCCAGAAGGACCGTTTGCATCGACAGCCCAAACCCAGTGAGCTACGGGCGAATAGACAATCGTAGACCAGAGGACTATGAATACAACGAAAGCGCTAAATTTCATTCTGTCTGCGAAAGCGCCGGTTATCAAAGCCGGAGTGATGATCGCGAACATTGCCTGGAAAATCATGAATGCTTCATGAGGAATGGTGCCGCCACCATAGTAAGCTATGGGATCCAGCCCAACGCCCTTTAATCCAAACCAGCTTAGATCGCCGATAAAGCCTCCCTTTGTTGGGCCAAATGCAAGGCTATATCCCCAGAGTACCCATATCACGCCAACTATTCCTATGCACGTGAAGCTCTGCATTATCATCGCTCCAACGTTCTTGCTTCTAACTAGGCCGCCGTAAAAAAGCGCTAGGCCCGGCGTCATTAGAAGCACCAGCGCTGAAGAAGCAAGTACCCACGCGGTGTTTCCTGTATCAATGGTCATGCGTTTTATCCTCTCCTAACAAATACTGCTAAGAATTATTTATGCGCTCAACAAATAAATACCCAGATATTGTTTCGTTTTCTTATTTCTGAAGTGTTTCGTCACTGTTAACGGTTTGTTAATCAAGCGCAAAACGAAAAATCAGATTGTGATATAAAATTGCAGCTATTTCGGCATCGTTTCTTGCTCCTTGTCAGATATGCTACAAGCATAGTTATCTTTTAGTAAAAGTGGCAACAGTCGCTATTGTCAAAATCAATATCTACAGCTATCGTTAGGAACAATCAACGAACAACGGAGAAACAATGACTACCCAACAGAAATGGACGACGTTAGCGAGCGAAGCCTCGATTCAAAAGACGCTGGACGCTACTAAGGCGGGAGGAATCAATTCGATGGTTGTTGCGAACAAAGAGGAGGCTATGGCCAAACTCCATGAGCTTATACCTGCCGGGTCAGAGGTGATGACCGGGTCATCCACCAGCCTGGATGAGATTGGATTCAACAAGCTTCTCGCTTCGGGGAGTCCATTCAAAAGCGTTGGAGTAACCATACGGGCAGAAAACGACGAGGCTAAACGCAACGCTTTAAGGAAACAAGCCCTTCTCACAGACTATTTTCTTGGAAGTGTGCATGCGATAGCCGAAACGGGCGAGATGCTTGCCGCTAGCAGGACCGGGAGCCAGCTTGGGCCTTACGCCTTTACCAGCTCCCACGTGATCCTGGTTGTAAGCACGCAAAAGATCGTGCCGACTTTATCCGACGCGCTGGAGCGTATTAGAACGCACGTCTATCCGCTGGAAGACCAGCGGATGAAACGCGCCATGGGACCTCAGGCGTCAACTATGATCGGCAAGATACTTATCATCGAAAACGAGGCCTTCAAGGGAAGGCTAACGCTTGTCCTGGTCAAAGAACACTTAGGGTTCTAGCACTAGCTAAGCTACAGCTGCCGCACGCTTAGAGCCCATCGCTTCCTGCCGGAATGCCTTCGCCGTGCTCATGGGGATCGCTATACCAACGTCGGGACCGGTCATCAATGAGTTAACGCCCACCATGCGACCGCAAGCGTCAATCATCGGGACGCCTGAGTAACCGGGCCTGAGATGGAGATGCGCGGCGATCCAGTCTTTTCGTGTCCGCCAGATGCCTTCTATCTCGTTAAGGTCATCGCCAATGCCTATGACCACCCCGGACGTCGCTGAGCCTTTAACGCCTCACGGATGGCCGGGAGCCGATATCCAATCGCCAGGCCTTAGTGTTCGCGAATCTCCGACGGTAACCGCGGGTAAACCTGTTGCGTCTATCGCTAAAGCCGCCAGGTCAACACTGTGGTCTTTGGCGATAGACGTGCAGGAAAAGAACGGCCGTCAGCAAGCATTACGCTGAGGTTGTTCTCTCGCCTGCCGACAACGTGTGCGCAGGTTACGATAAGTCCGTCTGAGTGCTATATCGTGCCTGCACCCGCACCATGCCGACCGCTTTGTACCTGCACCAGCGAGCGAAGGTTCGACTCTAGTAGGGACGAAGCCTCTGAATTTATCTGGTTAATTATGTTAGGCATACATCTCCTTTATGGATGCTCGCCAACTGGTACGTTGAGCTCGGTCATCTTTCCAGCACGTATGATTCCTATCGACAACGGCTTGCCAACCGGAGCACTGCTTATCGTTGCGATCATGTCGTCTATTGAACGTGATGGGCGTCTGGCCAGACTGATGATGATGTCCCCCATTAGCAAGCCACCTTTTTCAGCAGGGCTTCCACCGGCAATATTGACGATGAGCAAGCCTGTCTCCTGGTTCCCCTGTTTCGCAAGCTCAGGGTTGAGCCGTACCGGTTGAGTGCCTATACCCAGATAGCCACGCTGAATCTTTCCGCCGGATAGCAGTGTTTCCACAACCCTTTTAACAGTAGATGTGGGGATTGTCACCGAGACGCCCCTGACAAGTGAGGAGCTATTCAAGCCGAGCACTTTTGCATCAGCATCGACTAGCGGGCCACCTGAAAACCCGGGATACATCACAACTTCCGTCTGGAGGTATCGGTCGACGCGGCCGCCAGCGGACGTAGTCCACGACTCGCCAATCGCGCTAACGATACCCATCGCCGCGCGAACATTGTCCTGCGGTCTGCCCAGCGCCAGAACGATGTGCCCAACCTTGGCGGTTTCCGCGCCCACCCATGACGCGGGTGTAAGGCTTTTGCCCTGTACGCGAAGGACTGCAATATCAGTCATGGGGTCGCTACCGACAAGCGATGCGCTTACGCTTTCGCCGCCGGGCAATCCGATTTTTATATTCTCGTCTCTTTCGATCACGTGGCGAGATGTGACGATAGCCCCGTCCGCCGACCATACGATGCCGCTTGCGCCCATCCGCTGCCGCGCGTCCACCCGTACAAGTGATGGCGACGCCTGCGCAACGACTGCTGCAAGCGCGTCTGATAGATTAGAAAGTACTCCAGCCATGTTCGCCTCCTGTTGATGCATTTGTTCAAAATTTACATCGGCTTCGAATGGCAGGTAGCTAGCCATTCGGTCAGGTAAGAGGCTGGATATAAGGTGAGGTTAAAGGAGTATCAGTCCGCTGCGAGCCGCTATGGCGACAGCTTCGGTCCTGCTGTGAGCTGATAGTTTTTCAAGCAGCGAGTTGATATGAAACTTTACGGTGTGGTCCGTGATCTTGAGCCGCTGAGCGATAGTCTTGTTGGGCAGTCCCTCAGCGATAAGCTCCAGTATCTCCATCTCGCGAGGCGTGAGCGTCTCCTTCAAAGGTGACGGCGTAATTTCGGGCACTTGCTTCGCATAAAGAACAAAATCGGGATCGATGACGGCGAGCCCACTCGATATGGCCTTAGCTGCCGCAACGATAGTATCAATGGAAGCATCCCTCAACAGTACCCCTCTCGCATGCCCGCCCAAAGCTCGGGACGCAAATGAAGGACCGGGAATCATTGCAATAACATGTGCGGCCTGAGGCTCAGCCAATTCCTCCAGTGAAACCATCTGCACGGAAGTATTCCACCCCATATCCCACACAACAGCATCAGCTTGGAACATGTCTATGTCAGCTGCAAGCGATGGCTGGCTCGCGACCTGACCCGCCACTGTGCAGTCCTGGTTTTCAGCCAGCAAAGAGGCCAGCCCTGCCCTTGTGAGAGGGTCGTCTGCTACAACTAGGATTCGTACTCTAGGAGTGGCCAAAATATTTCCCCTTAAATCAAAGCATAGCAGAGAGGCACGTAAACCATGTTCACATCTATAGCCATTTGTGCAATACTAGGGCAGCATTCACAATTTCATTAAGGAGTGACAGATGGCAAAGCTAAACGGCGTTGAGCACCATGTTCATGACTATGACAAAGAAGTAGATTTCTTCAAGAATGTGCTCGGCGCAAAGCTTAACCGGGAATCGCCGGGAAGAATGGCCTCTTTTCAGATGGCAGACAATTTCAATATAGTGGTGGTTCCTCAAGACCCAAGCCACCCTAGTTACTCTGGTTTCAGAGGAGAGACTATCTGCATCGAAGTGCCTGAAGTAGACCAGCTCAGCCAGCAGCTCAAATCAAAAGGCGTAAAGCTGAGGGTAGAGCCAGTCGACCAGCGCTTCGGGGTGCGGAATTTTTTCTTTGAGACTCCTGGCGGACTGACCCTCGGATACCAGACGCCATTCCCTGGAGGCCACTAGACCAGCTAATGGCTCAGAATAAAACAGTCCTTGTAATCGGCGCCACGGGCAAGCAGGGCGGGGCTACATTACGCCACCTGAAGACCAGCGGCTGGCATGTACGCGCGCTAACGCGAGACGTCAACAAACCCGTGGCCGTTCAGCTAGCCTCGTCAGGCGTAGATGTATTCAAAGGCGATATGGACAATCCATCGTCCTTGCTGCCAGCCATGAAAGGCGTGCAAGCCGTCTTCAGCGTCCAGAACTGGCGCGACGCGGAAGGCAGGGAGATTGCCCAGGGAAAAGCCGTAGTAGACGCTGCAAAATCGGCAGGCGTGCGCCATCTTGTATACACATCTGCAGGCGGAGCGGATCAAAAGACTGGCGCGTCACACCTCGAAGACAAAGGTGAGATTGAGAATTACTTGCGCTCGTCAGGCGTACCGTACACGGTCATCCGCCCCGTTGCTTTCATGGACAACTTCGCAACTTCAGGCAAAACTATGGCATCAACAGCCGTATTCTTCGGAACTATGGACTCTCACAAGAAGATGCAATGGGTCTGTGTAGATGACATAGGCAAGATTGCAGCGCTCGCATTCAACCAGCCAGACAAGTTCATCGGCAAGTTATTCGAAATAGCAAGCGACGAAATGACCATGCCGCAGGCGGCTGAGATATTCAGCAAAATCTTGGGCAAAAGAATTGTCTATCAACAGAAGCCAATTGACGAATCTGACCAGGAAAATGCAAAGCGTGCGCGATTCGTGAACGACCACGGCTACCATGCGGACGTACCAATGCTACGAAAGCTGGTGCCTGATTTAACGTCATTGGAAACCTTCGTTAAGAAAAAGTGGGCTTCGGCCTAGACAGGAGTATTTTATGGATCCCGTTAGCAGGACTAAAGGTGTTTTGGCCCTGGGCGCGACAGGCAAGCAGGGTGGCGCGGCTGCCCGCAGTTTGAAAGCTAAAGGCTGGCAAGTCCGAGCGCTCACAAGGGATCCGATGAAACGAGAAGCCGTGGCCTTAAGAAATATGGGTATTGAGGTTCTCAAAGGCGACTTTTCCGATAAGGATTCGTTGGAGAAAGCAGTGGCTGGTGTATATGGTGTTTTCGCGGTGACAACCGGCCGTGATCCGAACGTTGAGGCTCAGCAGGGCATCCTTATGGCGGATATTGCTAAAGCCGCGGGCGTAAAGCATTACGTGTTTACATCAGCCAACGGCGCTGGCGTCCACAGCCATATGCAGCCCGGAAAAACCAAAGTGCAAGACCATCTCAAAACTCTTGGTATGCCTTACACAATACTTGCGCCGGTTTTCTTTATGGAAAATTTCAATTCGCAACGTCCCGCAATAATATACGGGACACTGATGCAGGGATACGCAAGCGATAAAAAGTTTCAGTACGTTGCGGTTGAGGATATCGGCGAGTTTGCGGCGTTGGCCTTAGAGAAACCCGGGCAATTTGTGGACAAACTGGTAGACCTCGCCAGTGATGAGTTCACACTTATCCAGGCTGCTGAGACCATAGGTAAGGTCATAGGCAGGCCAGTGAAGTATGTTCAGGAGCCGATCGAGCAGATTCGCAGCAGGGATGCGAGCGCGGCCCAGCGAATCGAATGGTTCAATCAGGTACCATACAACATCAACATCTCAGAACTGCGCAAGATGCACCCGGGTCTCCTAACGCTGGAGCAGTGGCTGATCAAGAACAACTGGACAAACCTGGCGGTAAAGAAGACCTAGAAAATCAGGTCGCATATCCCTGCCGTTATGCCGAATACGATAAGCACTACACCCAGCAGCACCATAACTATGTATTTCATTGGACCTCCCAAATGCAGCTGCTTCAGCTACTGCATTTGGGTAAGCATAGGCACGTAGTGAAGGTTAAGCTTCAGCAAAAGCAATGAGCGCACAAGAATCAATGAACTAGCTCGTTTGATGAGGTGGGAGATGTCCCGCCTTAATTTACAGCCGTAGGTTCTTTGAACGATGGCTTTTCCACACTGATCTCTTTCCAGCTTGGAGCATCCATCACTTCAGTCCAGCGTGCATAAAAAGAGCGCTGGTTCGTCTCGCTGGGAGACGGGGAGACCTTGCCCGGCATGACTTCAGACATCGAATCCCTTCCAACGCCAAGTTGAACGTTCATCTTGTAGTTCTTACCAGCCATAGTGCGTGCAGTAGCCGTGCACTGGATGAAGTTGTTCATGTCATCCTGCTCAGTTGCTCCTGATGGACCGAAGGATATCGCTACGTTCCTGCGCAGGAACTGCCTCATCTCTTCAGGCGCTGCCTTATCGATTATGCAGTATGACCACATCTCGGTCTGTCCAGGGCCCCTGGGATGCCACATCCTGAGGATTGGGGCAGGATGCCAGGTAAAGTTCGGGAACATGTTGGCAACGTTGATAATGGCCTGCTTTGCGCGCGCAGGGCCCAGTCGCTTCTCAAGCTCGGGCAAATTTTGGACCATGTAATTGCGAAGCATAGGATTTTGAGTCTCAAGATTCGGGTTGGGGCCGGGGCCATCGTAGGTCATAAGCACGCCGTTGCCCTTGCCCGGCGATATCGGATGTCGGTTCGCCGAGAAGATGCCCGGGCCTCTGCTGGGTGCGTTGCCGCGCATGAAAGTCGAGCCGTGCGTGATCGGGAAATGGTAGCCGTCTCCGCCGAAGTTCTCAGCTCCGAATTTCCAGTTTGCGTTTATCACCCACTTGTGTATACCGCCAAGTACCTCCGTTCCGCCTTCACGCCTGTCCACCAGCATATCCAGCCACCAGGCCATATCGCCCATGAAGTCCTTAAGCGTTGGCGCTTGCTTGTCCCATGTAGCAAACACGAGGCCTTTATAGCTATCCACGTGCGCAGCCTCCACAAGTCCCCACTGCGAGCGGTCCAGCTCTTCGAAATACGCTTCTTTATAGCCTGGAACGCCTATCAGCTTGCCGTCCGTCGCGAACGTCCAGCCGTGGTATGTGCACATGAACGATGGCGCATTGCCTGCGTCAGCGCGGCAGATGCGGTTGCCCCTGTGCCGGCACATGTTCAGAAATGCGTGCAATTTGCCCTTAGCGTCTCTTGTGAGGAGGACCGGGTCTTCGCCCATGTAAGCGGCGGCAAAGTCGTTGGGCTTGGATATTTGGCTCTCGTGTCCTATAAAAAGCCAGCAGCGCCCAAAGATTTGCTCAAGTTCCTGATCGTAGATTTCCTTATCGACGTATATCCTGCGGTCGATACGCCCAATGTTACTGTCTACAAAACTACTTACATTACTCATCACCCCTCCTCAAGAGCTTTTAATTATTTCTTTTCGATCGGATCAAGCTTAATCTGAGACCAGCTTGGCGCAGCCATGATCTCTGCCCACCAGTTATAGAACGCACGCTGGTTGTGCTCGCTTGGTGTCGGAGCGGTAGATGCGGCCGGATACTTCTCATGCTTGCCCTCGTGACCTATGCCAAGTGACTCGTTCATCAGATAGCGGGGACCCATGAAGCCCTTAGCGGATGTTGTGCACTGTATCCAGTTGTTCATATCGTCCTGCTCCAATGTGCCGGACGGACCGAAAGTCATTGACAGGTGAGGGCGCATGACGTCCTTGATCTCCTGGGGCGCATCCTTATCCACAAGACAGAATACCCACATTTCAGTCTTTTCGGGCCCGCGTGGGTGATAGAGTCGGAGCTGTGTGCGTCCGTGCGGCGACATGTTTGGAAATACCGTGCCGACTGTCATTGTCGGGTTCGCGGCCCGAGTGCTGCCGAGCCTCTTCTCGAGCTCATCGTAATGCTCGAGATAATA
>SHYL01000031.1 GCA_009692825.1 Dehalococcoidia bacterium | reverse complement strand
CTGTTAGGAATGATACGAGACGCTCTTTTTGCAGTCGCTTGAGCACACCGCCGAGGGCTGATTCGGCGCTGACACCAGGCACGACGACCTGATACTGCAGCAGGCCGCGCGAGCCGTACAGGAGGTTCCAGTTGGCGATGGCATCCAGGGGGTAAAAGAACTGGTCATACTGGGAGATGTAGGCGTCTTTCTTGTTGTTCTGCCAGGCATACCAGCGGTTGAATAATGTGACGGCAGGCCCGCTTAAAAGCGGAAGCGCGAGCGGGATTTGTTTGCCCGGCCTTATGCGGTGGGGCACAAGCACATTGCTAATTGTGGATGGCAGCTCATTCCGATGGGCGTGATGCCCGGTGAAAACGAGTCCCTGTCCAAGCAATGCTCCAGTGCATGTTGTGTTTAGCCAGCAGACCGAATACTGGTCGTCCTTCGCAGGGTCTGAAAGCACTTTGAGCGCTTCGCCAAGATTCGCCACATAGTAACTTTTGGCGTGTATATATGCGGTCTGTATCGGTATGAGTCGAAAGGTCACTTCCAAGATGACGCCTGTGAGCCCCATGCCGCCAATGGTCGCCCAGAAGAGTTCAGGCATCTTTATAGGCGAGCAATCGACAACGCAGCCGTCAGCGAGCAGCATACGTAGTTCGTTGACGAACCTGCCGAAGCTGCCATCGCGGTGGTGGTTCTTGCCGTGGATATCGCTGGCAACTGCGCCGCCGAGGGTTACGAATTTTGTGCCTGGGGTTATCGGCAGGAACCAGCCTTTGGGCACGAACGTTTGCAGAACGTCGCCCATAGTTGCGCCTGCCTCGGAACGGAGGACGCCCGTTACTGCGTCAAAGGATATGAATCGGTTAAGACGCTCGGTCAGGATGACGGAATGGCCGCCATTTATGGAAGCGTCGCCGTAAGAGCGGCCAAGGCCACGCGCGATCACGCCGCCGGTTACCAGCTTCAGCTCGCTGAGGCGCTCAGGTCGTATGACGGCGGCCCTAGAGCGGGGGTAACGCCCCCAGCCTGAGAGCTCAGCCTGCGGAGGGCTAGTGGTCGACGTGGTCAATCGTTAGTCTGCAATCGCCACGAACATCCAGACGCACTCTTGGTCGCCGATGACCTTCGTGCGATGGCCCTTGCCTGTGGTGTCATCCGCCAGTTTTACGGAGCCTGGGGTAGTCTTGCGCATCTGGCCGTCGCTGGCGTAATGCTCAGCCTCGCCGGACAGCTGGATAACGAATTGACGGCGGCGCTCAGGGTGCCAGTCGCTGAACATACCGACTGCTCCTTTGGCGTATCTAACTTCCGCGGCCTTAACGGGGACCTGTTCCATATCCTCGATATGGCTCTCACCATCGGGTGTGCTGTACATACGAAAGAAAGACATGAACCACCTCCTGCATCAGATGTGGCTATTCTAACATCGTGAGTGGTACTTGACGCTAATGTGAAATACAGTCGAAGATCCTGGAGAGGCCATTTAGCAATGGCCTCTCTTCTTTTAAGAGGCATGATATAGATCTCTGCTCTCAAGCGAAGAATATATACATCCACCAAGAAATGCACTTAACGAAGCTAATATTCCATAACAGAAAGTGGTCGGGGTGACAGGATTTGAACCTGCGACTTCTTGGTCCCAAACCAAGCGCTCTGCCAGTCTGAGCTACACCCCGGGGTTTTCACAGTATAACAAGCTGAGTGGGTGTTATCTGACATCAGGCCTGATAATATAGTCATAGTTTCATGCAGGAGTTACCAATGCAGCAAAGCGAACAGGCTCCGAGAATGATGCGCCAGCGGCCGCCCCCGCGTAATGTCCAGGTCCGCGCGATCAACCGAATAACGCCTCACATGATAAGAATCACAGTGGCGGGAGATGAGCTTACAGGCTTAACCACACACGGCACGGCCGAACATATCAAGATATTCCTGCCGCAGTCCGGCCAGGATACCGTGGTCATGCCAACGATGGGACCGAACGGGCCTGAAATGCCGACGGGAATCGAGAGGCCGATAAGCCGCACATATACGCCGCGCAAATGGAACCCTGCAACGAATGAGCTGGACATCGATTTTCTCATACATGGGGAAGGGCCTGCGGTGGCCTGGGTGTCCAAGGCGAAGGTTGGCGATAAGGTCGTCATATCCAGCCCCAGCGGCCCTTACAACCTTGACATTGCGGCTGACTGGCACCTTATAGCAGGCGACGATACGGCACTGCCGGCCATCGGCACGATATTAGAGGCGCTGCCTTCAGGCGTAAAGGCATACGTGTTCATAGAAGTTATCGATGCGGTTGAAGAGCAGAAACTGGAAAGCAAAGCAGAATTACACATCACGTGGCTTCATCGAGGCAAACGCCCGACGGGCCATATACTTGAGAATGCGATACGAGAGGCAAGGCTAAGAATGCCTACGGCCCGGCCGGCGACATGGGTGGCGTGTGAAGCGAATGTCATGCGCAGCATACGCAGGCACCTCATAAACGACCGCGGTATCGACCGCGCTAGTCTATACACGCGTGGGTACTGGAAAATCGGCGAGTCTGACCACCCTGACCATGATACGGGCGAGGATGCTTAGCTGATAATTGTTCGTCCCGTTAATAATGACAGCCATTAACCTGTTTGATATGCTTATGCCTTATTTTCTAAGGTTCGAAATAAGGAGAGACTAAGTAAATGGAATACGTAAGACTTGGAAGAACTGGGCTGAAAGTGTCCAGAGTATGCCAGGGTTCGAATATGCTGGGTGGATTCGTCGATGAAGCCGCTGCGATACCGTTGTTGAACATATGCCTTGACGAAGGCATAAATTTCATAGACACAGCCAACATTTATTCAGCCGGCAAGTCGGAGGAGATCATAGGCAAGGCGCTTAAGAACAGGCGCTACGAGTCGGTAATTATGAGCAAGATTGGCGGACCGATGGGCAAAGGCCCGAATGACCGCGGTTCTTCACGAAAATACCTTATGAATCACGTTGAGGCGAGCCTGAAACGACTGCAGACGGACTACGTAGATGTGCTTATGGTCCACTTCTGGGATCCGATCGCCCCACTGGAAGAGACGATGCGCACCCTGGATGAAATCGTGAAGCAGGGCAAGGCACGCTACCTGGGATGCTCTAACTTCCTGGCGTGGCAGCTTGGTAAAGCGCTATGGGTGAGCGATAAGCATAACCTCGAGAGGTTCGAAGTCATGCAGCCGCAATATAACTTTGTCGACAAAGCAATCGAAGCAGAAATGCTACCGCTGTGCCTCGACCAGGGCGTAAGCGTTACGCCGTACTGGGTGCTTATGGGCGGCATGTTTACAGGCAAGTACAAGGCTAACGAAGCCCCTCCCGCAGACTCACGCTTCGCGTCACGCCCGGGCATGACAGACAGATACTTCAAGGACCAGAATTTCAGGATTGCCAAAGGTGTCGAAGAAATAGCTGCTAAGAGCGGCCGCACTCCGACTGAGGTTGTGCTTGGATGGGCGCTGGGCACCCCGGGGATCACGTCTGTTATCGTTGGCGGCAGCAAGGTTGAGCAGGTCAAGCAGAACGCGAAGTATGCTGACATCAAGCTTACACCTGATGAGATGGCTGCCTGCAATAAGTTGAATTAATAAGTATTGAACTTTCCCAGGGGCAAACCATTCGGTTTGCCCCTTTTGGAATACAAGATGACATCTGAGCGACCCACAAATGTAATCAGCATGGCCGACATGAAGGCTGTCTTCAACGTGACGGACGAGTTTGGCATCGACCGTGAGCAGATAAGCGTATCTCTGGAGAAGGCTGACCCGGGCGCTGTGACGCTTGCTGACGATGGCGTCACGATCGAGATCACGGTGCCTCTGAG
Source organism: Dehalococcoidia bacterium (assembly GCA_009692825.1). Lineage (GTDB taxonomy): Bacteria > Chloroflexota > Dehalococcoidia > SHYB01 > SHYL01 > SHYL01. Next base: position 11,619 of record SHYL01000031.1, on the reverse strand, counting down.
TGTGAAGCTGGACGCGTTCGAGAAGACGCTGCGCAAGCTGCTACACGATATGGGCCACAAAGAGATAGACCAGGACGACTAGCGCTCGATGGGCAGAGCAATGGTAAAAGTGGACCCCTGTCCTGCAACCGACCGTACAAGTATCTGGCCGCCGATATCTTCAATTATTCTTTTGCTGATCCAGAGACCTAGCCCTACACCGTTCTCTTTGGTCGAATAAAAAGGTGTGAAGATCTGAGCAATTTCGGCAGGCATGATGCCTTTGCCGGTATCTCCCATTTCTATCAGTATAAACTTATCCTTTGCCAACCCTATATCATCCGATGTAGACAGCTGTGTTGTGATGTTGAGCCGTCCGCCATTGCTAGTCGCATCTTTTGCATTCAAAAACAGGTTGTATAGAACCCGCTTGACATTATCTGTGCTTACAAAAATTCGCGGGAGTTCTGAGTCAAGAGTGCGTTTTACTTGAATCCCTGATTCGATAAGCTCGCCCTGTATTGGAACAAGCGCTTCGCTAATAACAAAGTTGATATCTGTGTAGGAGGGGGCGGAAGTGGAGTTATAAAGACCTGTCAGCTGGCGCACCAGATTGGCTATGCGGTCATTTTCCGTTTTCGCAACCTCTAACAGCTTTGCAGTAGAACAACTTGTCGTTGGCAAACTTATTGACCAGCCATACTGCGGTCACTGCTTCAAGCGTGTTTCCAGCAGCGATGCCGAGTGAGGTTAAAATATTGCCCTGAGTGGTGATGTTGGCGACGAATGCGCCTATAAAAACGGCTGGCCACAGCCACAGCCCTTAAGGATAAGAGCAGCAATGGCTATGCCTGTAGGCGGCCATATCGCTGAGGTGCTTTCATTAACGAAAGCCAGGGACAAACCGAACCGTGCCCCGAAGTAGTAGACAATCGCAACTAATGCGATCCATGCGTGTTGTTGTATTAGTTTTCTATTTGTCACTTAAGTGGCTCTATCCAATAGAGTTAGCTGCAAAGAGCCCTCCGGTCAGGAGGGCTCTTTGCTTTTAGTGACTTAAAGTTTTGCTTAGCGTACGCGAGCTGTGATCGGCGGGAACTGCGGGTTGAATACGTGTCCCCAGGGGTCGTCAGCGGTCGTGGTGACCTGCCAGGTGGCATCGTCAACGGTGCGTCCGCCCCATCCACACTCGATTGCCCAGCCTGACGGCGTGATGACGTAGAAAGAGACCATTTGGTCATTGCCGTGGCGTCCAAGGCTCATTCTGAAGGCTACTCCCTTCTCCTGGCAGCGGTAATATGCTGCGCCGACATCATCCAGCGTGTTCATCTGAAGCATGATGTGGTTCAGCTTCTTCTGAGGCATGTTGTACTGTGGTGTGCCTTCTCTCGGCTTGGTGACCATGAAAGCGAGCGAATGGTGGCGGGGATTGCAGTGGAAGAATGCCATGCCCATACCGCGCTCCTGCAGGCGTGACATCATGATATCGCTCATGCGGAAGCCAAGCAGGTCCTGGTAGAAATGCAGGCTCTTTTCGTAATCGGTTACGGTGATGACGGCGTGGCCTGTGCCCAGAACGCCGGTGACCCAGCCGCTTACGTTTGCGGGCGCTGGCGACTTGAAATCGTTCCCGTAGCTTACTTCAGGGCCGTAGAAAATCTCGGTAGGAATGCCGTTGGGGTCTTCCATCTTGATAAGCCCCATAACCCTGCGCTTCTTAGCTTCATCCGGGGTGCCGTACATTATTTCCACACCTTCAGATTTCAACTGCTGTGCCATCGCTTTGAGTTGAGGCTCGTTGGCGACCTGCCAGCCGATATAAGAAACGTCATCGTTTCCATTAGGGTGCACAATCATGCGGTGGTGGTTCTCGTCAAGCTTAAGGAACATCGCTCCGTCTTTGTCGCGGCCGTTGTCCTGTATGCCGAGCGTTGCGGCGAAATCTTCCCAAGCGGTCATGTTGCTGACGCCATGTCCAACGTAGCCCAATTGGCTTATGCTTACTTTATCCATAGAGTGCCTCCAATGTGATTTATTAGTTAAGAATGAAGCTCGGTTGTCAAAATCGAGTGCTTTAGACTACCATCTGGGAGCCTCTGAAGTCAATCTTGGAAAACGCTAATAAATTTTAAACCAGTTAAAACATACAAAATATAGTGGGTGCGGGTATGGTATACCCGCTATATAGAGGTTTGCAGCTGGTTTACAAATTCACTTTTCAAGCATGAAAACACTTCAAGAGGCAAACTGGCAGTAAGCAGAGAGGTGCAGAAGGACAAAATAGAATTTTGGCGTGACATAGCGGATCTTCATACGTCTATACTTGTAAGTGTTAGGTGCTATTTAAGAGCAATATTAGTTAGACCGTCCATTAGAGCTTTTATAAATGTAAAACATTGGTAAAAGAGTTCGGAGAATTTTGATATGGCCGTTTCCTCACTAGAGAGCCGCACACCACTCGGTAGCCTTTTGCAGCGCGTGAACAAAGCTTCCAGGCGTGTATGGGCTGTTAAATCCAGGGCAATATCCGTGCCCAGCGATCTGGTGTACGGCTGGTATTCCGGCCGGCTACTGGCACATGTGAAGGCTAAGCGAATACCCTCACACGTAGCGATGATACTGGATGGCAACCGACGCTATGCCCGCGGCGTAGGCTTCGCAGACGTCACGGAAGGCTACCGCTACGGGGCAATGAAGGTGAACGAGGTTGTGAAGTGGTGTGATGAATTAGAGATCCCCGTCATCACGCTATGGGGACTTTCCACTGATAATCTTAGAAGGTCATCGGAAGAGCTTGAAAAATTCCTCTTTTTTCTCGGACAGAAACTGACGGAGTTTTCAAAAGACCCGTATAAATCACGCAGGATACGTGTTGTTGGAAGAGTCGACCTCTTACCGCCGGCGCTCAGGGAATCCATACAGATGGTGGAGAAGCAGACAGCGTCAGCCGGGCCATGGCAGCTTAATGTAGCGCTTGCTTATGGCGGGCGTGACGAGATTCTAGATGCATTCAAGCGCATGCTTCACGCAAAGGGCGCCAAAGGCGAGACCGCCAACCAGATCGCGGATACCCTCTGCTCAAGCGAGATTGAGCCATATCTTTACGCGCCGGATGTCCCGGAGCCAGAGTTGATAATCCGCACGAGCGGCGAAGTCCGTTTAAGCGGCTTCCTTTTGTGGCAGAGCGTTTACAGCGAGCTATATTTCTGCGACTCGCTATGGCCGGCTTTCCGAAAGATAGATTTCCTGCGATGTGTGCGCAGCTTCCAGTCACGGCGAAGGCGCTTCGGCCAGTAAACCGTTTATTTTTGGCTATTATCGTAATTGACAATAGCTCTTCATTTGTCATATCGTTGACCCAAATATCTGGAGGTGTTCAAGATGACTACAAGTGCTTTACGTTTGGTAGATATCCAAAAAGGTGTCGTTAACCGCAGCATTTTCATAAGCGAGGAACTTTACAAGCAAGAACTCGAACAGGTATTCGGCCGGTGTTGGTTACTTGTAGGTCACGAAAGCCAGGTATCAAAGCCTAACGACTTCGCCGCCACATATATGGGTGAAGATCCGATCCTCTTAACACGAGACTCAAAAGGCAAGCTCCATGCATTTTTGAACATGTGCCGCCACAGGGGCAACCGCATCTGCAGAGCGGACGCTGGCAACGCGCCGTCGTTCATGTGCACATACCACGGCTGGACCTTCGCGACAGACGGCAAACTTGTGGGCGTGCCAGGGTACAAGGAAGCGTACTTTGAGGAACTCGACCGCTCGCAATGGGGTCTTGTCGAAGCAGGCCAAATCGATAGCTACAAAGGCCTTGTATTTGCTACATGGGACAAGACTGCGCCATCGCTTAGAGACTATCTTGGCGACGCTGCATGGTATATGGATCTTCTAGTCGATAGGCGCGAGGGCGGCACTGAGCTGCTTAATGGCGTCCACAAGTGGGTGCTCAAGGCGAACTGGAAATTCGGGGCAGATAACTTCGGCGGAGACAACTATCATTTCCCAATCACGCACGGCTCATCCGTAACGGTGCGCGGCAACGCTAGAAGTTTCTCCGCTCCTATCAACTCTCAGCCTGAGAGAGTGAACGTAAACGCAGGCAACGGACACACCATACTGGGCAGGTATATAGGTGAGGGCGATAGCAATAATGATCAGAGCGGAGCTCGGTCTGTTGACTATTTCAACTCGATCAAGCCTGAGGTGAAGCAAAGGCTCGGCGACGCCAGATCGAGGCAGGGCAGCTTTGGAATAGCCACCGTATTCCCTAACTTTACGTGGCACGGTGGTCCGATGGTCAGGCTCTGGCATCCCAGAGGGCCTGCCCAGATGGAAGTCTGGTCATATTGCATCGTTGACAAGGCCGCACCGCAGGAGCTGAAGGACATGATGCGCCAGAACCTCACGAACTCATTCGGTCCCAGCGGATTTACGGAACAGGATGACATGAACAACTGGCTGCAGTGCACAGCTACTGCGCGCAGTAGAAAAGCTCTGGAGTATGTGATGAACATACAGATGGGTAAGGGCCATGAGAGAAAGAGCGAGATGATTCCGGGGCAGCTCTCAAGCAACGTCAGCGAGACTAATCAGCGCGCGTTCTACAGCCGATGGGCCGAGATAATGGCTGCGCCCAGCTGGGCGCAGATACATATCGATCCACGCACCAAGTAACGCAAACAAAATATACGAGGATAGAAAAACCGCCCCGAATTTTCGGGGCGGTTTTTAGTTTCTTTTAGTCTGTTTGAAACTTGTTTGTTTTATTTAGTCCTGGGTTGAATCGGGATGTCACGCCAGCTCGGAGCGTCCATGACTTCCGCCCAGCGTGCGTAGAAGTGACGCCAGTTCGACTCGCTCCAGTTGTGGCCCAGCGAGATACCAGGGTGAGTCTCGTTAGTCCACTCGTGGTTAATACCCATCTGCATATTCAGCGGGTATTTTCTGGCTGTAAGGCTCTTTGCAAGGTCTGTGCTGTTCATCCAGTTGTTCGCGTCGTCCTGCTCCATGTTTCCGGCAGGGCCGAAACGCTGGATGTAGTTGTCACGCATGGCGTCTTTTACTTCTTTTGGCGCATCCTTGTCGACGATGCACCATGACCAGATTTCGGTCTTCAGAGGGCCGCGGGGGTGCCAGTTACGTATCATGGGTGAGCCGTGCCAGGTGAAATTCGGGAATAACGTGCCGATGCCCATGGCAGCCTGGCGCCCTCTGGCGGGTCCAAGCCTCTGTGTCAGCTCTTTGTTGATGTCCAGCTGGTACTTACCAACTACGCTATCGGCGTTCACACCGAAATTGTTGACCTCAGAGCCTGTGTATCCGCCCAGAATACAGTGACCATTGCCGGCGGCTACGATGAAGCGCGACTGGTCAGCATTAATAGCGGGCCTTCTGCCAGTTGTCATACCTGACGCAGACATGGAGCCGTGTGTTACGAGCGTGTGGTAGTTATCGCCGCCAAAGTTATCGGAGCCAAACTTCCAGTTGAAGTTCATGACCCATCTATGAGCACCGCCTATGATTTCAGTCCCGCCTGCGCGCCTGTCCAGAAACAGATCCAGATACCACGCGGCATCACCTAAGTAGTCAATCAGGGAAGGGGCACTCTTGTCCCAGTTTGCAAAGATCAGACCCTTATAGGTGTCTGTTGGCGCTTCTACGAGCCCCCACTGGCTGCGGTCCAATTCTTCAAAATAGGCTTCTTTGTAGCCAGGCACGCCGACCAGCTTGCCGTCTGTGGCGAACGTCCAGCCGTGGTATGTGCACATGAAGGATGGCGCATTGCCCGCGTCCGCTCTGCATATGCGATTGCCCCTGTGGCGGCACATGTTCAGAAATGTGTGCAGTTTGCCTTTCGAGTCCCTGGTGATAAGCACAGGATCCTCAGCCATATAATTCGCAACGAAATCATTAGGCTTAGCTATTTGGCTCTCGTGGGCCACGAACAGCCAGGAGCGTCCGAAGACCTGTTCTAGCTCCTGGTCGTAGATTTCCTGACTGTTGAAAATACGCCGGTCTACAAGGCCTTTTTCAGCATGAACTATTTTTCTAAGAGAACTATCTATCATTTGATCTCCTTTTTTATCTATGAAATATGAGCCAGCTAGTCAGCTATTCCGTCCACCGCTTTAAGGAATGATAACATTTCTCTGTTAAAGAACTGATGTGATTCCAGGAAAGCTGAATGTCCGGAATTTGGGATGTTTACAAGCTTGGATTTAGGCATGAGCTCCTGTGCCGCTTTGACGAGCACCGGAGGCGTTCGGGCATCTTGCTCGCCGGTGATAAACAGCGTTGGGAAATTTACTTTGCTGAGGGTCTCTTTAGTGAGATTACCCATGCGTCCTCTCGTCATAAAGTCCTTCGGCCTCGGGGCGTTGATGCGCAGGACGCTGCCGAACAGGTAGTGCTCCGGCGGGTTAGCTGCAGGGAAAGTAGGAGCATAGTTAATCGAGAGTGGGTCCTTCGGGTCGTCGGGAGGCAGCTTCCAGATATTTTGTGATGTTTCTCTGTCCAGAATGCCGGCCTCAGTGCCAGCAAGTACGAGAGCCTTTGTGAGCTCGGGATACTTCAGCCCGAAACGAAGCGCTACGTTTCCGCCCCATGACTGGCCAAGGAGCCGAAGGTCCTTAAATCGCCAACCTTATCGATGAGCTCGCGTAGGTCGTCTACGAAGCTATCGGAGCTGTCAGGCGGTACGGATTGGGAGGCGCCGAAATACCGCTGGTCATAGATTAAACATCTGTATTTCTTGGTGAATTTAGGCATCTGGTGAAACCAGCTTAAATGGTTACCTGTTAGCCCGTGAACGAATACCAGTACGGGGCCGCAGCCGTGTACTTCGTAAAATAACTCTGAGCTTTTGAGCTGTATTTTTGGCATTTATACCCTCGTTGGACGCAATGTGTCCAAGTGGGCTGAATGATAACAGAGTCAAGAATCGCAATCAAAGGGGAACCGAGGTAGTTTAAGAGTGCCCCCGGAGAGACTCGAACTCTCGCCACCGGCTTCGGAGGCCGATACTCTATCCACTGAGCTACGGAGGCACGTGGGCTACATCATAGGCGAGGCATCTGATTCCCGCAAACCCGGCCGGATCTTATCGCGTTTCGGAAGTTTTTCGCGTGACCAGCGCGAGTATGCCTAGACCGAACAAAGCGGCGGCCGATGAGCCTATTAGGATTCCTAATTTTGCGGCATCCAATAATGTTGGTGAGTCGAATGACAGGGTCGCGATAAATAATGCTAGCGTAAAGCCCACTCCACCCAGCACGCCTATTCCGAGCATATGCCCCCAGTTGCAGTTAGATGGCAGTCGTGTTACTCCCACTTTTGTAGTTATCCAACTTGCCAGTACGATACCTGCAGGTTTGCCGATCACGAGGGCGACAGCAACGGATAATGCAACCGATGAGCCGACGCTATCGTCGAAGATGCTGCTGCTGATGGCTACGCCTGCGTTTGCCACCGCAAACAACGGCATGATTCCATATGCCACCCACAAGTGAAGGCGGTCCTCGATACGGTCTAGAGCAGACAAATAATTGCGGTCTGACGCTGGCTGCGAAACTTTGGCACCCGTAGGTGTGAGGAATCCAAGCATCACGCCTGCTATTGTTGGATGGATTCCAGATTTGTAAAAGGCAAGCCAAATCAATAATCCTATAACCACGTAAACTGGCGCAGCTCTGACTCCAGCACGCTGCAACAACAGTATTCCAATCAACCCGCAGCCCCCTAATATAAGTGGCACAAAGCTGAGATGATCTGTATAAAAGACCGCAATCACAACGATTGCTCCAAGGTCATCAGCGATGGCAAATGCCAGCAAAAAAACTAGCAAAGACCTTGGCACACGGGAGCCTAAAAGTGATAGAAAACCGACAGCAAACGCGATGTCAGTGGCTATAGGCACACCCCAGCCTTTTTCTCCTGGTGTGCCGTTTTGGAGCCCATAGTAGATGAGAGCGGGAGCAATCATTCCCCCAAGAGCCGCTGCGACTGGTAAAGATGCAGCGCGAATGCCCTTTAGTTCGCCGCTTACCAATTCACGTTTAATCTCCAGGCCAACAAGAAAGAAGAAAATCGCCATGAGTCCATCGTTTATCAATTCATGCAGGGTGAGGTCAATCACGATGGTTTTAATAGTGACAGCCAGCAGCTTGTGATAGCTATCCGACCATGGAGAGTTTGCCCAGAGCATCGCCACAATAACAGCTCCCAGGAGCACAAAACCGCTGGCGGCTTCGATTCGCAAAAAGCGTGTGACTACCGCTGCTATACGTTCAGCCGTCGAAGATCCTTCAGATTTGCGGTTTCCCAGATCGTTATGCATATTTCAAGCTATAGGATTGACACTCTATACATCTGTTCATACTATTGCTTTAACGTTGCCATTGCTAGAGTTAGTAAAAACGAGGGGTATTATGCCCGTTTCGAAGCGATTTGTGAGAGTACGGCGAGTCTTTCGAAAGATCAGATGGGCGGGTGTAGTCCTGGCGGCTGGCAAAAGTACCCGCATGAAATCAAGCTTGCCCAAGGTACTCCACAAGATATGCGGCGCTGAAATGATTCGTTTTCCTCTCACCGCCGTCTGGGGAAATGGAGTCGATGATGTGGTAGTGGTGGTGAGCCCGGATGCACGGCAGCTTAGAGCCCTGCTCAAGGATACAGTGGAGTACGCTGTACAGAACACCCCTCGCGGGACCGGACATGCGCTCCTGCAAGCCGGCCCGCTCCTGAATAAGCGTATGCCAGCGCCGCAGTCAAGGTCAGCCTTTGACCATATCCTCGTATTGAACGGTGACCTGCCGCTGATCCAGAAGGCCACGCTGAGCAGACTGATGCTCCAGCACATATCGAGCGGCTGCGCCATGACGATACTGGTGGCAGAGATTACGCGCCCTGAAGGCTACGGACGTATCCTGCGGGATAAAAACGGGGATGCTTCTAAAGTAATTGAGGACAAAGAAGCGGATGAGAAACAACAGGCGATAAGTGAGATAAATGTCGGTGCTTATTGCTTTCGCTCTGACTGGCTTTGGCAAGAGATTAAGAAGCTAAAGCCGTCCGCTTCAGGGGAAATCTATCTTGTAGACCTGGTAGAAAGCGCTGCTAAGTCAGGCGGCGTTTACACAGTTCAGACAACGGATGCTAGCGAAGCCATCGGTATCAACAACCGTGTCCAGCTTGCAGATGCAGAGCAGGTCATACGCCGCCGAATACGTGAACGCTGGATGCTAGACGGCGTAACGATCATGGACCCGGCCTCTACCTTTATCGATAATTCCGTGAAACTTTCACAGGATGTCACTATCCATCCAGGAACTCACATACTCGGTAAATCTTCAGTCGGACCTAATACCTCCTTAGGCCCCTATGCCCTTATTAGGGATTCTAAAATCGCCAGCAGCTGCACAATAAGTCAGTCCACGATTGAAGGCTCCGTAATAGAGGATGGTGTAGATGTGGGACCATACTGTCACATTAGACCGGGCAGTCATATAGAAAAGCATGTCCACCTTGGTAATTACGTAGAGGTAAAGAACAGCAGGATAGGCGAACGCACACAGAGCGGGCATTTTAGCTACCTTGGCGATGCAACCATTGGCAAGGATGTAAATATTGGGGCCGGGACCATTACCTGTAATTACGATGGTACTGCCAAACACCGTACGGTGATAGAAGACAGTGCATTTATTGGGTCAGACACTATGCTGGTTGCCCCCGTAAAGATTGGCAAGGGAGCAAGGACTGGCGCAGGCTCGGTAGTTACGCATGACGTTCTGCCCGGGCAAACGGTAGTTGGTGTGCCCGCTCGACCGCTGGAGAAGAAGTCTAAACGCTAGAATATTCCCTCTAGGGTTATTCCCATAACCCTGCGCTCGAAACCACCTGAATTTTAGGCAAAACAAAAGAGCCCCCGATTATTGGGGGCTCTTTTTAATTTTCTTAGTTAGACACTTACTTCTTGGCCGGTGTGGCTGTGGCTGGTACGGCTGTAGGTTTTGGAGCTGGTGTTGGTGTTGGCGGAGGGTTAATGGTTATGCTAGCGGTTACGCTGCTTCCGTCGCTGCCGGCAATCAACAGAGAATATGATCCTGCTGCGATGGTTGCGGGAATGGTCGGTCCTACGATGTTGAACGATCCTGCGTTGTTGGCTGCGCCACCAACGTAGATAAGGTTCTGTCCTTTACCGAGAGCATCCTTAAGAGATACGAGGACTGCCTCGCCTGGCTTGAAAAATTGTCCCCAGACTTCAACTGTTGCGGTGCTGCCAGCTGTTATCGAAGCAGAGGCTACGGGGACGCGTCCTGGGTTCTGGTACAGCAGTACGTCAGCCTTAGTACTGGCTGAAATTGCTGATACGCCTGCTGGTCCTGCTGGTCCTGCTGGTCCTGCTGGTCCTGCTGGTCCTGCTTTTCCTGCTGCGCCTGAGCAGGCTGCGAGTGCTAATGCTGCGACAGATGTCGCTATTGTTAAACCAAACCATTTGAACTTACCTAACATTGAGCCTCCTTTTAAAATCTGCGGCTTTTTACTTGTATTCGAATTCACTATATTGTTTTGACCAATGGGCAAATCATAAAAGCCTTTCACGCTCATGTCAAGTATGCGTGTTAGGAACTTTGTGATTACTATCTCAAAGCCAAACTAGGAATGATAATATCATTAAATCATTGCCTGTCAAGCGAGCTCGTTAGTCTCCCCCTTTGATAACGTAACGATGAACGAAACATAAGGCGGGATTTTTGGAATCAAACGGGTCACTTGTATAATTCTGCTCGGAGAGGTGTCCGAGTGGTTGAAGGTGCCGCTCTCGAAAAGCGGTGTCCTCCGTAAGGTGGACCGCGGGTTCGAATCCCGCCCTCTCCGCCAGCACTTAATCGTAGGCAATTTGGCATAATAGGTCGTCGCAATCGCTTTTCCTTCTGGAGAGGTGCTGGAGTGGCCGATCAGGCACGCCTGGAAAGCGTGTATACCGCAAAACGGTATCGCGGGTTCGAATCCCGCCCTCTCCGCCAGTAGTGAAGAGCACTCGCTAAAACCCACAGTCCCCCGAATTTTGTGTGTTAGACTAATCTTCCCATGAATGACCTTGGATACTGGATACCTTTTACTCATATATCAACCGTAGAAACCGCAAAGTTCCGCATGCTGGAAAAATACTTTGGCGGCCTTGACCGCGCATGGCATGCGAATGCCTCAGCGTTAGTAGCCGCAGGCCTTGAAGACCGTATGGCCAGAACAATCGAAGAGAAGAGAGCTTTGATCCACCCGGATAAAGAGCTTGAAAAGCTGGCCAAATATTCTGTACGGGCCATAAACTGGCATGATGATTTTTACCCCAAGAGGCTAAAAGAGATTTACGATCCTCCGCCTGAGAACGCCCAGCTAGTCGAGCGCATATCTGAAAACGGGGCAGTGATAAGCGAATACCATATCGGCATGAAGCCCATGGCTGAGAACTTCCCGCGTAGCAATCGATTAAGGAGCGGGATAAGCCTGGGTGTCCTGGTGGTGGAAGCGAATGCATCAAGCGGAGCCTTGATAACCGCGAACCAGGCAGTGGGACAGGATAGGGATGTTTTGCTGTTCCGGGCAGCATACTCTCAGCCGCTAGCGCAGGCT
>SHYL01000030.1 GCA_009692825.1 Dehalococcoidia bacterium | reverse complement strand
GATGCCAGGCCTGAAACGATTTTTTCGTTCTTTACTGACCCGCAGAAGACGGTCAAATCGAAAGGCATAGATGCCAAATTGGACCCGCGTCCAGGTGGCTGTTACAGAGTAAACATTAACGGCAATGACGTAGCCGTAGGGAAATATGTGGAAATCGTTCCGTTCACAAAAATCATATTTACGTGGGGATGGGAGGCACACGGCCATCCAATGCCGCCAGGCTCAAGCGTCGTAGAGATTACACTGACCCCGGACGGCGCAAGTACGGTGGTGCGCCTGCGCCACTCAGGCATCCCGAGCAAGGAGCTCCGGGACCTGCACGCCATGGGCTGGGACCACTATTCCAGCAGGCTGGCTATGGCCGCGACGGGCAAAAACCCGGGGCCTAACCAAACTATCACGCAGGATATGAAGCACAACTAACTAATCGAATTAATAGATACGGCAAAAATCGAAGGAGGAAAATGCCAAACCCGATAGTTTACTTTGAAGTGTTAGGTAAAAAGCCCAAGAAGCTGAGAGATTTTACTCGACAATCTTCGAATGGAAGATGGGTGAGATGAAAGAGATGGACTACGCAATGGTCCTTACGGGCGGGAAGATACGAAATGGGTTGGCTCTTTTTATTTCATATCACCCATCTCGTACATCATGATGCTCAACGCAACAATTACCGCCGTCTCCGCACGCAGGATTCGTTTGCCAAGGCTCACGGTTACGCCGCCTTTGCTGCGTACGTAAGCGATCTCATCCGTAGTTATGCCGCCCTCTGCACCTATCAACAAGCTGATCTTTTCGGCCCCGCCAATCTTAAGCAGAGCGCTTTTTATGCTCAGTGAATTCTCTTCTTCCCATGGGACCAACAGAAGTCCTGGCCCTGTTGAGAAAGCTGGATTCAATTCAGTGCCCGTCTGAAGCTCGGGCATAACGGCACGCTCTGACTGTTCAGCCGCTTCCTGCACGATGCGCTGCCATCGGGCGTGCTGTCCAGCGCTTAGCTCTACGACAGACCGCTGTAGTTTGACCGGCGTAATGCTGGCAACACCAAGCTCAGTAGCCTTCTGAAGCGCCAGCTCAAACCTCGGTTCTTTCAAAAGACCCTGGTACAGGTGAATCTTCACTCTAGACTCGGTATCTGGGAATGATTTACTGACTACATCAGCTGTGGCGTCGGTAGTGGATATCCTGGTGAGCCGGGCTATATATTCGGCGCCTGTGTTATCCAGCAGCGCAATAGTCTCGCCGACACGAGCGCGCAATACGGTGGAGAGCTGTCGAGATACTGCAGGAGGCAATGTAACCGTATTAGATTTCACGCTCTCAGGCGGAACGAAGAACCTGTCCATCAGTCAACCTTCTGAAAAGTCGCCACAACCAGACGCCAGTCGCCCTCTTTGCGCACGCGCTCGACGTACAGGCCAGCCGACTTGAATGCTCCAAGCGTCGATTCGAGCTTAGAGTCGATGATGCCGCTGGCTATGATCTGACCGTCCGGCGACATAACCTTTGGTATGAAGGGGGAGAGCTTTGTAAGTATCGTGCCTGTAAGATTTGCAACCACAAGGTCAAACTTGCGATAGCCTACCAAATTGAGCTTCCGTGAAAGCGGCAATGAGTCCAGCTCAACCCTGACTTTTCGAGTCAGCCGGTTCGCCACAACGTTTTCAAACGCTGCTCTTACCGATACGGAGTCTATATCTATGGCAAGCACTGAAGATGCGCCCAGTTTAGCGGCTGCCATAGCCAGTATCCCTGAGCCTGTGCCTAAATCTAGAACATTCTGCTTCTTAGTAACACGAACCTCAAGCTCTTTCAGGCATAGCCTGGTAGTTGGATGCTGACCTGAACCGAAGGCGCTGCCTGGATCCAGCTTAATCACAACGTAATCTGCGGCCTTCTTGGTGTACTTGCGCCAGCTTGGCTTGATGATGATGCGCTTGCCTATCCGCAGGACCGGGAAATGGGCACGCCATGCCTGGTTCCACTCATCTTCATCGACTTCGCGTTCCGATAACCGCGGCAGGTCCATTATCAATGAGAGCGCAGCAAGGCCACGCTTGATATTTGAAATAGCTTCGATTGATTTAGTATCAGCCGGTAAATATGTTCTTATGAGGACTGGTGAGTCGTTATCGATGGAATATTCCTCAGCGTCGTCGCCTTCAAGGATCGGCTGCTCAATGATGGCGCCGCCGTAGCCGAACTTTCTGAACAAATCTTCGATTGCTTCGGAGATTTCGGGGCTGACCTTTATAGAGAGCTCATGCCACTTCATAGTTCCACCGAAGCCACTTTATGTTCGCGGTGAATTGCTCAGGGTTTCTTAAAGCCGCTGAAGACGCCTTTATCTTTCTCATTCTTGGAGCGAGCGTCTTCTGGCCCATTTAACGATTTAGCAAGCTCCTGGAAAAGCTTCTTCTGCTGGTCCGTCAGATTTTGCGGGACCGCTATCCTTACAACTACGTGCTGGTCTCCACGGCCGGGAGCGCCTAAATGAGGAATACCCCTACCAGGTAATTTTATTGATTTGCCATCCTGTACACCCGCCGGGACCTTCACCTTAGCAGAACCCTCCAGAGTAGGTACTTCAATCTCCTCCCCAAGGGCGGCCTGGGCTACGTTAACGGATAGCTCGTAGATAACGTTATCGTTTTCGCGCGTGAAATGCTCATGCTCCTGGACTGCGATATGCACATACAAATTCCCACGCATACCTCCGAATGGGTTTGGCTCTCCCTCACCGCTCAATCGTATCTGCTGGCCATCTTCTACTCCGGGTGGGACTTTTATGAGGAGCGTACGCCTTTTCTGCTGCAAACGGTTGCCTCGGCACTCAGGGCATGGTTTTGAAATTACCTGTCCACGGCCGTTGCACTTGTTGCACGTCGCTACGTTAACAAACTGCCCGAACAGGCTCTGCTGTACTCTTTTTACCTGTCCGGCTCCATTGCAGGTTGCGCACTTTACAGGTTGGGAACCCTGGGCTGCGCCGGAGCCGCGGCAAGCCTCGCACACCTCCTGCCGCTCGATGATTATCTCTTTCTCGATTCCGGCGTAGGCGTTTCCAAGGGTTAGGGAGATATTGTGGCGGAGGTCATTTCCGCGCTGAGGCTCACCTCGAGAGCGGCCATTACCAAAAAATGCATCGAAAATATCGCCAAACCCGCCCAGGTCCTCCATGCCGCTAAACCCACGCGATGCGTCTACCTGCACACCCGCATGACCGTAGCGGTCATAAGCGGCGCGCTTTTCAGCGTCGCTCAAGACTTGATAGGCTTCATTTATCTCTTTGAACTTATCCTCAGCGCCTGACTCTTTATTTCGGTCAGGGTGGTACTGGAAGGCAAGCTTGCGGAAAGCCTTACGAATATCTTCTTCGTCGGCACCACGGCTTACGCCAAGGGTTTCGTAATAGTCACGTTTTGTAGGCATATCAACTCAAGATAGATTATAGACGGCAGGCGTAAAAAGAGACAGGATGATTATAAAATCGGCAAGTAGCGGTTAATTTCGTAGTCTGTGACCTGAGAACGGTAATTTTCCCATTCGATCTTCTTATTTTGAATAAAACTATTGAATACATGTTCGCCTAGCGCTTTTTTCACAAGGGGGCTTTTTTCAGTCAGAGAAATAGCTTCATACATATCTTTGGGAAGCATCTTTATGCCTCTCTCCTGACGTTCAGCAGCAGACATGCCAAAAACGTTTTGAGCTATAGGCTCGGGAGGCTCTATCTTCTTTTCGATTCCTTCAAGTCCCGCCGCGAGAAGCACGGAAAATGCCAGATATGGATTGCAAGCTGGATCAGGCGCCCGGTACTCGAACCTTGTAGAGTCATGCCTACCCGGCCGATATTCAGGGACTCTGATCAGGTCAGACCTATTCTTACTGGCCCAGGAAATATATACAGGCGCTTCAAAACCGGGCACCAATCGCTTGTATGAGTTGATCCATTGGTTAGTTATGGAGGTCATCTCGGCAGCACGGTTCAATACGCCGCCGAGGAAATACCTGGCAGTCTTGCTCAAGCGAATCTTGTCGTGGGAATCAAAGAAGAGATTCTGGCTGCCTTTATAAAGAGATACGTTAATATGCATTCCACTGCCGTTTTCAGTGCCTATTGGCTTAGGCATGAAACTGGCGTATACGCCATACTTTGAGGCAATCTCCTTCGCCACAACCTTAAAGGTCATCACTCCGTCTGCCATATTTAGAGCGTCTGTGTAGCGTAGGTCTATCTCGTGCTGGCTGCCGGCAACCTCGTGATGGCTCGAATACACCGGAATTCCCATCTCTTCGAGGGTAAGCACCGTGTCTCGGCGCAGGTCAGATGCCATGTCCAGCGGAGTCTGATCAAAGTAGCCACCTATATCCAGCTGCTTGGTGCCGGACGAATTCTGAAAATAGAAATACTCCATCTCTGTGCCGACGTAGTAGGTATAGCCGAGCCTCTTCGTGTTTTCCAGGTTTCGCCTGAGAACATACCTTGGGTCGCCCTCGAACGGCTTGCCTGCTGGGGTAAGAATATCGCAAAACATACGCGCTACAGCATTCTTAGTGGGACGCCAGGGGAGGATGCGGAAAGATGTAGGATCAGGCATAGCGACCATGTCGCTCTCGTCGATCCTGGCAAATCCTTCGATTGATGAACCATCGAAGCCCATACCGTATTCAAGCGCGTGTTCGAGCTCTTCCACTGTGATAGAAACGCTCTTTAAAGCACCAAGGACATCTGTAAACCAGAGACGGATGAACTTTACATCCTTCTCTTTAGCGTGCTTGAGTACGTATTCTTTTGCTTCGCCGTTTTTGTCATTCATAATTTGTAACCGTAAAAGATGGTTAAGAGGGGACAGGCCGTTTAAGCCTGTCCCCTCTTAAGTGTATTTAGCTTGACAGACTACTTATGCATCAAAGTAGAGGTAATACTCATATGGATGCGGTCGCAGCCGTATAGCGTCAATCTCTTTCTTCTGCTTGTAATCTATCCACATCTCAATCAGGTCCTCTGTGAAGACTCCGCCTTGCAGAAGGAAATCATGGTCCTTCTGGAGTGCTGCAAGCGATTCCTCAAGGCTAGCTGGGACCTGCTTCACCTTGCGAGCTTCCGCTTCCGGCAATTCGTATATGTCCTTTTCAATAGGCTTGCCTGGATCGATCTTGTTTTTGATTCCGTCCAGACCTGCCAGGAGCATCGCGGGGAATGCGATGTATGGGTTGCAGGTAGCGTCCGGGCATCTGAACTCTACTCGTTTTGCCTTAGGGCTCTGCGAGTACATCGGTATGCGGGCACATGCTGAGCGGTTGCGGGCACTATACGCCAGGTTCACAGGCGCCTCATAACCCGGGACGAGTCTGCGGTAAGAGTTCGTCGTTGGCGCCGCGAATGCAAGTATTGACGGGGCGTGCTTCAGGAGGCCGCCTATGTACCAGAGTCCCAGCTGTGAGAACCCCGCGTAGCCGTCACCTGCGAATAGAGGTTTGCCGCCTTTCCACAAGCTCTGGTGAGTGTGCATTCCTGTACCGTTGTCACCGAACAGAGGCTTCGGCATGAATGTCGCAACCTTGCCGTGAGAACTGACTACATTCTTAAGAGCATATTTGTAAGTCAGTACCTTATCAGCCATGCTGACCAGGGAGTCGAATCGCATGTCGATTTCGCCCTGTCCTGCTGTGGCTACTTCGTGGTGGTGCTTTTCAATCTCGATGCCCAGGCCCTGCATTCTCATGACTATTTCAGAGCGAAGATCCTGCTGGCTGTCCGTTGGAGGCACTGGGAAGTATCCTTCCTTATTACGGATCTTATTACCCAGGTTTCTGTAAGAAGGGTTGGAGCTATCCGCACCCCTGCCCGTATTCCAATTGCCTTCTTCTGACTCAATTTCGTGGAAGGATGAGTTCTGACCGTAGCCATACCTTACTGAGTCGAAGATGAAAAACTCAAGCTCAGGTCCCCAGTAGCTGATGTCAGCTATGCCTGTCTTCTTGAGATATTCCTCTGCACTTTTAGCAATGAACCTCGGGTCACGAGGGTAGGACTTACCGCTGTTTGGGTCTATCACGTCACCAATCATGGTCAGAGTCGGGATCTTACAGAATGGGTCAATGTAGCAGGTGTTAGGGTCCGGGACCAGAAGCATATCGCTCTCGTGGATGTGCTGGAACCCGCGGATACTGGAACCGTCAAACCCTGAGCCATCTTTGAACAGGTCCAGTGTGAGCTCGGATACCGGAATTGTGAAATGTTGCCATGTGCCCGGTATATCTATGAACTTAAGATCGACCATCTCGATCTTATTTACTTTAGCGAATTCCAACACGCCTTGCGGAGTTGTTGGCCTTCCATTTCGCTTTGATGTCATGCTTCTCCTCCTTTAGAGTTAGAAAATGTAAGTCCATTCGTCGATGGATAAATCAGCATTCTATATTTTGCGAAATCAAGTAGAGACTTGCCTAGAAGCAGAGTTACAGGATTGTTAAATATATGAAACGTAAGCTGTGAGAATACGGAAATTACCCTTTTGCTGGGTTTATAACCTTGTTTGATTTTAAATATAACATGCACTTGGCGAATAACTCTTCATTTATATAGTGGATCGAAAGATAGTAATTCAACATGATCTTCAAATTCAGGAGTGAAATCACTTCGATCCCATAGTTTTTAAGCCTCTCTTTGCCACCCTGGTCTCTATCTATCAAAACAACAGCATTTTTGATATCAAGATAAGCGGCCGTAAGTACTTTAGTGCTTTCAAGTATGCTGCCGCCCGAAGTCATGAGATCGTCTATTATCAAGATACGCTGTCCAACCTTGAAGCCTCCCTCAATGTGGCCACGCTTCTCAGGATTCGAGCCAGGGTTTACGTAAATCATAGGTATATTGGTGCGGAGCGAAAAAGCGCTCGCAAGGTGTAAGCCTCCGAGCGGGATCCCTGCCACCATCTCGAACGGCTGAAGTTCAGGCCTGGCTTTCTCTAGTTTTGCAACAATTTCATCTTCCAAAATCTTGGCGATCCTTTTTAGCGTGGCGGGACTGCTAACCAAGACCCTGGGGTTTATATAAATGGGAGAGTGTTTCGTAGTACGCCCTATGGTAAAATCCCCGAATTGAACACCACCAAAATCAAAAAGGCTTTTAGCTATCCAGAGATTTCCCGGCTCTTCACTTCTAGGCATTGAGACCTTCCCTGTAGATATGAGTATCTACCATTATAGGGGGCAAGCTTCGGTCAAGAGGCTGGTATCGGGATGGTTTCGATCGATAGAATCATCTAAATTTGGTAAACTGGAACGGCTTTAAATCAGGCGCAGGGACATAAGGAGCGCAAATTGGGAAATTCCTTCACTGACTCGCCCTCATTTCTAATGACTTCAGAATCCGTAACTGAAGGCCATCCGGACAAACTGTGTGACCAGATTTCAGATGCCGTCCTGGATGCCATTCTAATGGGCGACCCGATGGGACGCGTGGCATGCGAAGTCTGTACCACAACCGGCCTCGTATTCGTAATGGGCGAAATCACTACGGACACGTACGTAGACATTCCCAAAATTGTGAGGGACACCGTCCGCGCCGCCGGATATACAAAGGCTGAGTTTGGATTCGATTATCTTTCATGCGGGATTCAGGTCTCTATTAAGGAACAATCGGCAGATATAGCACTCGGCGTGGACCGCTCTGTGGAAGCCAAAGAGAAGGAAATACCAAACAATCAGGCGTTAGATTACGACAAGATCGGCGCGGGTGACCAAGGCATGATGGTTGGTTACGCCTGCAACGAGACTCCTGAACTTATGCCTCTACCGATAAGCCTTGCACACAAGCTAACTCGAAAGCTCGCCGAAGTTAGAAAAAATGGAAAGCTCGAATATCTACGCCCGGACGGGAAATCTCAGGTTACCGTAGAGTACTCACACGGAGTACCCAAACGTGTTCATACCGTCATTATCAGCGCCCAACATGAGCCTGAAATAAGCCAGGACGTAATCGCGCGAGACATTCTCGAATATGTTATTAACCCCATTATTCCTAAAGAACTCCGCGACTCCAAAACCAGGTACCTTGTTAACCCAACCGGAAGATTCGTAATAGGCGGTCCTCCCGGAGACACAGGACTCACGGGCCGCAAAATTATCGTGGACACCTACGGTGGTTTCGCCAGGCACGGCGGCGGAGCATTCAGCGGTAAGGATCCAACTAAGGTTGATCGATCCGCCGCATACGCAGCCCGCTACGTGGCAAAAAACGTCGTAGCTGCGGGCCTAGCCGAACGTGTAGAAATCCAGCTCTCATATGCAATAGGCGTAGCAAAGCCTATTTCAATTTCGGTCGAGACATTCGGCACGAATGTTATCGAGGACTCAAAAATAATCGGCCTGATTTACAAGCACTTTGACCTGCGTCCCGCCGCGATCATAGATAGCCTTAACCTGAGACGACCGATATACAAACAGACGGCTTCCTACGGACATTTCGGCAGGACAGAGCCCGAATTTACATGGGAAGCAACCGATAAGGCTCTGGCCCTCCGCAAGGACGCAGGACTCCCAGCAGTCAAAGCTAAGGTCGGTCAAAAATAAGAAGGATACTTAGCTTTAATTAGCCATAATCTTTGTTATACTTGGCCAAAAGTTGCACAGAGATTAGGTAGAAAGAAAAGCTATTGAGCTCTCCCGGCGAGATTCACCCGAGAATTACTGGGTGGGGGAAATCCCTTCCAAGTAAAGTCCTCACCAATTTTGACCTTGAGTCAATGCTGGATACAACTGACGAGTGGATCAGAACCCGCACGGGAATCAAAGAACGCCGCATAGCTGGAGAAGGGGAAACTACGGCTTCTCTGGCAGCTAGAGCAAGCCTCGAAGCGATGAAGGTAGCCGGCCTCAACGCTGAAGAGCTCGATTTGATTTTGCTAGCGACATCGACCGGCGATGCCTTGATACCTGCCGGCTCAGCATCACTTCAGAAGGCTCTGGGCGCCAAGAGGGCTGGTGCTTGTGACGTGAACGCAGCATGCTGCGGCTTCATGTACGGCCTATCGATCGCCTATCAGTTTGTTTCTGCCGGGACATTCAAAAATGTACTTGTAGTGGGCAGTGAGATCTATTCCAGGATCTTAGACTGGAAAGACAGAAGCACCTGTGTATTATTTGGAGATGGCGCTGGAGCGATAATAGTACAGGGTTCTAATAAGCCGCTTCTGAAGCCGTATTTTGTTCTCGGTACGGAAGGCGAGCACGCCGGGCTGATCAACGCACCAAATTCAGCAAACCCTGCAGTGAAAAGTTCCGCATCTCCCTATCTAACTATGGACGGCCCGAAAATATTCAAGCTTGCTGTTACGTGGATGGTAAAGTCCACTGAAAAAGCTATAGAGGGCGCCGGTCTTAAGAATGAGCAAATTTCTCTTTTCATTCCGCATCAGGCTAATATTCGAATAATTGAATCTGCGATGAACACATTGAAAATGCCTAAAGAGCGCATTTTTATAAATGTCGACAAGTATGGCAATACAGCTTCAGCATCGATACCTATAGCGTTGTGCGAGGCTATCGAAGAAAACCGCGTGAAGCCGGGTGAATACATAGCACTTACAGCTTTTGGCGCCGGTATCAGCTGGGCTTCCGCAGTAATACAGTGGGATCCGAAAATTTAAAGAGGGATAGTTAACGATGCAAAATACACGAGCCAAGCAAATGGTGCTGGCAGACCTTTTCAACCCCGCACTTTTCAAAGTATCAGCAGTTAATACTGCAGTAAGAGAAGTCATCCTCATTGGCGGCGGCGCATTATTCGTCTCATTGATAGCGCAAATTGCTATCCGGCTTCCCTGGACAACCGTACCGATCACAGGCCAGACTTTTGGCGTGCTGGTGGTGGGAGGCGCCCTTGGAGCGTGGAGAGGGGCCACATCTTTAACTGTCTACATGCTGTTAGGTCTGCTGGGAGCAAGTGTGTACGCGCCAAGCAACACCGGTATAACAGGTTCCTGGGGCATGCATTTCATATTCCCATGGGTAGGTACCAGCGACCCAATATGGGATATCTCCAGCGGAGGCTATATCGTTGGTTTCATATTCGCGGCCTTTATGACTGGCTGGTTTGCTCAGAAAGCATGGGATCGCGGGCCATGGGGCATCCTGTCAATGCTTGCCGGAAATGCGATCGTATATATCCCTGGTCTTCTCTGGTTGTATTACCTCATATCCTCCAGCTGGATAAATCCAGCGGCTCAAAAGCCTCTTGCCGATTTGATATCTGGCTCAGGCGATTGGGATAAGACTCTTAAGGGCGGTCTTTATCCTTTCATCATCGGCGACTTAATGAAGCTCTATTTAGCAGCTCTAGCTCTACCGGCTGCATGGAAACTGGTCAGCTGGATTAACAACAAGAAAGGGCAAACCCCATAAATGGAAATCTCCTGGTTTGGACACTCCTGTTTCAAGTTAAAAGGTAAGGGAGTTACGATAATAACTGACCCATACGACGGCTCACTCGGCATTACGCTGAATCAGCCTGGCGATATTGTTACTGTCAGCCACAAAGCTCCACATCACAGCCACGCAGAAGCAGTCAAGGGAGCAAGGAAGGTAATCTCTCGGCCCGGCGAGTACGAAATTTCCGGAGTGTTCATAACTGGTGTCAGTACCTTTCAGGACGATCAAAAAGGCGTTGCGAGAGGTAAAAATACTAGCTATGTAATAGAAATGGAAGACTTACGAATCTGTCATCTTGGCCAGATAGGTCATGTTCCAACAGATGACCAAGAAGCAGCGTTGGGCAACATAGATATCCTGCTGGTTCCAGTGGGTGGAAAGACTACCATCGACGCCAAGCTTGCAGCTGAAACGATACGGCAGATCGAACCGAGGATAGCAATCCCAATGCACTACAAGATACCTCAGATTAAGGCTGATCTGGATGCAGTGGAGCCTTTTCTGAAAGAGCTGGGCTTAACTGCACAGGCGGCTGTGCCAAAGTTAGTAGTCACGTCTACGAGCTTGCCTCCACAACTACAGGTCGTTGTCCTCGATCTCAGCAAGTAATCATTAAACCTGGCTACCAGGAATCTGAACCACATTGGACACGAAATCGCCAAGGTTTGGGACACCCTTCTTTATAAGGGTACCCAACCCATCATCGTATTTGAAATAATCTGAGAATTTTGTAGGCACTGTTGTAGACCCTAGCGTTATTGTTTTCTGGAGCTGATAATGCAAATGCGGCTCCATGGACCTTCCTGAGTTGCCTGTGTTTCCCAAAAGGTCACCCTGCACGACCGATTGTCCGACTTTAACCGCGATTCCCTTGTATCTAAAGTGGCTTAGCTCGCTATACAAATTAGGGCCATGTTGAATAATTACATGGTTGCCCCAATTCTGCTCGGCATTTATATCCGGTGGGATATTATCGAAGACCGAGTCTTCAACCTTAACGACTACGCCAGGCGCGGGGGCAATCACAGGTAAACCAAAGCAATAGTAATCTTCCGCTAACCTTCCAATACCTTTACTGCTCTTACCGTTGCTATCCAGCACTACAAAATCCCATGCGTATGAGCCTTTACCCCAATGAGTCAAATTCCCATGGTTACCCTGTGCCACACACCATACGCCCCAAAAAGGAAGGGCAAGCTTAATCTCTTTATCTTTTGAAAATATCTTGGGAAGCCTGACTGATTTTTCTGGAGAACTCACATTAACCAGCGGCACAGGATTAAGTCCAAATTTATGAGCTTTCACAATAGAACCACCTATGATCCCTAATACTAGCAATGTAACAAAATTAGCCGGGAAATTTAATACTGGCAACCCCTGTGCAGTCAACGGCGTATGGATAAATACAGTAATAGCTGTCCCAATCGCTGCTGCTGTCAATGCGAGCATAGCGGCCTGCACAGTTAAGGTTACGAAGAGCCCACCCAGCATCATAGCGATAAAGATGCTGTTAAATACGGCCCAGACCTCGACTCCAGACTCCACACCCGTGAACACCTGTATTAAACTGATAACTGCCATACTCACAAGAAATCCGGCCTGGGCAAAAAACCCCATTATCCTTGAATGAAGCAACAAGATTATAAAAGCGGTAATCCCAAGGATTACGCTGTCCTGGAAAAATATCCAGCTTAGGCTTCTAAAGAAGAGGCTTAAGTTTGTAGAGAGCTTGTCTGCGATAGCAGACTCAAACCTGGTCGCCCAGTCGAACAGAAAAATAAGCTTCGGAGTCGTCTCTGCATCGAGATAATGAAGCGCTAATAAAACGACCCAGCTGCTAATTACAAATGGTACTGTGAGCACAGGCAAGCCGCGTTTGAAAGATAGCTGAATTAAAAGAACGTAAAGAATGAATCCGGCTAGCGCTGCCCCTGCTACAGTTATTAACAGCATCATGATATTGTTGCCAACGTAGGGACCTAGGATAAGCCCTACTAGGCTGCCGTTCAACGAAAATAGCCCTGTTTTGATCAGAGCTTTGGACACCCTTAATGCGTGAGCTAACAAAGTGGCCGCGACCGCGCCAAGACATGCAGAAATACCAACCCATGGATTCAAGAATAAGAAAAAACACAAAACAATTCCAAACAGAGGTTTATCGGAAAAAAGAATTGAACTAAACCCGCGGAGGATTGAACCTACGAAATCACCGCACCTTTGCGCCCATGCGGTGCGTAATCTATAGTCGTCGGCCTGATCGCTTAGTTTTTTGCTCTGGGTGCTTTTTGTTTCGGCTTGTATTGAAGTCGTTGTGGAACCTTGTCCAGTTGTTTGATATATTCCATGTTCTCGGCCACTCTTATAAGTTCAACTTCCCCTTCGTTGATCAAAACTATCGCCGGGCGCGGCTGAATAAATTGTGTCGACTGGGTGAAGTTATATGCACCGACGTTCTTAATAATAAGAACATCTCCGGCTCTAAGCGGCGGTAAAGCAACTTTGTGCTGTAAGACGTCTATGTTCATACAGAGAGGGCCGTAGATGTTAACTTCCTCCAGAATGCTGCCTGCGGAAATGCTCCCCGCCAGAGTAGCAGCCCGTATTTCATACCGATACCACGCAACATTGGAAAGCAGATTAACGCCTGCGTCTATAACTACGCCTTTTTGGCCACTGGTCATGTTTCGGACTGACACTACCGATGTCAGCATCTGGACCGCTTCATCAACCAGAGCTCGGCCAGGCTCCATAATGAGCAGCGGTAAGGGCTGCGGTAAATTTTTGATCAGCGTGGGGCATATCGCATCGGCATACTGATCGAATGTCGGGGTCGCGTAGTCTGCGGGGAGCCACTGGTCATGCAGCGTGTTGTGAGATGCGTAGCCTCCGCCTATATCCAAATATTCCAGCGTAACCCCATATTCAATGAGTGATCTAGCGAAACTTGCGAGCTTTTCAGCCATCTGACGATACAAGTCCGGGTCCAGGACAAATGTGCCCAGATGCTCGTGGAGACCAACAAGCTTGAGCCATGGTGAAGATATGACCCGGTGCGCCGCATCCATAGCTTGCCCATCCTCAAGATTAAAGCCAAACCTGTCCCATGCAAGCGGGCCGACAGTCATGTTCATTCTGATCGCAACTGGGACAGTCCTGCCCAATTTCTGTGCGATCTCCTCTATTAATGCAAGTTCGTCGTAGGAATCTATGTGGATACGCGCGCCCTGAGATATGGCCTTTGTCAGTTCCGCGGGTCTCTTAAGCGGGCCGTTGAAGATTATCTGATTCCCTGGAACGCCCAGGGATTCCGCTATTTCGTATTCGAATCCAGAAACTACTTCCGCGAGGGCACCTTCCTGATGAAGTATCGAGCATATTGCGGATAGATAATTGGTTTTATAGGAGTATCCGATTGCTATGGACGGATAGCGCAAGCTAAATGCGCGATATAATTCCGCATATTTACGCCTCAGTACTGACTCAGAGACGACATACAATGGGGAGCCATAACTCTGCACAAGCTCCTCAACCGGGACCCCATCGATACTAGCATACGGAACGGCCGAAGCCAGCTTACTGTAGCGATTGAGTGACCCTATGGGGTGCTTAACAATGGTTGGTTTTTCGTAGAACTCTTTGAGGTCTCGTTTTTTGACCATTCTGATGTGCCCTTTCGATTATTTTTAAATACAAGCTCACCTTTGTCGACTATCTGCGCGAGTCTCTCCAAATCGCAAATTTCATCAATAGCATGTCTTATAAAGACTACGCCTTCTTTATAAGTAGTGAATGGCTTTACAGTCTTGCCCAGAGATAGCTCAACCGCACTCTTAACCAGATTTTGGCCTGCCCTGGCAGTGAGATATATCCAAGAAGGAAACCTTGGATTGATTTCCAGTAAATAAAGTTTGCCGGTCTTTTCTTCTCTAACGAATTCAAGCTCTAGCGGACCGACCCATTTAAGCCCCTCAAGAATCTTCATGGAAAGGGCCATAATTTCCTTGTCTGCTACTGTAACGCCTGCCCACCCTTTGCCAGCTTCAGTAACTACAAGCTTTCGCATAGCTACTGCCCCGATCACCCTTGATTTCCTATTGCACAGCGCTGCTACACCACGGCCCTCACCGGAGATGTATTGCTGGGCAATCAGCGGTATGCCCCACCTGTTTTTGACGTGATCGAAATATGCATGCGCCTGCTGGAGGGAGTAAGCGGTATGAGCTTCGTGAAGGATGCCCTTTACGACAAAGGGGTATCCAAGTGCTCTCCCCGCATCTTCCAGCTGCTTGTAATCGTAGATAACCTGGGTTCGTGGCGCCGGGATCCCGTTGGCATTGCAGAAATCCGCAAGCACATTCTTGTAATGCATCTTAAGACTGGACTCAGAAGGAACCAGGACATGGATACCGATGTTATTAAGTAAAGATTCTGAACGTATAATATTCAATAATTCGCCGTCCAGATTGGGAATGAGCACATCTATCTTTGTTTTTTGTCTTATCTCCCGCATCCTGTGCAAAAACGCACCTTCACCCTGGTAAGCGTAAGGCAGCATATAGACCTCATCCAGGAGCCCATCGCTGTATATACCAGTGTCCATAGCATCGTAAGCGAGGCCAACTATATGCAGGCTATTCTGCCACTCAGGGTCAGCTCGAAGGCTGCGGATGACAGCTACGCCTGGATTAGGGTCGTCAGTTGCGTTAAGGCCGGTTACGGCTATTCTGTAAATCAAGTTTTCAAGAAGGTGAGCGTATTAAAAAACCGTAGCTTAGAAGGAGGTCTAAGAACTCCTGCAAGTCCTTTTCTATCTTTGCCCCGTTAACTTCAAAATTCTTACGGAACTCCTGCCCTATCTGGCTCACAGTCGCACCCTTCTGAAGCTGCTTTACCACGAACGCCCCGGTCGTGTTGAGACTGTAGATAGAGCCACTCTCAGGGTCAAAAATAAAACCCTTATCGTTAAAGTAGAGGTCTTTTAATTTTTCCATATGAAATTACCTAAAAATATCAAACACTGCCTTAGCATAAGAGAGTGCGTAGGCTTTGTCAAACAAGCGTGCATTAGGCGTACCTATTTTGATTCCCATTACAAAACTTTATTTAGATATTTTATGCCGGGAAAATACTAGTTGAATAAGCATATCAAGGGTAAAAGAAAAGGCCCCCGATTGCTCGAAGGCCTTTTTAATTCTTAACAAGAGTAACCCTAGGCTGAGTGCTTCCTGCGAAGTATCATCCCACCGGTTGCCAACAGCAGTAAGCCGCCGCCAATCATTCCAGCAAGCATTGTCGAGCTG
>SHYL01000029.1 GCA_009692825.1 Dehalococcoidia bacterium | reverse complement strand
AACAAGGCTGAATTATATTTGGGTTGTTCGTAGGTGTCAAGCTAATTAGGATAGGAATGGTACCTCTCTCGTACAAATTATCTCGTTATGTTTATACATTATGTATAGTATAACGTCCCTTTTAATTTTGTTAATGTACCTCAAAAATCTTGAACGCCCTCCAAAACTTATTTTTGTATCCTGAAATATCCAGGTTTCGGTTAGAGGTACATCGGCACGCAAAACAAAAAGGGGCGGTTTTGCCCGCCCCTTTTTGTTTCTAGTCGACTTTTAGCGTTTTTCGAGTGCCATATACGGGCGTTCCTGATAGCCGATGTATTTCTCCAGCGGCCTGAGTAGGCGGTTGTCCCTGTACTGCTCCATGAAGTTTCCGAGCCAGCCTGCGTCGCGGCTGATCGCAAATACTGGTGTAAAGGTGTCCGTCGGTATCTTCAAGTAGTAGAACACGGATGCAGAGTAGAAGTCCACGTTCGGGTCGAAGCCTTTAAGCTGCTTCATAAGCGTCTGTATTTGCGTGGACATCTCGTAGAACTTCGTGTCGTGCGCGCGCTCGCCGAGCTGCTTCGAATACTTAATCAACACGGCAGCTCGCGGGTCCATCGTCTTATAAACGCGGTGTCCGAGACCTGGGATGCGTTCCTTGTTGGCAAGCATCTCTTTGATTGATGAATCAACCTTTGAAGGTTCGCCTATCTTGAGCAGCATCTTGACCACGTTCTCGTTTGCGCCGCCGTGCAAAGGGCCCTTCAGTGCGCCTATGCCCGAGACAATACCTGAGTAGATATCTGAGAGCGTGCTGACAGTTACGCGTCCAGCAAATGTAGATGCGTTGAAGCCATGCTCAGCCTGTAGTATCAGTCCGACGTCAAACGCCTTTACTTCAACGGGGTCGGGCTCTTTCCTGAGCAGGCGGTACATGAAATCTGCCGCCATGCTGTGCTTCGGGTTATGCCTGACCGGCTCAAGGCCCTGGCGCATCGCGTGCCAGGTGGTCGTCAGCGTGGACATGCGTGCCGTGATCCTGAACGCTTTACGCTCGTTGGCGGCCGCAGAGTTGTCCTTGTTGTCAGGATCGAACAGTGCCAGGCAGGACGTAGCGCTTCTCAGCACGTCCATGGGGTTCGCGTCCTTGGGGAAAGAGGCCAGCAGCTTGATGATTTCAGGCGGGAGGTCTCTATTCGCTACGAGCTGTGCCTTGAACTGCTCCAGCTGTGCCTTGGTCGGAAGCTCGTTGTGCCAGAGTAAGTAGCACACCTCTTCGAAGGTTGAGTTCTCGCAAAGCTCTTCTATCGTGTAGCCGTTATACCTGAGTATGCCTGTAGGGTGAGCCTGGCCATCGATGTAGCAAAGGGCTGTTTCAGCAGCCATTACCCCTTCTAGGCCTTTTTGAAATTTATCTTCTGCCGTTTCAGCCATTTCTTCCTCCGAAATTAAATAAAGGAACCGTTCGTAAGAGCTTTTGCTCTTCTTTCTGTGCCGTAACAGCCTAGCACTTTTTTGACGAAGTGCTGTTCGGTACAGCCAAGTTTAAAAGAGTTATCAGGCCCTAACGAAAAATTCGGTAAAGTATAACTCTATTTTTAAATTATGGGTCTGCGCCTGCTCATCCAAACCTCTTACCCTTTCACCCTGTGTACCACCCACGTATCCTCTGGAAAGAATCTGGTGAGATAGCAAGAAGTTAGCTACTGTCATCCCAGAAGGAGCGCTGCAAAGCACGACGTGAAGGAGTTCGGAGGGGCGCAGCCCTCTCCGACGTGGAGAGCGAGGAGTGCCCCCTCGGTTCTTCTTAAGTCCCCTTCCAAGAAGTACTCTTTCAACACTGGAAGGGGATTAAAGAATGGCTAAAATCCCGTATGTGACAAAAATTTAATCAGAATGTAACGATTGAGGTGGACGTCATGATTTCCTGAAGTAAAAACGTGGCGGTGCCAATAACGCCGTCGCACTGCGGTATCAGGTCCTCCTGCCGTATGTCGAACCCCCGCATGCCCCTGGTGCAGACGTAGACGCGCAGGCCGCCCTTCTGCTTGAGCTGGCCCAGCACATCCGCCATGTTAGCGAACCCCATCTCTGCGCAGCGGTCCCTGTATTTCTCCCCGACCGCATCCAGCGGGGCGTTCTCTAACTCTTCAAATCCGCCCTTTTTCAGCACACGTGACGCGCGGCTGGTGAAAAACATCGCCGTTTCGATGCCGGAGTTGACGGCGATTCCCGCAAACGAAAGCGCGAGCACCATATCTTCATAGGTGTCGCTCTTCACGACGATCGCTAACTTTTGCTGTTTCTCTTCTGGCAAGGTAAGTGGATTATAAGCGACGCTTAAATTGCCGTAAAGCTAGCAATCCATGTAATTCAATACTAGAGTCGCGCGGCCCCGGTCCTTATCGTGTACACTGTTACGACTGGCGATACCTTTCTTCTGTAAGACCAAAGCCGTACGATAATGGCACGTGGGGCATTCAAGGGTATTCATCCTAAAAATCTCCCTCTTTTTGAATGCCATGAATCCTAACAGCTTTCGGAGGTTAATCAAAGCAAGCCTCCCGAAGAGGTTTTTTGGAAATCTGCAAGATGCTCATATAGCTGGGTAACGCTCTGGCATTCGTCAAATCTGATATGAAAATTAGTATGTTTGTGCTAGAATCAAGCGTGAACAGGTATGGCAGAACGCATCGTATCATCCAAATCGAAGCCTGAGGACGCCACCCTCGATAACAGCCTTCGCCCGAAGCATCTGTCTGACTACATTGGCCAGGAAAAGGTTAAGGGTAACCTCTCCATAGCCATCGCCGCCGCCAAGAAGCGCAAAGAACCGCTTGACCACGTCCTCCTGTACGGCCCGCCCGGTCTTGGCAAGACCACGCTCGGCCACATCATCGCCGCCGAGATGGGCGTAAACCTCCGCATAACCGCAGGCCCCGCTATCGAGCGCGCCGGCGATCTCGCCTCTATCCTCACAGGCCTCGCTGAAAACGACGTCTTATTCATTGATGAGATCCACCGCTTGAGCCATGTCGTCGAAGAAGTGCTATACCCTGCCATGGAGGACTACGCGCTGGACATCGTGCTAGGCAAAGGTCCGGGCGCAAGAAATATAAGGCTAGCCGTCAAGAAGTTCACGCTTATCGGCGCCACTACACGTTACGCCATGCTGAGCGCTCCTCTGCGTGACAGGTTCGGCTCTGTGTTCAGGCTGGACTTCTACTCGAAAGACGCCATCAATGAGATAGTCAAACGTTCCGCCAGTATTCTCAACATTAAGGCTGAGCCTGACGGCATCAAGGAAATAGCCATGCGCTCCCGCGGCACGCCTCGCGTGGCCAACCGATTGCTTAAGCGCGTGCGTGATTATGCGGAAGTCAAAACCAACGGCGTCATCACGGGCAAAACAGCAAAGGAAGCGCTCGCAGGCCTAGATGTGGACGACCACGGTTTAGATGACCTCGACCACAAGGTGCTCCACACGCTTATCGATAAATTCGACGGCGGCCCTGTTGGTCTCGAGACCATCGCAGCATCCATCAGCGAAGAAGCCGACACCATAATGGACATCAGCGAACCTTATCTTATGCAGCTCGGCTTCCTTTCCCGCACACCGAGGGGCCGCGTCGCCACCAAGCTGGCCTACGAGCATATCGGCGTCCCCTACAAGAACAGCAAAGAGCCAGAGACTCCACCGCAGGGCTCACTGTTCTAAAATTAGTAACATGAGATTGAGCCGCTGATTCCTACTCGAATTATTACATTCTCCAGCGGGAGTTCAGTGCTCCGACCCCGTATCCTCATGGAGGGCAAGGCCTCTCAGACGGGGTTCTAGGCGTGTCCCCTAGAAGTACATTAATTCCCCTTCCAGGAAAGGAAGGGGCAATGGGATGGTTCCTAAGTAACGATGGAACGCTCTAATAAACAGAATGGCTTTCGTTCAAAAGGGATTTATGTTCCCCTGGCAATCCTCCTTGCCGTCGCAACCGTCTCCTGCGGTGGCTCTGACCAACCAACTCCTACCTCTGTCCCAACCGTAGCCGCATCGCCAACACCCACCGCGGTCCCTCCCATCCAAACACCCCTGCCCGCTGACACCATTCGCGTGGACCTCAACAACGTAGCCTTCATCCTGAAGATTGCCGACACGAATGACGAGCGCAGCAAAGGTTTGATAGGCGTCGCGAGTATGCCAGAAAACGAAGGTATGCTTTTCGTTTTCGACGTTGCGGCTAAGGGGAACTTCTGGATGAAAGAC
This sequence comes from Dehalococcoidia bacterium, assembly GCA_009692825.1. Lineage (GTDB taxonomy): Bacteria > Chloroflexota > Dehalococcoidia > SHYB01 > SHYL01 > SHYL01. Next base: position 11,616 of record SHYL01000029.1, on the reverse strand, counting down.
ACGCTCATCCCGCTGGATATGATCTGGCTCGCCCAAGACGGCACAGTCGCCGACATAAAGGCTGACATTCCAACCGAGTTGGGCAAAGCAGACGCAGACTTGACTCTCATCAGGCCGAATGCTGAAGGAAAATACGTTATCGAACTGAACGCCGGCTCCGCCAAACGCGTCGGGCTGACGGTCGGTATGAAAGTCCGCCTGCCGCCGCTGTAACAATAGGTTATCGCCCGCCAAAGGTTGAAGTAGTCTTTGTTTTGGTTTAAGGTGACTCAAGCACAATACTTACTAGGAGACAAAATGTACATAAGTGTAGGGGCTCTTGTTGTAATCCTCATCATTGTGTTGGTCGTGTTTTATCTTCGCAAAAACAAATAACCTATAAACGTGTCGGGCTCGTCTAGTCCGATGCCGCCTCTGTAATGCCAGCCGTCGATTGGCGTATTTGGAATCAAATTCCCAATAAACCTCTTAGTGTATATGTGCCTGGAGCGTCGCCTTCAAAACCTGAAGCATCTTCTGGTATGCTGAAGTCATTATTGACTTGGTCGAATCGCCCGGCATGAATTTACCCAGGCCTTCGCGCTCCTCAAACTCAAGCTCCACCGTGAGCAGGGTGTCCGCTGTTGCCGTGTCCTCAAACTTGTAAATCGTCTTGAACTTGCGCTCGCCAAGCGATCCCTTCTCCTCGATCGAGCGCGGCCACTGCACCCGCCCAATCTCCAACTCCGAGGGCGCGTTTTTGAGCGCTTTCGCGCCAAAGCTAACCTTCGCGCCAGTGCCCTTCGATTGTGGCGAAATTAGCCTGAACGCGCCAAAGCTCTCAGACATTATCCTCTCACGGTTGGATATGTCCTCAAGATATGTGAAAACAAAACCTTTCGGCGCCTTTATCGTTATCTGCTCTTTAGTGGTGCCCATCTATCGCCGCCCGAGAAATTTGATGCGCCTCGTTGTTCGCATAGGTTTAGCTGATAAAGGCACCACGCTTATCGTGCCGGCTGTCTCCAGGACGGCTAACTCCACATCCTCCACATTGCTCAAGCCGTGCTCTCGTATCGCCATCATAACCTGGCTCTCACCGATGCCGTCCTTGAGCAGATGCTCCTGCACAAACTCGCCATGGTTTACCAATACCACTGGGCTTCCTTTGAGCAATTTCTGCGCGAACCCGAACCGCTTCCCCACAAACGCTAGCGCAAGGTTGCATGCGACCAACACCCCCGCCGCTACCAAACCGCCCGTCACGGACGAGTCTGTCCCGAGCATCGAATTCTGGACGGAGTTGGCGATGAGCAGAAGCAGGACCAGATCGAAGGGCGTCATCTGGCCGAGCTGACGCTTACCTGTGATCCGCAGCCCGATAAAGACGGCCGAGTAGATGATGAGCGTGCGAAATGCTATGTTCCAAACACTAGAAAAATCAAACATATGTATAGGTTAAATGCTTTAGCAAGCTAGCGTATCCTTTAATAAAAGGTTATCTCACTCCAACTGTGTTATGCTTCGCTTGACGTGGCCAACTAGATAGCTGGTCACTTACGACAGTCAGGGAGGCCAACATGAACTCAGTCGGAAGAAAAGTAGCACTCAAACATCGTGCTAAATTCAAGAGACAGCAAGCCAAGCGCGATTATCTTAAAGCACATCCCTCAAGGACACCGCTAGCAACTACCGCCAAGGGGAAATAAAGACTCCTCGTATCGTCTAAGGATTTCTTAAATGCGCAGCTCTTTCGATTGAAGGACCTGCGCATTCTTGTCTCACCATTTTCACTTGCATTCCCACCTCGCTAGTATTACCATAAGAACATATATTCTTATTAATGGCGATCCATTCAATGAATCAAGACAATGAATTCAAGCGAGGTTCAGGACGCGCAGCACCTCCTGACGGGATGAGCGAGGGGCGTCCCCTCGGTTGTTTAAAGTCCCCTTCCTTGCAGGAAGGGGTTATGGGGATGGTCCTATTTCTAAAAGGGCTTTTTTTGCGAAACGAACCCATTTTTACGCCTAAATTCATCTTATATTTACAACAAAACAAGCTATTAAGCCACAATGTAATATATTTTCAGCGGGAGTCGGAGCGCAACAATACGACTAAATCCTCAATTTCATCACGCGGTTCAGGAAGGGAAAGCCCTTCCTGACGGGGGAACTGGGGGTGTCCCTCAGGCCTAATTTCATCCCCTTCCAGAAAAGGAAGGGGACCGAGGGGATGGATGGTAAGCATAAGGACAAATCCAAGGATTCAGGACAAGAGGTTACAGATTATGAAGTTAAAGCCACTTTCAACTCCAATGAGTTTCACAGATAATAGCGACAGGACGTACCAACCACATGAAATTTGAAGGCCTCCCAGCATCTGCCTCCCAGGTTACCCCCGTGCCCATGGCATACGTAACTTCCCTGCTGCCGCAGATAACCGATCTCGCGGAGCTGAAGGTTACACTGCATGTCATGTACCTGGTGACGCAGAAGAAAACGTGGCCTCGGGGCGTAACGCTCGCGGAGCTCAAGCAGGACCGCACGCTGCAAAAAAGCCTCAGCGCGGCCGGACGTGACGCGCAGATGGAGCTCCAGCAGGGGCTCGCGCTCGCGGTAAAGCGCGGTATCCTTCTCCAATCGACTGTAAAAACCGATAATGGTGTGCAGGAGCTTTTCCTGGTCAATACTCAGTCTGGCAGGGAGGCGGCGGCAAGGATATCTTCAGGCTCACAAACGTCCGCCGATGAGAAAACGCCTCTCAAGACCGCTGAGAAATCGAACCAGGATATCTTCTCGCTGTACGAGGATAATTTCGGCCTGCTTACACCTATGATTGCAGAACAGTTGAAGGACATGGAGAGCACATATCCTAACGGGTGGATCGTTGAGGCTTTCAAAGTGGCCTCTACCCGGAACAAACGCAGTCTGGGCACGGTCGGCTACTTACTTAAACGATGGGAACGCGAGGGTAAAAACGATGGAGAGTCTACGGGACATACTGCTGCGGAGACGGACTGGGAACGGTATATCCAAAAATCCCAACAGCGAAACGCCGCAGACCGCTGACGTTTCAGCGCCAGTATGCCTCATTTGCCAGGACGCCGGCTGGGTAACCCACGATGTCGCGCCGAATCATCCCAATTTCGGTAAGCCGTTCCCGTGCGAGTGTATGGCAAAGCAGTCCGTGGCCCAGCGTTCAGAGCGATTGCAGAAGTACAGCAACCTTGGCCCGCTGACGAGCAAGACCTTCGATAATCTCATCCGTGAAGGCCAGTCGCCGGAAGAGCACACGCAGGAACTATTCGCGAGGATATTCGACACTTCAAGGGCATACGCCGTCAATCCTGACGGCTGGCTCGTGCTGATGGGCCCGAGCGGCACCGGCAAAACGCATATCGCCGCCGCCATCGCCAACGAGCGCATCGCACACGGAGAGCCAGCGCTTTTCATGGTGACGCCTGACCTGCTGGACCACCTGCGTTCTGCGTTCGCACCAGAAAGCGAAGTGACCTACGACGAGCTTTTCGAGCAGGTGCGCAACGCCCCATTGCTGGTCCTGGACGACCTCGGCGCCAACAGCAGCACCGCATGGGCGCAGGAGAAGCTGTTCCAGCTTATTAACCACCGGTATAACTCTCGATTGCCCACCGTCGTCACTAGCAACCTTCGGCGCGATGATCTCGATGAGCGCCTCCGTATGCGCCTCTGCGACGAAGGCCTGTCTAAGCTGTTCTCGCTGCACCTCGACGGTTCGTCTGCAGAGCTTATCGAACTGAACGCTATCGATAGGCCTGACATCAAGGAAAAAACCTTCGATAAGTTCAGCGTAAATTTCCCGAAGATTCCAGTAGATAGCCGCAAGCAGATATCAGACGCAATTCGGGATGCAAAACTATATGCCCAGAGGCCAAAGGGCTGGCTTGTTATACGCGGCACCGCAGGCTCAGGCAGGACGCACTTTGCCGCCGCTATCGCCCACGAAAGACAGGCGCAGTCCAACGACGCGCTCTATATCTTCTCGCATGAGCTTATGGATGCCGTCCGTCAGTCCATGCGCTTCGATGATGACCGCGAGGCCAGGAAGAGCGGCATCTCGGAAGGCCGCGACAAACGCATCCTCCAGAAAGTGATGCGCGCGCCGTTCCTCATCGTTGACGACGTTGGTAAATTCCCGCCGACGCAGTGGGAAGAGTCCACACTGTACCAGCTTGTGAACTACCGTCAGACCAACAACCTGCCCACCGTCTTCGTCGTGGACGAATCCCAGAAGCGTCTGCCGGAGTGGCTGTCGGCTAAGCTCATGAGCAAGCAGAGCTACATCGTCACACTGTCAGACCCGCGGGCTAGGGCATAATAAACATGTTTGGCTTAAATAAGAAAAGGATTGAGCTTCGGCTTAGCTTCGAAGATAGAGTTTATAAGCTCGGCGAGAAGATCGACGCTTTGGTCTCAGTGAAGTCTGAGAAAGCCTCTCCCCTTCACAAACCTATAATTTAACTAATGTTTGATGCGCTAACCGATAAACTAACTGCCGTATTCACAAAGCTTGGCAGCCACGGCCGTCTGACCGAAAAAGACGTCGACGAGGCTTTGCGTGAAGTGCGTCTCGCCCTGCTTGAAGCAGACGTAAACTTCAAAGTCGTCAAAGACCTGCAGGCCCGCATACGCGCCCGCTGCCTCGGCGTAAATATCCTCGAAGGCCTGTCTCCCGCACAGCAGGTCATAAAAATAGTCATGGACGAGTTCGTGGCTGTGCTTAGCGGCCGCCCGGTGGACGCCACGCCTGAACAGGCTCAGGCCTACGAAACCCAGGTCCAGCGCGGACTTATCTCTTCCAGCCCGCCACCCCACATCATCATGATGGTCGGCCTGCAGGGCTCTGGCAAGACCACCACCACGGCAAAGCTCGCGTTAAACCTGCGCAAGCAGGGCCAGAAAGCGCTGATGATCGCCGCCGATATTTACAGACCTGCCGCCATCGAACAGCTCACCCAGCTTGGCGCACAGCTGGACATCCCCGTGTACAGCGAAGGCACTAAGGTAAAAGCATGGGACATCGCTACCCACGGCGTGCAGAAGGCCAAAGAACTTGGCATCAACTGGATCCTCATCGACACCGCCGGCCGCCTCCACATCGATGAAGACATGATGCAAGAAGTCGCCGAGATCAAGAACAGGCTCAAGCCTGAAAACATCCTGCTCGTTGTCGACGCTATGACCGGACAGGACGCCGTCCGCGCCGCCGAAGAATTTAAGAATAAGGTCGGCGTGAACGGCCTGATAATGACCAAGCTCGATGGCGACGCACGAGGCGGCGCAGCGCTAAGCATCGCAAGCGTCACTGGCGTGCCGGTCAAGTTCATCGGCGTCGGCGAAAAAATTGACGCGCTGGAAATATTCCACGCGGACCGTGTCGGGCAGCGCATCCTGGGCATGGGCGACATTCAAACGCTGGCCGAAAAAGCGCAGGACGCCTTCGACGAGAAGAAGGCCAAAGAGCTTGAGAAGAAGATGAAAAACTCCACCTTCGATCTCGACGATTTTCTTGGTCAGCTCCAGCAGGTTAAAAAGATGGGTTCGCTAAGCCAGATAATGGACATGATCCCCGGCATGGGCGCCATGGCGAAAAAGATGCCCGGCGGAGGCGGAGACGATGCGCAGATGAAAAAAGTGGAAGCCATCATCTACTCCATGACCCCTCACGAGCGGAAAAACTCGGAAATCATCGGTGGGAGCAGGCGCAAACGCATCGCAGCCGGCTCAGGCACAACGCCCGCAGATGTGAACCGTCTGCTGACTCAGTTCAAGCAGGCGAAAGACATCATGAAACGATTGCAGGGTGGCAAGCTGCGTATCCCCGGCATGCCCAACATGCCAAGATAGCTAGCGCTGTCCCTGGAATTTCCTGATGAGGTAATAGAACCTGTCCTGGTAGTACTCAAATAGCCCGTAGCGCCTAAGCAAATCGCCTAGCGCGTCCATCTTCGACGGGCCGTCTACAGAATTGAACGCCGTCTCCATCTCATCGCGGACGCCTCTGGGTATGCCCTGCTCTTCCTCGAACAGCTTGCGGTTATGCATCTCCATCGCGTTCGTGGGTATCGAACCCTTGATGACATCCACCATCAGGCTAGCCAGCGAAATCTCCTGCAGATTATCTATGCCCACTACAAGGCTGGCAAAGCTATCGTTTTCTTCCTTGAGCCTGGCGTACATTTTGTCCGCAAACGCTTTCATCGGCTCTTTGTAGGTCTGCTGAAAAGCCTCCTCTTTTTTGAACTGGTAGCCGTACTCAAGAAAGCGCAGATTATCGTCATTGCTCTTCAGCCAATTAATGTAATCGAACGCATCTTCTCCGAAGCCTTCCAGCATGACGGACTGGTAGTACTCACGCGTGATGATTTTCGGCCGCTCAGCCGTGATTTTGCCTGTGCTTAGACGCACCTCATCGACGCGGTCCATAATTTCGGCAAGGAAGTAGTAATTAATCGTAGTTGAGCCGAAAGTTGCCAGCGCCTGGCGCGGGTAAAGCAGTACGCGAGTGTTGGCAAGGGCGTGCGCAACCTTTTCTTGTGGGTCCATTACGTTTCCGATACTTTGAACAAAAAGGTTTGATGTGTGGGCATAGGCATTTATGGGCTTTAGACCTTCCCCTTACCCCTTTCTAGGTGTAGGAAGGGGACTTAGATAAACCGAGGGGACACCCCCTCACTCACCCCGTCAGAAGGGTTGCACCCTTCTATACATCCGGTAGGAACCAACGCCCTGCAAACCGCAGGATTCGAAGGCTACTCCAAGAAGTCTTTGAGCTTCTTGCTCCTGGTGGGGTGCCTGAGCTTACGGAGCGCTTTCGCCTCGATCTGCCTGATGCGCTCGCGCGTTACACCAAATGCCTGACCGACCTCTTCAAGGGTACGGCACCGACCGTCCTCAAGGCCAAACCTGAGTTCCAGCACACGGCGCTCCCTGAAATTGAGTGTCTCCAGTACTTCACCCATCTGCTCTTTCAACAGCTGGTGAGATACCGCATCCGCTGGCGCCATGATAGCGTGGTCCTCGATGAAGTCGCCAAGATGGCTGTCTTCCTCTTCACCGATAGGCGACTCAAGCGATACGGGCTCCTGAGAAATTTTCATGATTTCACGCACCTTGCTCGGCGTGATTTCCATGCCCTTGCTTATCTCTTCACTGGTGGGCTCGCGGCCGAGGTCCTGCACTAGCCTATGGCTGACGCGCATGAGCTTGTTTATGGTCTCAACCATGTGCACCGGTATGCGTATCGTGCGCGCCTGATCAGCGATGGCTCTCGTGATAGCTTGGCGTATCCACCATGTGGCATACGTGCTGAATTTATATCCACGGCGGTAATCAAATTTCTCGACCGCGCGTATGAGACCGAGGTTGCCTTCCTGGATGAGGTCCAGCAGGGACATGCCTCTGCCCACGTATTTCTTCGCCATGCTTACTACGAGGCGGAGGTTCGCTTCGGTCAGATGGCGCTGCGCCTGGTCGGCCTCGCGGCGGAAAGACTCAAGGTGATATCTGAACTGGCCGTCGTTGCTCTTCAACTTTGCGTAGAATTTCTGCTGGTGCAGCAACGCGCCGAGCTCTTCGAGAGTACTGTCCGAGCCGCTTATTTCTATAGCTTCGCGAGGCAACATGCGGCTGTCCAGTGAGAAAGCCTGAATATCCGCCGCTGATTCCTCCGGGGACCTCTTATGCGCCTTCGCCAGTTTCTGCAAAAGATCCATACTCAATTCGCCGTCAACAAGCTGGCGTATCTTCTGGTTCGTAACGATTTCCGAAAGCGTGATCTGTTTTGATTGGTTTATCTCTGAGAAAAGGCTGTTAATGAGCTGTGCATCGTCATCGAACAGCCTGTATAGCAGGGCCAGAATGGTTTCGGTAGATGTCGGCGGGCGGCCGAGGTCGGGAATCAGCTGGTTTTCAATCGCTTCGAGATACTTTCCGCACTCTATCTGCCGTGCCAGGGCTTTTTCGTCTTTTGCTGTCAGCAGAGGCACTCGGCCTATTTCGCGAAGATACATCCTGACCGGATCATCGGTCATCTCATGCTCTTCGAACCACTTACCGGTGGGCGCTTCCTCTTCTGACTCTTCCTCTATCCTTACTGTCTCCAGTTCTTCAGGGGTAGGAATACGCTCAGCCCATTCATCTTCGCCGTCTGTTATTGCTATGACCGGCACCCTGGGTTTTATAGTGGTTGTGGAGGCCTTTGAAGTTGTCGGCTCATCCTCATCATCTATCAAATCTTCATCGTCTGAATCTTCATCGGCATCTTCTTCGGTCTCTACCTTAAGTTTGCCCACAAGCTTAACGGCTGCATATAGCGTCTCTTTGAGTTCAGCTTCTTCTTCCAGGGTTATCGTGTCGGGCGCATCCTCGTCCTCTTCATCCATTTCGTCCAGATTAGAAGGAACTAATTTCAGAAGACCTTTTTTAGCACCGTTCACGCTGTTCTTTTTGGAGCGAGGAAGAAATGAGTCGTTATCTCCGGACATTTTTCTGATTTTTGTATCTTCTATCGAGATTTTGCTGGTTTTAGAAGAAACGATTTTGGATATTCTGCTGCCCGAACCGTTCAAATGGATCTCTGTGTTAGATACTGAAACGGACTTCACCTTGACGCTGAGGTTGGATCGATGGAGGACAATGGTCTTGTTTTTAGGGACTTCTACTTTTTTCTGGGGCTGAGAACTTTGATGCTTGAGTTTTGCCGGAGGAGATTTTTCCCGGACCGCAAGATTAGTTTTCTTTACTGAAACAGAAGTTGCTTTTGTCGGAGTAGGCATCTTATCCCGGGACTTATACATCTACTGTTCTCCTTCGGTCAGCAAAACGATTTTTTAGTATCTCATTCGTTTGAGCAGCCTGGATCCTTATCAGTTCCAGTTCTTCTTCTGATGCATCCTGGTGAGCGTCGAACATCTCAGCTTCGCGCTTCTTTAGGTCAAGCAGCCTGGTATCTTCAAGACGCCCTACAAGCGTTTGAAATTCCCACCGTCTTTCAGAAATATTTGAAGGAATTGCTAGCTTATTCATAAGATTTTGGACGATCTCAGATGGCACCCCATCAAGCTGAAAAACCATATCATCCTCCGAAGGATGTTCTAGTATAGCCTGAAGGATTTCTCTATGTTCCGCCAGGTTAAGTGTCTCAAGTGCTATGCTGCGCGCACTGTCCCGCAACTCAGGGTACAAAATAAGCATATGCAGAAGGTGCTCTTCTAACGGTTCTACCGAAAGGAAACGCGACACCGCTGCGAATGTTTCAACCGCAATCCTGTTTTTCCCGGAGCCTCTTGTTGAATTAATGGCGTAGTCTCTAAGAACGCGTTCGTCCAGACCAACGATATGGCTGAGCTTTTCAATATATCTTTCGCGAGTGGCAATGCTGGTCCTCGCGACCATGGGCAGGAGACGTTCGAGAAGTACGTTCTTCCCATTGTCGGTCTTCAAATCTACGCGTTTCGATAGTGAATCAATGATGTAGTCCAGCAGAGGGCTTGCGGCCGCAACAAGTTTCGTCCACTTATCTCTTGATTCAAGGATGATTTCATCGGGGTCCTTTCCCCTCGGCATATTCATCACTTTTAGGGAGCGTTCAGCAGCTTCAGTAACGGTTAGTCCCTGCGCCTTTTGCGAAGCCTGGTTTTTAACAAAAATACCGAAGAGTATTTCGAGGCCCCTCAAGTTAGCCTCATCGCCCGCAGCATCAGGGTCCAGCGCCATAACAAAATTGCCGGCTAACGGTTTCAATATGCTGACCTGAAGGTCCGTTAATGATGTACCCATTGAAGCCACAACGTTGTGAAATCCCTGCTGGTGAGCTATGAGGGCATCCATATAGCCTTCAACGATCACGACCTGGTTTGTTTCCCTAATGGAATCTTTGGCATGGTCAATGGCGTACAGAATGCTGCTCTTGTCGAAAATAACTGTCTGAGGCGAATTCATGTACTTTGGTTCGTCGTCAGGATCGAGCGCACGGCCACCAAAACCTACGATACGGCCACGGTCATCCCTGATAGTGAACATCAAGCGGTTACGAAATCTATCCCTTACGGAACCCTGTTCTCCAACAAGCGCAAGCCCCGCGGCGACAATCTCCCTAGATTCATACCCTCGCCGTTCGAGGTGGCTAAGGAGCATGTTAAATCCGTCCGGCGCCCAACCAACACCAAAATTCTTTAGGCTTTCCGCTGTGATACCGCGTTTAGCAACGTACTGCCTGACGGATTCAGCGCTGGGAGAGTTTAATAACAAACTCTGAAAAAATTCGCCGGCGTCTTCACTGAGTGCTCGAAGTCTCTTTTCGAGATTCATTTTGCCGGGATCGCTAGCGCGGGTTATATCTACTCCGGTCCGTCTCGCAAGTTTCTCCATAGCCTCGTTGAATGACAGGTTCTCCCGTTTCATCACGAAGCCTATGGCATCTCCGCCCGTCGCACAGGCGCCAAAGCAGTGCCATGATTGCTTGTCAGGGAACACGTAAAACGAAGGGGTTTTTTCGGAATGAAATGGGCAAACCGCTTTGAAGTTGCGCCCCGCTTTTTTCAGGGCGACATAGTCACTTACCACATCCACAATGTTCAGACGACGCTTGACATCATCCAGAGCGGTCATGACTTTTATCCGTAATACAGGCTAAAAAATTACTGGCTAGATAGATTCTATAAAAGTATTAGGAATCTTACCAGCCTTTTTTGATAATAATTATCTGATTTCATTATTCGCCTGTTATCCATTGCGGATCTTGTTCCATACCTTTGGATATCCCCGGCGCAATCTTTTCAGCCATGCGCAGCGCATATCTATCGGTCATGCCGGAAAGATAATCGACAACTGTTTGCTGTTTCGGCTCGCCTCTTATATTGAACTCCTCAGGAATAGAATTCGGGTAGTCCATGTAATACTTGAAAAGCAATTTCAATATCTCTTCAGCATGCTTGGCCTGAGTTGTATCGCCAGACGGAAGATATACGTTCTGAAAAAGATACTCTCTCAACTCGTTTGCGGCTTTTTCTACCGGTTCGCTCATAATAATTTTAGGTACGCCGCCGCCCTCTGTCTTTATTTCACCAGTTGCAGCCCACGAAGTCTGGACGATATCCCGGATAAGCGTATCTATACGTTTGCTGGAAGTGTCCCCTAAAACTCGGAGTGAGCTGGCGGGCAGGGATTTTTCGGTTATGATTCCGGCCCTTACGGCATCGCCCACATCATGGTTGATATATGCGAGTGCATCGGAAATTTTGCAGACCTGGGCTTCCAGCGTGTCGATATCGGGCGAAGCTTTTCCAACTATATCGTCGCGCCCCTTGGAATGCCTGAGGATTCCCTGCCTGACTTCCCAGGATAGATTTAGGCCTTTGCCATTATTTTCAAGTGTTTCAACAATCCGTACACTCTGACGGTTGTGCCTGAAACTGCCCGTTAGTTCAGCAATAACATGCTCGCCAAGGTGGCCGAACGGTGTATGACCCAGGTCATGACCAAGACACATCGCCTCAGTAAGGTCTTCATTTAAGTTAAGCGCACTCGATATGCTGCGTGCCACCTGCATTACCTGTAGTGTGTGTGACATACGGGTGAAGTAATGGTCGCCGAG
>SHYL01000028.1 GCA_009692825.1 Dehalococcoidia bacterium | reverse complement strand
ACAGGCTAAACCAAAAAGCGCCGCCGTCTCGGCGCTGAGAGCTCTTAAGCATCCGAACTTTAAATGGTTCTTATTCGGAGCTGTCGGGCAGACTACGGCTCAGGGTATGCAGCAGTTGACTCTCGGATGGCTGGTACTCGAGCTTACAAACTCGGCCTCTCAGCTCGGCATTGTCATCTTCCTTCAGGGCGTTCCCATGATGATATTCATGATGTACGGCGGGGTGCTGGCTGACAGGCTTTCCAGAATAAAGCTTTTGGTTGTTAGCCAGCTGTTGACCATGCCTATTTTGATAATCCTGGGTGTCCTTGCCGCTACCGGTAATGCAAAGGTATGGCAGGTCTACGTGGCGTCTCTGGTCATCGGTGCGATACAAGCGGTAATGTTTCCTGCAAGGCATGCCATTGTTCGTGATATGGTCCCGCGAGAGGACGTATTAAACGCGGTCGTTCTAAATTCCACTCTGCAAAATCTAACCCAGATCATCGGCCCATCGATAGCGGGATTTATAATCGGCGGCCTGGGTATAGCCTTCGCGCTGTATGTGAATGCTGCTTTTTACATAATAGGAATTCTTGCACTACTAATGATTAGCGGAGTTACCTCATTACCTCAGACTGGCAAAACTTCAGTCGCTAAAGAAATGATGGACGGCGTCAAATACACCTGGAAGGTCCCGCCTGTTTTTGCAACTATTGCCATAGGGTGCGTTATGGGCTTCTTCATACATCCTGTTTCTCAGCTGATGCCGGCATTTGCTAAACAAGAGTTGAATCTTGGAGCGGAAGGCGCTGGAACACTGCTGATGTTTGCCGGTATAGGCTCGCTGGTGGGTAATGCGACTATGGCTGTGCTTGGGGACATTAAGTCCAAATGGCGGGTCATGCTGTGGGCCTCTGTGGTGTACGGCATAGCGATATTTGCATTTTCATTCGTTCACTGGTATTGGCTGGCTCTTTTTCTTATGTTATTCGTAGGCGGCGGGCGTATGGTCTTCGTTACTCTGGGAAGTACGTTGATACAGTTGATGACCTCTCAACGCTACACAGGCAGGGCGATGAGCCTCTGGAGTGTTGGTGTCGCGCTTATGTTTGTAGGCGCTTTGCCGATGGGCTTTCTGGGCGACCTTATCAGCCTTCGATTCGCGATTGCTGCGGCCGCGGTGGCATATTTGTTGCTGACTTTCTGCCTCGGGTTCCTGTGGCCGCCGCTAAGAAAACTAGGGAACGGAGAGTTAGTTGTAGAACCGCCGGATGTTCCGATCATAAAATCCAGCCCATCTGCAGTTTGATACACGCGCGAAACATCTAGTCTCTTTATAGCTTGGTTATCTTCTGCGTTATCCGCAGAATAGGCGTAATTTGAAACTTGAAGTCTCCTACAAATCTATTTTTATCGTACTGGGTATAGCGTTTTGGATACTTGCCCTCATAAAGTTATGGTCTATTTTTATCCTGATAATCGTCTCCCTCATATTTATGGCTGCGCTTCTACCTACCGTGGACTGGCTTGTCAGGCATAAGATTCCCAGGCTTGTCGCGGTATTAATGATTCTTGTGGTTGTGCTCGGCTCAATCGCGGGAATATTTGCCATAGTGATCCCAGCCTCTATAAGTGAATTCAAGGACCTGAAGGACCATCTGCCTGATAAGGCGTTGGAACTGCAGAATTTTCTGGCTAACTTTGGGATCAAGGACGATCTTCAAAAGGAGGCGCAGAACATTGATTGGAATAGATTGATCTCTGGCGGCGCAGCTATTTCACTGGGGCAGCGAGTTCTTGAGGGGTTTCTGACTTTTCTGCCTATCACTACATTGACTGTATACATGCTGGCTGATGCTCGTCGCATATCGAATTTTGTCTATACGACTTTCAATGAAAAGCAAAGAGAGCATGGGGAAAAACTGCTTACGGCACTGCGGCTCGTCGTTGGAGGGTATATACGAGTACGGATTTTAACATAGCTGGCGATTGGGACTTTTACCCTGATTGTGTTGCTCATACTTGGCGTACCCAACGCAGCGGCTTACGCAATATTGGCCGGCTTCTTTGATATCATTCCGCTTGTCGGTGCATTCCCCGCAGTCGGACTTCCCGTGATCGCCTCGCTTGATGAATCTGTGGTTAAGGGCATCATTGCGCTTTCACTTCTCCTTTCCTACCAGCAGTTCGAAGATCGCGTCATCGTTCCTAGGATTTACGGCCGTACATTGATCTTGCATCCCATAGTTGTTTTGATAGCCATTCTTATCGGCGGAAAGCTGATGGGGATAGTTGGAGTTCTCCTGGCGCTGCCTTTTGCCGCATCATTGCGGGCGTTTTTTGACTTTGCAAACGATATGCGTGGCTCTTATACCGCCAAGCCTACAGAAGATACAGCCTCTCAGGCCAAATAGGCCACTGAATCTAACCTTTATAGTGCCGGACGCCTACCAATTTCCGTGACAAGCCACCTCTCTGACAAGCATCGCTATAATACCAACGTAGCTCTGCAGACGTGCGGACGTAGTTTTCAGCACGTGGGCGATTAGCTCAGCGGTTAGAGCGCTTCGTTCACACCGAAGAGGTCGCAGGTTCGAGACCTGCATCGCCCACCATGCAAGCCATTGTATGCAGGGCCTTCCCCTGAGATAATTTACATTCGTAGTTTTGGCGCGCCGAAGTGGCGGAACGGCAGACGCGCTACGTTCAGGGCGTAGTGCTCGAAAGGGCGTGCGAGTTCAAATCTCGCCTTCGGCACCAATTTAATAGCACTGCACAGGCTATCTGTGCGCTCGTAGCTCAATTGGATAGAGTGTAGCCCTGCGAAGGCTGAGGTTGCGGGTTCGACCCCCGCCGAGCGCACCATACTTTCGGGCGATTAGCTCAGTTGGTTAGAGCGCATCTCTTACACAGATGAGGTCGCAGGTTCGAGCCCTGCATCGCCCACCATGCAAGCCATTGTATGCAGGGCCTTCCCCTGAGATAATTTACATTCGCAGTTTTGGCGCGCCGAAGTGGCGGAACTAGGGAGATGGGCGCGTGGCTGACAGCAGCGGGGGCAATGGAATACATGGGGCAAAAAGCGACAATCGTAGATTACGCTCCAATGCCTGAAACCCAGACAGGGTGTGGATTCGCTTACTGGAAACCTTAGAAATTCAAGTTCTATCGCGGCAATCACACGGATTTCAATAGTAATTTGGGAGGAATTATGGTTACCCTTCTGGCAAAATATGTGAACAGCGAACGTGGGCTTATAGACCGAACCATCTTTTATGACAAAGATATTTATCAACAAGAGCTGGAGCAAATCTTTGGCCGCTGCTGGTTGCTTGTTGGGCATGAAAGCCAGGTACCAAACCCTAATGACTTCTTCGCTTATTACATGGGCGAAGACCCCATCCTGTTAACCAAGGACTCAAAGGGAAAGCTACATACCTTCCTAAACATGTGCCGCCATCGTGGCAATCGCATCTGCAGAGCGGACGCAGGTAATGCTCCATCGTTCATGTGCACTTACCACGGCTGGACGTTTGCAACCGATGGCAAGCTGATTGGAGTACCAGGATATAAAGAGGCCTACTTCGAAGAATTAGATAGGTCTCAATGGGCGTTAGTTGAAGCAAGAACCGAAACCTACAAGGGTCTTGTTTTTGCAACCTGGGACCAAAAGGCACCTAAATTGATTGATTACTTGGGTGACTTTGCTTGGTATATGGACACCCTGCTTGACCGCCGTTCCGGCGGCACGGAATTGCTTGGCGGCGCCCATAAATGGACGATGAATATGAACTGGAAGTTCGGAGCTGATAATTTTTCAGGTGATGGGTATCACACGATCATCACTCACGGTTCCACCAGATACATTGGTCAGAATAGTGCGAGCCCGACTTCCGTTATAAATTCAGACAAGGAGCGGGTACACGTCACGCTCAGCAACGGTCATGGATGGAACGGAGGGTTCAGAGGCGACCGCAGCGAGATTCCACCAGGTCAAGTCGCTGGGGCAGATGCAGTTCTAAAACAGTACTACATGGATACCTATCCAGAAGCACTTCGGAGGCTAGGGTCTCTTAGGGCACAAAACTTCTCATTCCTTCCCGCCAATATATTTCCAAATTCCACATTCGCGACCATGGCCAGGAATTGGCACCCCAGAGGACCAGAAAAAACTGAGATATGGTCTTATCGAATAGTCGATAAGGAAGCCCCGGAGGAAGTGAAAAAGATTTTGCGGGTACAACAGACGCACGGGTTTAGCCCATCGGGGAATGTTGAGCAAGATGATGGCAATAACTTTTTGCAATGTACCGCTGCGGCAAAGAGCCCGATCGGAAGAAAATATCCTATCGTTCAGTCCATGGGGCTAGGTCACGAATGGAAATCCGAGCTTGTGCCGGGCTTGATTTCGAACAACATCGGTGAAGCTAACCAGAGAAGTATGTACGCGAGATGGGCCGAAATCATGGATGCTCCAAGCTGGGACCAAATAAAAATTGAGCCGCGGACCTGGGCCAAAGAGTAAACGATACAAAAAGAATGAGTTCCATTAGAGAAATGAAGTCTCTAATGGCTTTGCTGTTTCTAAAGATTTATTCAGGTATTCTGCGAGCATTTTTGCTTTGGCCGATTCGGCGAATCCAGAAGTAGTTACGTTCTCACTTTCAATGCCAGTTAAAGGAATGGTGATAAATCTGTACTCATTAGTAGCCATAATTGAAAACCTCCGGTTAAAATTAGTGGCGCAATGGTAACACGGGCAGGAAATAATGATTAAACCACTTGCATTGATCGTGGTTCTATTAGTAAACGTCGCCCTTAGTGGTTGTCAGGCTAAAGCGGATGTAGCCACTCCAACACCAAAAGGTAAATATACGGCTGCGGAAGTCATTAATATCGTGAGGGCGGAACTAGACAACCGACCATCGCATCTGGATATATCTAAGGGAGCCACCTGTAGTGCTTACTTCCGCCGAACTTCGCCTAACGGATACGATAATTTTACAGCTTGGGAAGCTAAATGGAATGGAGAATACTGGCCGGTTTCTTGGGTTAATTATGTATTTTGGAAGTATTTTGAGACATCAAACACAATATCCACTAAGGAAACAATGTTCCCGACATGCTGAAATATGCAAGACGCTCCTCTTGTCAACACTCGCCAGTAGTTTTAGAATCACGGCTGGCAGTAGGAAAAGTAACAGGAGAAATATATGACAACTTCATCGCAAGCTTATCAGGCAAAGAACTATGATCGTCTGCTCGGCACGGCCGGTTTCAGCGATCAGCTTCTAAAAAACCACTTCACCCTTTATGGTGGATATGTCACCAACACCAACAAAGTTTCTGACATCCTCCTTGGCATGGTACGTGAAGGGAAACAGGCGAATCCTGAGTTCGCAGAGCTCAAGCGCAGGTTTGGTTGGGAATTCAACGGCATGCGTCTGCATGAGATGTATTTCGACAACCTCACCAAGGGCGGCGCAGCTATCGATACCGGCTCAGGCCTCGCTCACAAGATTAACGAAGCGTTCGGCGATTTTGCGACCTGGGAAAAGGATTTCAGAGGCACAGGCGCAATGAGAGGAATAGGCTGGACCATCCTCGTTCATGACCAGCACGCTGGCAAGCTGTTCAACACCTGGGTCAACGAGCATGACATGGGCCACCTGGCTGGCACGACGCCACTTCTGGTTCTGGACGTTTTTGAGCACGCATTCATGATCGATTACGGCCTGAAGCGCGCTGATTACATTGAAGCATTCGTAAAAGCAATCGACTGGAAGATGGTTCAGTCCAGATTCAAATAAGTTAAATTACGGTCAGGGTGATGGAAGAGTGTCGTTTTTCACTACGGATTTTTCGATGATCTCCATCACCTCGTCCGTGCTGTCCGCCATCTGTATCAGGTCCAAATCTTTATTCAATATGTAGCCCTTGGTGAGCGTATTGCTCTTCATCCAGTCCATAAGGCCTTTCCAGTAGTCTCTTCCTACCAGGATTGTCGGGAACGGACGTATCTTTTGCGTCTGAATCAGGTTCAGAGTTTCGAATAGCTCGTCGAGCGTTCCCCATCCGCCAGGCATCAGTATGAAAGCGGATGCGTATTTTACGAGCATTACCTTGCGCACAAAGAAATAATGAAAGCGTAAAGATAGGTTCGTGTATTTATTGCTTGCCTGCTCATTCGCAAGGTCTATCGATAGACCCACTGAAAGCCCGCCGCCTTCCATTGCACCCTTGTTTGCCGCCTCCATAACGCCTGGCCCGCCTCCCGTGACGACTGTAAAGCCGCGCTTGGCGAGCTTGAAGGCAATCTCGCTGGCCTGAAGGCTCACCGGGTCGTTCTGCTCAACCTTGCTGCTGCCGTATATTGTTATTGACGGCTCGATATTTGATAGAGCCTCAAAACCGGTCACGAATTCGCCCATTATTTTGAACATTCGCCATGATTCTTCTTTAGCGAATCTATTTATGTGGTATTTCGTAGCATCTTGAGTCATTTAGTTATTTTTACTCCTGATTATTCTTTAGGAGTTTGATTGTCTCCCAAATTCTGTGTTCAAGAAATAGCCTCTGTGTTAGAATATACGCTCTGAGAAGGTATTTTCACACCCCTAGACGGCTCATGAAGAAAACAAATACTCACGAACATTCGCAAAACCAGCTTCCGCTTCCTCACATGTACCATCCCTCTCATGACCTCTCAGGTATCCACTGGATCACTGTAGAACAGGCGTTTGAAATGGTCCTCAGCCATGCGAAAGTGCTTGAATCTGAGGTGAAGCCCATCGATTCCGCCTTAGGACAGACGCTGGCTGAAGATTTACTATCGCCCATAAACATCCCACCCATGGCAAATACTGCTATGGACGGCTACGCAGTTCGCTGGGCTGATGTTGCGGGTGCATCCGCCAAATCCCACAAGCACCTTAAGGTTAGCGGACTGCTTGTTGCGGGCGGGCGACCCGATAAGAGGGTGCTTCCCGGCGAATCTATCCGAATAATGACCGGCGCACCGATACCCCCCGGCGCTGACACAATCATCCCATTCGAGGATACCGACGAAGAGTCCCGCAAGGTCAACGAAAAACAGATAAAAGAGATTTCGATATTGAAGGTTTTTGCCAAGGGGGCGTGTGTGCGTCCCGCTGGCGAGGACATCACAGCCGGGCAGAAAGTCCTCTCGAAAGGCACCGTCCTCTCAGCGGCTGACATCGGCGTCCTTGCGTCCGTTGGTAAAAGCAGCGTGCGCGTGGTTCGCAGGCCTTCTGTCGCAATCATCTCTACAGGTGATGAGCTGGTCGAGCCCGGCACAAAGCTGGGAGTGAGCCAGATTTACAACAGCAACAGTCACGCGATTGCAGCGGCTGTCAGGTTGGCTGGTGGCGAGCCTGTCATACTTGGTATCGCGAGGGACAACGCGGCTTCGTTAAACCAGAAAGTAGACCAGGCGCTCAAACACGATATGCTTCTCACGTCCGCTGGCGTCTCGCATGGCGATTACGATATCGTTCAGGACACCTTGAATAAGCGCGGCAAGGTGGATCTTTATAGCGTCCGTATGAGGCCTGCCAAGCCTATGGCGCTTGGAGTTCTTAAACGAGCCGGTAAAGCCATAGGGCTTTTGCACCTGGGCCTGCCTGGGAATCCGGTAAGCTCACTCGTAGCTTTCGAGCAATTCGGGCGTCCCGCACTTCTGAAGATGCAGGGAAAGCAGCCTTCCGCACGCCCTACTGTGGAGGCGATCCTTGATAATGACATTACGAATCACGATAAGCGCAGAGTATTTGCAAGAGTGACTGTGTATAAGAAAAACGGCCAGTACAGGGCCAAGCTGACGGGCTCTCAAGGGTCTAACCTGTTGACCTCAGTGGCACGCGCAAACGGTCTGGCTGTATGCCCTGAGGATGTATCAGTATTGAAAGCCGGTCAGATAGCAACCGTGCAGATGATTTCATGGAATGAAGAAGTTTTTTAAAAAATTGGGAGAGGACTATAACATGGCTACAAAACGCAAGAATAAACAGACAAAGCCTGAGGGAATCGGCCCCCGATATTTCATTGATATAAAAGCCCTGGAAGAGAACGGCAGGTCCTTCAGTTCCCTGCTTTCCGACTGCGCCTGCGAGGAGCATGCAAAATCCCTTAAGCAGGAAGCGGTACCGGCTCGCAAAGGCCAGGCAAAACAATCGCCGATGGCAATCATAGAGTCATGCTGCTCAACCAAGCACGGTTACCTGTCCTCGACTACGCCTACGTTGGAGGCGATCTTCAAAGTCTTGGTTGCCCATCAGGACGTTCCGATGACTGCTGACGATATATCCGGGGAATTGATCACATACGGGGTGGGCAGCTCAGGACAGAGAGACATCTCACCAAGGGTGCTTACCAGGCTTATGGACAATGATGATTCCTACGGGTTTGTCCTGAAGCTTCCTGAGGAAAAATCTACTTCTAAGAAGTAGGCATGCGCTAGTTGATGTCTGATGTGTTTGTTGGCTGCGTTAAAGCTCGCATGTAGAAAAAATATCCCAGCTATTCATCGCGGTTCTGGCTATCCCTTTTGCTATAAACGTATAGAGCTCGGGGTCAGTATGTAAAGTGGCGTTTCCCTGTAGATTAAACGGCTTTGGATTCAGCTTTTGGGCAAACGGGCCGTCACCAGGCCCCTCAGCGCCGTGGCATGACGTACAGTGTTCACTGAATAAGCCTTTTCCGTTTATTATCAGGTTGCTTCAGCTTGACGGTGTCGGTATCGGTGGCACCGTCGATTGAGAGCCATTGTTTGGATTTATGCCACGTGTGAAGATGGATACAGATACGCCTACGGCGACGCATATTAATCCTGCTGAGAGTATTTTGGATCCGGCGTTGCTTCCAAACCCTCCGATTACTATTCCTACAGCCGCAAACAGTCCGCCGATAAACAAGAATTCCATCAGCATCAGTAGCTAGCCGTGGTTACACCTACTACAACCTGGATAGCTGATGAGGCGTTTGTGGAGAGCTTGTTGGCGCCTTACTGAGCGGGTGAGGTACTGTGACTAAAAGTGTACGTATGCGGCATAAAAACTGACTCTGGATGGATGGCTGTGTAGAAAAGGCTGGCGCTCGGCGAAATCACGGTCGACGATAGGGCCAATCATTAGGACCATTATCGGAACAACGTCCAATATTGATAAGAACTTCAGTATTTATTACTTCTAACTATACGTCAGGTATAAGTATATAGATGAAAAGTTACTTGATAAAGAAACCTTTATAGCTTGAGGTTTGGTCCCTCTCTTCAGAGGTTATATCTTCTACCTTTGAGGCAGGCGGTTCTTTCGAGAGCTTTTGGGCCAGCAAATCAAGATTCGACGTCGTGCCTTCAGCCACTACTTCAACGGATCCGTCATCCAGATTTTTCGCGTACCCATTGATATCAAGGGCAGAAGCCTCAGTAGCGGCGAACCTTCTATAGTTCACACACTGTACTCTGCCCCTGATTATGAATCGCCTTGCTGTTGGGCTGTTCATGCTCGACTGGATGCTAAATTTTATTCTGGTTTCTTGCCCTTGGTTCTCAATACCGTGACTGGCTGCATCGACTGTACGGGAGCCTTTACTGAAACTTTTCCGTCTTTCTTCTGCTTCTTTACTTCTTTGCTCTGTCTGTCTCTATTTCCCATAAGTTTCCCTTCATTTACTCATACGAAAGGGCATAGTTTTTAGCTATGCCCTTTAAGCGATTTCTACTTTGCTCTATTTTGCGTAGTCTATTATTCGAGTCTCTCTGATGACGGTTACCTTTATCTGGCCGGGATATACGAGATTGTCGTGTACCTTCTTGGCAACGTCATGCGCTAGTTTTGCTGCTGAGGCATCATCAAGAGATTCAGGCTTGACCATTATGCGTACTTCACGTCCCGCCTGGATAGCGAATGATTTCTGCACGCCGGGGAAGCTGTTTGCTACCTCTTCTAAGGCTTGCAAACGCTTCACATAATTCTCTGCTGTATCTCTTCGCGCGCCCGGCCTTCCTCCGCTTATCGCGTCAGAAGCGGCAACGATGAACGCTTCCACGTTGACGTTTTCGCCGTCGTTGTGGTGCTCTTCGATCGCCCTGGCTACATCTGCGTGGATGCCGTATTTGCGTGCGATATCGCCGCCGATCTCGGCATGGCCGCCCTCGATCTCATGCGTCAGTGCCTTACCGATATCGTGCAGAAGCGCGCCGGCTTTCGCCACTCTAACGTTTGCGCCAATCTCTGCCGCCATGATGCCGGCCAGGTTTGCGCATTCGATTGAGTGCTTCAGGACGTTCTGCCCATAGCTGTACCTGTATTTCAATCTGCCGAGCAGTTCGACAATTTCAGGGCTCAGTCCCGGGACGCCTGCATCTACGATGGCCTGTTGACCCTCGTTGTGTATCGTCTCTTCAACTTCTTTTCGCGCTCGTTCGACCATATCTTCTATCCTTGCCGGGTGTATTCGCCCGTCCAGGATCAGCTTTCCTATGGCTACGCGCGCAATTTCGCGGCGTACTGGGTCAAAGCCTGAAAGTGTCACCACTTCAGGCGTGTCATCGATAATCAGGTCGACACCCGTTGCGTTTTCAAGCGCTCGGATGTTTCGTCCTTCTCGTCCAATAAGTCGTCCCTTGACGTCATCGCTCGGGATGTGGACCACCGTCATAGCAGTTTCTGAAACCACGTCGCTAGTCAAACGCTGGATGGCCAGCGCGATAGCTTTTCTTGCGCGTCGATCGGAGTCCTGGCGTATCTGGTGATCAATGTCCAGCATGCGCCTGGCCTTCTCGTGCTCCAGATCCATATCAACTTGTCTGAGCAAAACTTCCCTTGCTTCGGCGTGGGTAAGTCCTGCTATTTCTTGAAGCTGTTGGACCTGATGTTTCTTGGTCTCTTCAATCTGTGAACGGAGGTGCTCTACCTCCTGATGCTTTTGCTGAAGCGTTCTCTCTTTGCGTTCGTACCCCTCGATTTTTCGGTCAAGGGTTTCATCTTTTTGTGTAAGGCGGCGCTCGATCTGCTGGAGCTCTCGCTGGCGCTCCCTCATCTCTTGCTCAGCCTGGCCTTTTAGCTTGAGGGTCTCTTCTTTCGCCTCAATTAAAAGTGACTTTTGTTTCGCTTCGGCCTCAGCCAGCACCATTTTTGCTTTTTCTTCTGCCTCAGAAATCTTTCTTTTGGCAGTAAACGGTGCGGTAAATACCCCAAATACAGAACTAATGACACCAAGGAAGGGGTTTGATTTACTCAAGAGTCTCTCCTTCCTTAATTACACAGCTAACTAATTAGCCTGCGCTACATCCCATAATAGTGGCTAATACGAAAATATGTCAAGATAACTTTGTTGAAAAGATTGCCGTTTTATCAGTTAAGTTAATATCAAATACGTTTGACAATAGTAACTGACATAATGTGCATCGACAATTAGGGAGTTAGCTGCATGAAAAACTGGCTAAAACCTTTTCCATCAGAGCAGAAGGTTCCTTGTGAATCGCATTGATAAAAATGAGATTGTCTGGATTTGAGCACTGGTAGACGGCTATAAGCCCCTTGAGCTCAGCTCCAAAGAAATTGAAGTCATAACTTCTCACGTCTACATGCAGAGTGGCTAACATTTTGTGTTCCAGCGCGCTGAAATTCGTAACAACGGCCAACGGCGGATCTATGTAGCTGCTGGCGAGGCTGTCGGTAGCGGTGTTTATATCGTAATTGTCACGCGTCGAGCCTTTTAACCAGAAGACCACTACCAGGCCGTCCTTGGATGTGTCGCCCCATTCAACTTTTCCTGACGTTTCATCTGCCTCTTTTTGTATCAGGCCTTTTTCAACTATTTTTTCCCCTCCCGGAATCATCACTGACCAGCCGTACTTTTGAAATCTGGCTTGCGGTCCGATAGTTGGAGCGGGAGATGAGACTGGTACAGGTGTAAGAGTAGGGTTGTCTTTTCCACTGCATGAAGCAAAAAGAACAGCACAAATCGAAACTAAAACAAATGAAGATTTAAGTAGTTTCATGAGGTTGCCTTAGTGCACTTAAATCTGGAAAGAGTATCGGTAACCGCGGTAATAGTGTCATCAGTAAATACGATTCCTATGATGAAATCCTTATTGGTTTCACTGCAAAGAAAAGTGACGGTTATTCCCTTGCTGACAATAGTCTCGGTCTTGATTTGAAAAGTCTTGTAGATTACGCTAAAACCCTGGTTGGTTTCTCTGACAGGCTGGCTTACTTCACTGGTGAGAACATTAAGATTGAAACCCTGAAGGAATTGCATGGCCCGGTCGATCGCTACGAGCCGCTGATTGTACCTTTCCTCTTCATTTTTGGAGTCTTCTTTGGGTCTCCAGGAAAGTACATAGGTTGCATTACCTTTTGCCCATAGGAGCGAACCTGATTTTTCATTCGGTAACGGGTCCAGGACAGGAGATGTGTTAACTGAATAAACTCCGTCCAAGTTTAGACTGAAACCGAATTGGTTGAACGTGTAAGGTATAGGCGTTGGTGTGGCTTTAGGTGTTGGTGTTGGTTCTTCTGTGGGCGTAGGCGTGGGCACTGGGTCCGATCCGCCGCACGCAGCCATAAATGCAGCACATGCGATTCCTACAAGCGCCACGCGCACAGGTTTTAGTATTAACTCAGACAATATTTTGGGCAAAGTAATCACGACCGATTTTTACAAACTTTTGGAGAAGTAAACTCTAGTGAGCTAGTCCGATTATAACGAGAGAGCGAGCTAATAATAAGCTCTGTACCTACTCTTCATCGTTATCGGCTTTATCTTTGTCTGAGCTAACTTCACCAAAACTCTTTAGGCTGGCAACCGTTGCCTCAGCTGCTTTTGACCGTATCTGCTTCTCTATCTGATCGCTTATGTTCTCATGCTGGCGCAGGAACTGCTTGACGTTCTCCCTGCCCTGGCCGAGCTTGTTGTCACCGAACGAGAAGAAAGCGCCGCTCTTTTTAATCATTCCAAACTCTACGCCGAGGTCTACAAGGTCGCCACTCTTGCTGATGCCTTCATTGAACATAATGTCAAACTCAGCGGTGCGGAAAGGCGGTGCTACCTTGTTCTTTACCACGCGCGCTTTTACGCGGTTGCCTATGGAATCGTTGCCGTTCTTAATAGTCTCAGTGCGGCGCAGGTCTATCCGTATTGAGCTGTAGAACTTGAGCGCTCTTCCACCTGGCGTAGTCTCGGGGTTGCCGAACATTATGCCGACTTTGTCCCTGAGCTGGTTGATGAAAATCATGCAGCATTTCGTCTTGGAAATCGCGGCGGTTAGCTTTCGGAGAGCCTGGCTCATAAGCCTCGCCTGAAGGCCCATCTGCGGGTCGCCCATATCGCCTTCGACTTCAGCTCTCGGCACCAGTGCCGCGACGCTATCTAGTACGACTATGTCCACGGCGTTAGAGCGTATGAGGGCTTCTGCAATCTCAAGCGCCTGCTCGGCTGTATCCGGCTGGCTAATAAGCATTTCGTCAACATTTACCCCAAGCCTCTCAGCGTATGAGGGGTCCATCGCGTGTTCGACATCGATGTAAGCGGCTGTGCCGCCCATCTTCTGAGCTTCGGCGATGATGTGCATACATAGCGTGCTTTTGCCGGAAGATTCCGCGCCGAATATCTCAATGACTCTGCCCCGGGGTACGCCGCCGACCCCAAGTGCCAGGTCCAGCGCAAGTGAACCGGTAGGAATAGACTCGACGGCCATGCGCTCTGCCGCTTCGCCCAGACGCATTATGGCGCCTTTGCCATACTGCTTCTCGATCTGGGCGAGGGTCAAATCAAGGGAACGTTGTCTTTCTTTTTCGTTGCTCGTCATTTCAATCCTCTTTTTTTACTTATCTACGGGTGAGACTGATATTAGTATATATGTTCTACATTGTCAATATACCCACAAATGTTGATGTATTAGCCTTGATTAAAATCACCTGTGGTAATTGAATATTACAGAGTGTACCAGTGATTTCGTAAATAATAAAAGTAGCGCCGATTTATTTCTAGAACGTTTGATTTAATGACGATTTGGCCCGCAAAATCGGGGGGTTTATTTGATGGGGTTTAACCGATGTATTTGTTTACTATCGGCAGTCTGCGGTCTTTGCCAAACGAACGGGGTGTGATTTTGACACCCGGCGCTGCCTGGCGTCTCTTGTACTCGTTGCGGTCGACCATCTGCATGACGCGTTTGACGGTTGCCTCTGGGAAGCCCATCGCTACGATGTCCTGTAAGCTGCGGTCGTTTTCCACATACGCTTCCAGTATCTGGTCCAGCTGTGCGTACGGCGGTAGTGTGTCCTGGTCGGTCTGGTTGAAGCGCAGCTCTGCGGTCGGTGCTTTTGTGAAAACGCGTTCCGGTATGCAGTCCTTGGGTTCGATAGTGTTGCGGTAGTGGCAGAGGTCATAAACGAGCATCTTGGGCACGTCTTTAATGACTGCGAAACCTCCGGCCATATCGCCGTAGAGTGTTGTGTACCCGGTGGCGCTCTCGCTCTTGTTGCTGGTGGTGATAACGATGTAGTTGAACTTGTTGGCGATGCCCATCAGGATGTTGCCCCTGATCCTTGCCTGCAGGTTCTCTTCAGCAACGTTTGGCTCTGTGCCCTTGAATGGAGCTTTCATGATTTTGAGGAATGCCTCGAACGGCTCCTCTATCGAAACCACCTGAAATTCGATGTCCAGGTTTTGCGCAAGTATCCGCGCGTCATCCAGGCTGTCGTTGGAGTTAAACCGGCTAGGCATCGCGATGCCTATGACATTTTCTTTGCCTATCGCGTCCACCAGCAGCGTTGCGCAGATGCTTGAATCGATACCGCCGGACAGCCCAAGCACAGCTTTTTTGAACCCGCTCTTGTGTATGTAATCTCCCAGCCCCATGACCAGCGCTTTATACACTTCTGCCTTTGCGGGTAGAGGCTTGTGCAGGCCGTTCTCTGGTTTTGGCAGTGGTTCGCGTGTCTTTTCGCTGTACCTCTCGCTCACAACAATATTGGGTGCGGTGATATCTCCCATGTCTACCCCTATCCATTGCTTGCGTGGACGGGGGTTGTGCATGCGTGTAGTGGTAAGCGCATCCAGATCGAGGTCAGCTATCAGCATGTCTTCCTGGAACTGTTTACCCCGGGCCAGCATGTGGCCGTCATAGTCGAATATCATGCTCGCGCCGTCGAATACAAGTTCATCCTGTCCGCCAACCTGGTTTACATAGGCAACGAACAGCTGGTTATCAATGGCTCGTGTCGCCACGAACTTCTCCCGGACCTCACGCTTGCCGGCGTAGTACGGTGAGCCGTTGATATTAACGATGACCTCAGCGTTTGCATCGCGCTGGAGAGTAGTCGGGCCGAGCTCATACCAGATGTCCTCGCAGATGTTCACACCTATGTTCACACCGTTGATTGTGAATACGGAGCAAGAGTCGCCGCGCTTGAAATATCGGTCCTCATCGAAGACGCTGTAGGTTGGAAGAAATAGCTTGTGGTAAACGCCTACCTGTTTGCCGTTATGGAGGATAGCCGCGGCGTTATACGCGTCTTTCCCCGTGTCCACGAATCCAACTACGGCGGTGATGTCCTTGGTACGGGCGGCGATCTCTTCTATGATGCGCTTGTTGTCCTGGAGGAAGGACTGCTTGAAAACTAGGTCTTCGGGCGGATATCCGCACACGGAAAGCTCTGGAAACGCAACGAGGTCAGCCCCGCGTGAGCGCGCCTCGGCGATGTGCTCAAGTATCTTGTTACGGTTGCCCTGGAGGTCACCGACTGTTGGATTAATCTGTGCCAGCGCTATGCGCATCGTTCGCATCTGATTCATTCCTCAGGCCGTAATTGAAAATCAGATTAAGTATATCAGCCGGGTCCTCTCGGGGACTCGATGATATCAGATGATATCAAATGAGAAATAACGCTCGTATCTAAGCAGGTTCAGGAGGCATCCGATGAGTGGCCAAAAGCCATCGTCTATCCAGGTTAAGTCGGTCCAGAAGCGCTACAGCAAGTTCGCCGCGCTTAGCGACGTTACTTTCGAGGTGGGCGCAGGCACGCTTTTTGGTGTGCTTGGCCCGAGCGGCAGCGGCAAGACAACACTAATACGCATCATAGCAGGCCTGCTCACGCCTACCAGCGGCGAGGCCAGAGTGTTCGATCACGTTATGCCTGACCGTACCGTAGCAGGCCGCATAAGGTACATGCCCCAGAACTAGGCGCTTTATAGCGATTTGACCGTAAAAGAGAACCTGGAATTTTAAGCCGGCATGTACGGGGTAAAGACGAAACTCATAGACGGCTTACTTGAGCAGTTAGACCTGACACCCCGCTCGAATAGCTCCGTCCATACGCTTAGCGGCGGCGAGCGCAGGCGGACGTCTCTGGCAGCGGCGATAGTGAACTCGCCAGATCTGCTTCTGCTCGACGAACCTACCGTCGGACTGGACCCGCGTCTTCGAGTGAGGCTTTGAGACCGCTTTCGCGCCATGGCAAGCAAAGGCGACACGCTGCTTATATCTAGCCACGTTATGGACGAGATGGAACGCTGCGACCTTGTTCTGCTGATATCGGAATGCATGCTTATCGCGGACGGCTCCCCGTCCGAATTAAAAACGAAAGCTGGAGTCAAAACTCTGG
>SHYL01000027.1 GCA_009692825.1 Dehalococcoidia bacterium | reverse complement strand
TTGCGCTTCACAAAGTACGCTTGCCTGACGAAGAGAAAAAGAAACGCTCACTTGCACTCGGCGAGAAATGGTTATTTGGAATGCAGAGCGGCAATGGGAGATAGGGTTCCTTTGACAAGGACAACACAGACACGCTCATAAGCCGGATACCATTCTACGATTTCGGTGCTGTGACAGATCCTCAAACAGAAGACGTAACTGCACATGTCTTGGAATGTCTGGCTTTGCTAGGCCATAACAGGGATGAGAAATCGATAAGCAAAACTATCGCCTATCTGAAACGCACGCAGCAGGAGGATGGGTGCTAGTGGGGACGCTGGGGAATCAACTACGTATACGGTATGGGAGCAGTGCTGCCGGCTCTTGAAGCTGCAGGCGAAGACATGAGTCAGCCATATATACGCAAAGCAGTCCAGTGGCTTGAAAGGCACCAGAATCCTGACGGCGGATGGGGCGAGAACTCACATACTTATAGCGATCCATCGATGCGAGGCCTGGGGCCAAGCACTGCGTCGCAGACCTCCTGGGCGCTAATGGCGCTACTTGCGGCCGGGGGAAAATCAAGTGAAATCGTGAGAAATGGTGTAAAATGTCTTCTGAGTAATCAAAAGAGCGACGGCACGTGGGATGAACCGTATTTTACGGGAACCGGATTCCCTCGCGACTTCTTGATTAACTATCATTTGTACAGGCATTACTTCCCTTTGACAGCACTGGGGAGGTACAGAAAGGCAACACCAGCGTAGTGATCGATATATATGTAGCTAAGGTACTCGGGTTTTGCTTCGGCGTAAGACGTGCCATAGATATAGTCGAGGCTGAGGCCGGAAAACGCGATGGGATCTCAACGCTCGGACAGGTAGTGCACAACCCTCGAGTTGTCGCGGGATTGAACTCCAAGGGAGCCATAGTCGTATCTTCACTGGATAACGCAACCCATAAGACCGTTGCAGTCACTGCTCATGGAACATCCCCTGAAGTGCTGGAAGATATCAAGAAGCGCGGATTCAATCTCATAGACGCAACCTGTCCCATAGTGAGCAAAGCACAGCGCGAAGCTAAAGAGCTTTCGGAAGCAGGCTTCCAGGTCATCATCTACGGCGAGGCGAACCACCCGGAAGTTAGAGGAGTTGTTGGCTGGACTAAAAACCAGGCAGTAGTAACGCTAGACCCGGAAGCAGACGTTCCAATACCTTGGAGACGCGTTGTACTCCTGAGCCAGACGACTAAAAGCCAGCGCTCATTCTCAGAATTCGTCGGGCGGTTCGTGGCTAAGAACATGGACCGCATAAACGAGTTGCGATTAGTTAATACCACATGCCCTGAGACAGACGAGCGTTACGAAGCGGCAAGAGAGATGGCACCGCTTATCGAGATGATGATCGTTATAGGCGGCAAGAATTCCGCCAATACCCGCAAACTTGCTGAAGTTACGGAACATATGCACATCGCTACTTATCACATCGAAAAAGCAGACGAGATCGATCCTCACTGGCTTAACGGCAAGAGCAAGGTGGGCGTAACAGCTGGAGCTTCAACCCCAGACGCAGATATAGATGATGTTATTACCCAGCTCAAGGTGCTTGCCGGCGAAGCAAAAGTACACAGGCTTGAGGGAACCTCAGCCGTATCTTCGAAATTCTCTTAACATGCCCAAGCGTAAAAGTAGAGTAGTTAAAGTCGGATACGTCAGCGTTGGCGGCGGCAACCCGATCGTTGTCCAGTCCATGACTGATACCGATACAGCGGACGCCAAAGCTACAGTTTCGCAGGTCAAACTCCTTGCGGACGCCGGCAGTGAACTGGTGCGCGTGACCGTAAATGACGACGGCGCGGCAAAGGCTGTCCCCGAGATACGCAAGCGGTTGAACGACCTCGGCTGCAACGTGCCTATCATTGGCGACTTCCATTTCAACGGCCACCGGCTACTGAAAGACTATCCTGAAACGGCAAAGACGCTGGCCAAATTCAGGATAAACCCTGGCAACGTTGGCAGAGGCCCCAGGCATGACGATAACTTTCGCACGTTCATAGAAATAGCGAAAGAACTCAACAAGCCTGTACGAATCGGTGTTAATGCAGGAAGCCTGGATCCAGATGTTCTCATCAAAAAGATGGATGCCAACTCCAAGCGTCCTAACCCCCTCAGCGGCGATGAAGTAGAGCGTGAGGCTCTCGTAGAAAGCGCTATGGCAAGCGCAGAGGCGGCTGTTTCCCTAGGCTTACCTGAAGACAAGATTATTATTTCCTGCAAAGTGTCACGACTGCCGCAGATGGTAGAAGCATATAGAGAGATAGCCAGACGGTGCGATATTCCGCTTCATCTAGGGCTTACAGAAGCTGGCATGGGCAATAAGGCACTGGTCGCAACCACGTCTGCGCTTTCTGTCCTCCTGTACGAAGGCATCGGCGATACCATCAGGTGCAGCCTTACGCCGGAACCCGGTGGAAACCGTGCCAATGAGGTCCGCCTCTGCCAGGACATCCTGCAGGCCCTCGATTTGCGTACGTTCCGCCCTGCTGTTACGGCATGCCCCGGCTGCGGCCGCACGACATCTACCCTGTTCCGTGAGCTCGCACAGGATATCCAGACGCACCTCGACCGTAAGATGCCAGAGTGGAAGTCAGCATACCCTGGCGCAGCATCTCTGAGAGTGGCCGTTATGGGCTGCGTTGTTAACGGACCGGGTGAATCCCGAGTGGCAAACATCGGCATTTCACTACCTGGAAGCGGCGAGGCGCCCAAAGCGCCAGTGTTCATCGACGGACAGCGCGCCACCTTCCTCGAAGGCCCAACGATAGCAACAGACTTCATCGCGATGGTGGAGTCATACGTCCAAAAGCGCTGGGGTTAATAATCCCTTTCCTCCGCAGGTGGAAGGAAAGTAAATGAACGTCAGCGCATTACCCCAAACATCCATCGCGGAAGCCTTCGCCTATTGCGAACGCATGGCAAAATCTCACTACGAAAACTTCACTGTGCCATCGTTCCTGCTGCCACGTGAGAAGCGTAAGCATATGTACAGCATCTACGCGTTCTGCCGCTATACGGACGACATTGGGGATGAGGCAAAGGGCGACAGGTTAGCGCTTCTGGATAGGTGGGAACACGACCTGGAGCTTTGCTTCAGCGGCACAGGTATAAGCGCACCGATGGTGGCTCTTCAGCAGACTGTCCAGGAATTCCGTATGCCGAAAGAGCTTTTCACCCGCATCATCAAGGCAAACCGTATGGACCAGGAAACCGGGAGATTTGAGATGTATGCGGATGTCCTAAATTACTGCGAATACTCAGCCAATCCAGTGGGACGTATGGTGCTTTACCTGTTTGGCTACTCTGATCCTGAGCGTCAGCGCTTGTCGGACGCCACGTGCACGGCACTTCAGCTTACCAACTTCTGGCAGGATGTCGCTGGCGATTACAAACGTGGGCGCATCTACATACCGCTGGAAGATATGAGGCGATTTGGCTATACCGAGCAGATGCTCGCAAAGGGCGAATACAACTCACAGTTTCGCGAAATGATGACGTTTGAGGTGAACCGCGCTACTAAACTTTTCAACGAAGGTTGGAAGCTCACAAAAACAGTGAATAGCGTGCTCCGCATCGACTTAAAGCTGTTTTCACTAGGGGGTATGGCTGTACTAGACGGCATCAAGCGCATAGATTACGACACGCTACACAAGCGGCCAACGGTCTCACGACTACGAAAAGCCCTTCTAATTGCTAGCGTTCTTATGCGGCTTAAATAATGCTTGCATCAAACGCTTACGTTAGGTATGTTGTGATAGACTTGGCTTAAATGAGATTTAGGCGTGGCCTCTATGAGTCCTGTTAATGAAATTAGAAGTGACCCGACCGAGCTTAAAAAGGCTTATGCTTATTGTCGGGCTATAACTAAATCCCGAGCCCAGAATTTTTACTACGCTTTCATAACTCTCCCCACACCGCAGCGTCGCTCGATATACGCAACTTATGCATTCTGCCGCCTCTGCGACGATTATTCCGATGAAGAAGACACAGTCGAGGGAAAGCCTACCAGACTGGCAGAGTTCCGAAAGAAATTCGATACAGCAGTTACAGATAAGCCGCGGGACGAGCTATTTACAGCGCTGCGTCACTCAATTGACGCCTATCATATCCCACATCACTACTTCCACGAGATCATCGACGGTATGGAGATGGATCTGAAGTTTTCACGGTATGAGACGTTCGACGATTTACAGAGGTACTGCTATCACGTGGCTTCAGTCGTTGGACTCGTATGCCTGGAAATCTTCACCTACACGGACCAGAAAGCGAGAGATTACGCAATCTCTCTGGGCACGGCCATGCAGCTCACGAATATCCTGCGTGATATCGCCGAGGACGCGGCACGCGGTCGTATTTACATACCCCAGGAAGACCTCAGAAGGTTTGGCTACACTGAGCAGGACTTACTATTGGGTACTGTAAACAGTTCATTTGAAGAACTGATGCGGTTTGAGATACAACGCACGCGTTCCTATTTTGAGGAGAGCAGTAAACTAGATTCGATGCTTCCGCCCCGCCCCGGAGCATGTGTTGCGGTGCTTCGAGGGCTTTATGAGCGTATCCTGAAGCGCATCGAGTCTGTCAATTACAACGTATACCGCGGAAGAATCTCGCTTCCTACGTCGCAGAAACTAATGTTAACTGGATCACTATGGACTCAGTCCCTGGCGAAAAGCGTCCGCCCACATCGGTAACGGTTATCGGCGGCGGCCTTGCTGGAATATCAGCAGCCTGTGAATTAGCAGACCTTGGTTTCCAGGTAAGTCTGCTGGAAAAACGCCCCTTCCTTGGCGGTCGAACCTTTTCGTACTATGAGAAGGAAATCGGCGTCGACATAGATAACGGGCAGCATGTATTTATGAAGTGCTGTGCGAGCTATATCGCCCTTCTGAAAAAACTTGATGTTTGGGAAAAAATGAGCGTCCAATCTGACCTCAGGGTGCCTGTTATTAACGACGGCAAGACTTCTTACATCTCAAGCGTCACATTACCGGGGCCGTTGCACCTTCTGCCATCCTTGCTTACATACAACCACTTAAGCTTCATCGAAAAGCTCGCTGTCTGCTCAACGATGCTGAAGATAATGCGAACCAACTGGCAAGATGACCAGGACCTAGATTCGATAAGCTTTCACGCGTGGCTGAAACAGCACAAGCAAAGCTACCGTGCCATCACCAACCTGTGGAACCTCATCATTCTTCCGACGTGCAACGAGACAGCTGAACACGTTAGCGCGGGACAGGCAATCATGGTCATAAAGGTTGGATTCCTGGCAAGCAGGCACGGCACAGACATCGGATACTCGAAAGTTGGCTTGAGCAGGCTCCTTGCAGACGAAGCACAGAGGTACATCGAAGGTAGGGGCGGCTCAGTCGTATTCGGCGCTGAGCTGAAGGCTTTCAACTTTGAAGGCGATACGCTTATAGATATTGAACTTAAGAATGGCGAAAAGGTAAGGTCTGACTATTTTGTCAGCGCGCTGCAATTTGAAAACCTGCGCGAGATCCTCCCGCCAAACATACTGGCTACTGATTACTTCTCGCCTATATCTAATCTCAAGTCATCGCCGATAGTAAATGTGCACCTGTGGTTCGACAAAAAGGTAACCGATTTTGAATTTGCGGCCTACCTTGGCAGTGATGTCCAATGGGTTTTCAATAAGAGCGCCATCCTGGGGTTGAAGGACGAAGGACAGTACCTGGTAATAACTATAAGTGGCGCGCATACGCTAGTAGAAACGAACAAGGATGAACTCCTGGCGCGTGTGGTAACAGACCTGCAAAGGCTCATACCTGCTACGAAACTGGCGAACTTAAAGCAAAGCCGTATCGTAAAGGAGCTTGGTGCCACCTTTACGCCTGCGCCGGGTGCTGCAAAGCTGAGGCCAACGGCACGCACGCCATTCACAAACCTGGCACTCGCCGGCGAGTGGACTGCAACAGGGTGGCCTTCCACCATGGAGAGCGCGACACTCAGCGGGAAAGCGGCCGCGCAGGCTATCGTTGAGTTATCCAAAAATCCATAGTAATTGATACTGCTAAAATAAGGCCTATCCTATTGAAGATTGTTTGCCTTAGTGATACTATCTCACTTGAACATGGTTTTGAATTAACAAGGGGGTACGATGGAAATAGAAGTCGCGGCCGTTGAGATAACAAACCTCGCTGCTACCAAAATCAGAGATATTATGAACCAGCAGGGCGAGAAAGATGCGGCTATCCGCGTCGTAGTCGTTGGTATGGCCTGCTCAGGCCCACAGTATATGATGGCCTTCGACAAAGAACAGAAGGCAGATGACGTGATGATGGAGATGTCAGGCGTTAAGTTCCTGGCAGACCCAGATACTTACGGCGTACTGGTCGGCTCCAAGATCGACTACGTAGATGACCTTATGCACCAGGGCTTCACCATCGTTAACCCGAACGCAGCAGCCGGTGGTTGCGGTGAAGGTTGCTCCTGTGGCGGCAATCACTAAGCCTCAGCACTCTAAATCTGAAACTTAATAAGAGGAGGCGCAATGCCTCCTCTTATTTTTATCTAGTTGAGTTTCTCTAGCGCGTCCGCTGCGGCTTCCTCTTCAGCTTCTCGCTTATTCTTACCAGTCCCCGACCCGAGCAGCTTCGTACCTGAACGTACTTCTACAGTAAAGGTTTTCTTGTGGTCTGGCCCCGTCGTATCAATCGTGACGTATTTCGGTGTGGGATTGCCTTCAGCCTGAATCTTTTCCTGTAAGCTCGACTTGCTTCCCTTGCCGTGCTTCTTCGCAAACAGGCCTTCCAAATCGTCACTCAGGACTGAGAGAATAAATTCCTGCGAAACATTTATGCCTTTATCAAGATATATGGCACCTATCACTGCTTCGAGTGCTGAGCTTAGCAGCCTGGGGCTTTCTCGTCCGCCACTTTTCTGCTCGCCTTTGCTAAGTTCCAGCAGTTCGCCTAGCCCCATAAGGTCTGCGTGCCTTGCCAGCGTTTCTTTACGGACAAGTAGCGCCCTGTATTCGGTCAGTGTACCCTCAGATGCCCTAGGCATACGTTTGAACAATTCACCGGCAACCACGACGCCAAGGACGGCATCGCCAAGGAATTCGAGCCGCTCATTGGAGTCGAGTCCCGGTTTAGGATGCTCGTTCAGATAGGATGTGTGGACAAATGCCTGATTCAATAACGATATATCGTTAAATTTGACGTTTAACTTTATCTGTAGTGCATCTAGATCGTTATTAGATGGCATGGAAAATTCTGTACGCCAGGATTGCTGATTGGCTAAAGGTCAAAGCCGGTTACCGCGCCTTGCGAAGCAGAGGATACAAGCTTTGCATACTTGGCCATAACGCCTGTTTTATAATGTGGCGCCGGCGCCTTCCATGACTTCATTCGCTCTTTAATCTGGGCATCCGTCAGGTTAACACTCAGCTTTCGCCCTTTGACATCGAACGTGATGATATCGCCGTCTTTCAGCGCCGCGATCGGCCCGCCTACTGCAGCCTCAGGAGCAACGTGGCCTGCCATCAACCCATGGGTGGCTCCCGAGAAGCGTCCGTCAGTCATCAACGCTACGGAATCACCCAGGCCTGCGCCTACAAGAGCAGCTGTTACTCCAAGCATTTCGCGCATTCCAGGGCCGCCCTTGGGCCCTTCATAGCGGATGACGACTACATCCCCAGCCTTTATCTGGCCTTTCTTTACAGCCTCAAAGGAATCCTCTTCACGATCGAAGACCTTAGCTGGGCCGCTGTGAAGCATACGTTCGTGGCCTGCAACCTTAACCACACATCCTTCCGGGGAAAGGTTGCCCTTGAGAATAACGAGGCCGCCAGTGGGCTTGATAGCGTCCTTTATCGTATGTACCACTACTTGGCCCTTGGTCTCTACAGCTTTGTTTGCCTCTTCAGCCAGGGACTTGCCGGTAACGGTCATCGATGCACCGTGAAGCAGGCCTCCGTCCAGCAAACGTTTTGCGAGAACTGCGCTGCCGCCAGCCGTATACATATCAGTGGCCATGTACTTGCCGCCTGGTTTGAGGTCTGCTAATAGCGGGGTGCGGTTGCTTACGGTATCAAAATCGTCGATATTCAGGGGTATGCCCATCTCCCTGGCGATCGCAATCAGATGAAGCACCGCATTAGTAGAGCCGCCGCTAGCCGCTACTGATGCAATGGCGTTCTCAAGAGACTGGCGTGTGATTATCTTGCTTGGACGCAGGTCGTTCTTCAGCATTTCCATGACCATCTGTCCCGTCTTGAATGCCGCCTGGTCCTTGAATGGATCCATCGCAGGCACGCTGGCGCTGCCCAGATATGACATACCGAGAAATTCCATGGCAATCGCCATGGTGTTCGCTGTGAACTGACCGCCGCAGGCGCCTGGTCCTGGGCAAGCCTTGTCCTCAAGCTCGTGAAGCTTCTCAAGCGACATCTTGCCTGCTGAATAATTGCCTACCGCTTCAAATACATCCTGAATCGTAACGTCCCTACCTTCAAACCTACCGGGCATGATCGTGCCGCCGTAAAGCATCAGGGAAGGCAGGTCCAACCTGGCAAGTGCCATCACTGTGCCTGGGATCGTCTTATCGCACCCTGATAAGGCTACGACGCCATCAAATAGGTGTCCACGTGTGACCAGCTCGATTGAGTCGGCAATCACCTCACGACTGATGAGTGAAGCCTTCATGCCTTCTGTACCCATAGCTACACCGTCAGAGACAGAGACCGTGTTGAACTCGATAGGAGTGCCACCTGCGGCACGGATGCCTTCTTTCACCTTGGCAGAAAGCCTGCGCAGGTGGAATGTGCAGGGCATGACCTCAATCCACGTATTGGCAACGCCAATCAGCGGCTTCGACAAATCATCATCTGTGAACCCGATGGCCTTGAACATTGCCCGCGTGGGTGCTCGGTCTGGCCCTTCCAAAAGGGTCCGGCTTGTGTTCTTGTGTTGAACGGTGGTCATATATTCACTCCTCAGCGCTAATCAACGGTGAAAGCTATTGTAAACTATGCCTCGATACCCAACAAATGGACACTATTGCTTTCGCGGTAAATCAATTTGCATATACTCTAGCCCTTATCGCATGGGTAGGGTGCTCATTCATGACGCTTTTAGCCGGCCCCGTTATCTTCAAAGTGTCCGCATCCAGAAAAGCCGCTCGAGACTTCAATGGCTTGCTTCTAAGTAACCTAAATAGGCTTAAATACTCCTGTTTAATAGTCGTATCTCTTACTTTAATCATACGTTATGTACAGTGGAATGACGCAGATACTCACGCAATAGCAAGGTTTGGATTGCTGGTAGCGATGGGTGGAGCCGCGATTTTTTCAGAGCTCGTCGTATCTCCGCTAACCAGGCGTGTGCGTGCGCGTATGGGCAGCGGCGAAACCAGCGGCGCTTTCAGACGGCTGCATGGGTCGGCGATGCTGTTGTTCCTGGCAGAGATACTGGCAGGGATTGCTATCTGGTTCTTTAATTAGCTCCGGCAACAAAAAAAGAGGGAGCTTGCGCCCCCTCTTTTAAGAGTCTGATTTAAGTTGCTGTTATTTGTTCGGTAACCAGTATGCGAAGCCGATGCCGGTCTGAGTTTCAGGGGCGGCGTCCATGTAGTCGACTACTGTAGCCTTAGCACCCATGTACTCCATCGCGCCTGCGACTGTGATCCATGCCCGGATTTCGCCTGTACCGCCACGAAGCGTCATCGAATCAAACTGGTACATGTCTTTGAGTGCTTCCCCGTTACCGCGGCTGATCTGGTCAAGAACCCATCTGTCCAGCGGAGCGTCGATCCAAATATTGCGAGGGCCGCCTGGATCGTGTGAAAGTCCGCCTGAGCCAAGGATCGCAATCTTGCGCGGGTCGTTCTTAAGAACCCGGGCAAGTGCTTTACCAAGTTCATAGCAGCGTGCTGCAGATACCATCGTGGGCGGATCGTATGTGTTTTCGTACACGAGGACTGTCGGGACGTCCTTCTTGTGTAGGATTTCAGCGATGTTTACAAAAGCGTGAGGCAGGCCGGGGACCTTGCGTCCGCCCATGGGCTTCATCTCTTCGCTTACTGCGACATCGAAGTGCTCCTTGGTTACCAGTTCGCTGGCAAGCCACTTAGCAAGTTTTACGTCTGTCTTGTAATGGGTGTAGTACTTCTCATCGGTCATGCCGGCGAAGCCAAAACCTGAGTTCAGGCCGAATGCCTCAGCGCCGGTGTAGATGGCGATGTTCACCTTGTTGCCGTTATCGAACATTTCACTCTGGTCGCCGCCAACAATAATGACCGCGTCAGGGTTATATTTTTCCATCTGGGCTCTCAGTGCACCGTGGCCGGTCCTGAACGCATCCCAGTTCTTGTGTAATTTCTCTTCGGTCATTTCTTTCGCGATGGTCGGCACGATATGACCGCGCTCAGCCATGCGGGACATCATCTGATCAAAACCGGCTTTGACCATTTCCTTGGGCCGGTACATGCCTGGAGCATGTGAACTTGCTACTCCTAAACCTATTGGCATTTGTCCTCCTTCGCTCTATCGTAAAGCAGATGCTTAATCATATGCGTAATATTCAACGATTGTCAATCTAAATAGGACATCTAATATTATAAGTTGGACAGTCGACTCGTCCTTCTCAGTCAACTGCTTTAGTCTCTGCAGGAACTTCGAGAGCCCTCGGCTTAAATTGCTCCTCGTATAGTTTGGCGTACAGGCCGCCAATTTTAAGCAATTCGTAATGCGTACCTCTCTCAACCAGCTTACCTTTGTCCAAAACGAGGATCACGTCTGCCGACAAAATCGTGGACAAGCGGTGGGCGATAACCATGCTCGTCCGCCCTTTCAGCAGCGGTTGGAGCGCAGCCTGTATAAGACGCTCCGAATGGGAATCAAGCGATGAAGTGGCTTCATCCATGATTATGATGCGAGGGTCTTTAAGCAGGACTCTTGCTATAGCTACCCGTTGTTTTTCTCCACCGGACAGCCTGTAACCGCGCTCGCCGACGACGGTGTTGTAACCATCTGCAAGGCTGGTTATGAATTCGTGTATGTTCGCGGCCTGGCAGGCTTTTATCATTTCCTCTTCAGTGGCATCCGGCCGCGGGAAAAGGAGGTTTTCCTTGATAGAGGAATGAAACAGAAATGTTTCCTGTGTCACTATCCCAATCTGGCTGCGCAGTGTGGACATCTTCACGTCTCTTACATCATTACTATCGATAACGACCCTGCCGGAAGTCACTTCATACAGCCTGGGCACTAGGCTTGTGATTGTGGTCTTGCCGGAACCGGTCGGACCGACCAGCGCGGCGAGCTGACCAGGCTGGATTTCAAAGGATATGTTCTTTAAAACAGGCCTATCTTTTACATATTCAAAAGAGACATTGTCAAACTGGACGTTTCCACGAATCTTTGGTAGCTCTTTTGCGTTAGGTCTGTCTTCAATATCCGGCTTCATATCCAGGTACTGAAACACGCGGCCAAAGTGGACCAGAGACGTGACTACATCAACGTGCAGGCTCGCGAAGCTAGTAGCAGGGCTGTAAAGTCGTCCAAGCAGAGCCACAAACGCAACAATGGTTCCGAGAGTAAGACCAGCGTCTATCACTGAGCGCCCACCGAACCAATAAATAACACCTGTACCTATCGTCGGCACCAGGGCGAGCACCAGGAAGAACCAGCGCCCAACCAGACTTTCGCGGATGCTCAAGCTCATTACGCCGCCGGCGTTTTTATTGAACTTTCCTGTTTCTGATTTTTCCCTGCCAAATGCTTTGATCAGAAGCGCCCCGCTGACGCTCAATGTCTCCTGTATATGTGACGTCATATCGGCAACCATCTGCTGGCGGCGCGAGCGTATGCCCTGCCGCATACGCCCGACTCTCAACGTTGGCAGGACAAGCAGCGGAAGTATCGCGACAGAAACAAGAGTCAGCTTCCAATCCAATGAAAGCATTAAGGCAAGCGTCATTATGAAGACTATAAGATTGCTGACTATGGAGGCGAGCGTACCGGATACGACGCCTTCGATTGCTCCAACGTCGCTGGTGACACGTGAGGTCAACTCGCCGGACTTGGCGTTGGTGTAGAAGGCCATGGACTGTGTTTGCAGGCTTTTGTACAGCTCGACACGCATGTCATACATGATGTGCTGGCTTATATACGAGTTCAGGAACCCCTGGAGCACACCGACAAGACCGCTGAATAGCGCCGCGCCGACCATGCCAAAGATAAGCATGTTAAGAAAGTAGATATCCTTGTGCGGCAGCGCACTATCTATGATTGCCCGAACAATAAGCGGCGGGATGAGCCCGAGTGCTGAGGTAATGACTATGCAGATGATAACGGCAGTGGTGGGCAGACAGTAAAGCGCCAGGTACTTTGCGATGCGCTTGATGCTGGCAGGGTTGCCTTTCGGGGCGTCCCTACCGATGCTGCGTCCTCTGAAGCCTCCGCCTCCGTACATAAATCCATTATAGGTTACAGCGAGAGCAGGTTACTTCCTGACTGGCTTTGGCGTAATTACTAATAAGAAGGCACCTAAAAGCATCAGCGCTATTGATATTCGCCACATCGGGTTGTAAGAGCCGGTGGCGTCGAAAACATAGCCGGCGATTGGAGCACCGATACCGCTGAAGAAAAGTATGAACGGCATAACTGTTCCCCTTATCGCTCCTATATGTCTCCTGCCGTAGTAGTCAGCCCAAACGTTATTCTGCATCAGCAGGTTGCTTCCCGCGCCAAGGCCAAAAGTCATAGTCGCCAGGAACATACCAGGAACACTGTTCGCGATCATTGTGAAGAAAACAGCTAACGCGGTGATCGATATTCCTATTGCGCCCATGATTCGTGCTGGGACACGTTCATAAAGGAATCCCATGATCACCATGCTAACGCTCGCCGTAATAGCGTCAGCAGATAATGCGTACGACACGATTTTCGGGTCAATTCCCTTATCTACGAAACTTGGAATCCTATGCAGTCCAACCGTGAATTGTCCAAGAGAAATGATGCTGAATGTGGCCGTAAGTCTCCAGAATATAGGAGTCTTCACCGCCTCTTTCATCGTCCAGGAGACTTCCTGAACATACGGCTTGGAGATAACATCGCTAGCAGCTCGTACAACGGATTCCCCGTCCGGCTGCAATCCCATATCTTCAGGCTGCCTCTTAATGAATATCCAGGCTACAGGTACAACTATCACAATCGCTGTAACTCCGATGATTCGCCATGCCTCACGCCAGCCGACTTCGGTAATGAGGAATCCAGTCCATGGACTAAATATTGCGACGCCTACCGTTGTTCCGAGCGTAGCGAATGCCATCGCCCTGCCGCGCCTTCTGATAAACCACTTCGCGATCGGCACCGAAGTTAACAATTGTGCACCGCCGCCGAGTCCCATCAGTCCCATCAGCGCGAATATAGCGAGCACTTGCCATGCGTGCGTGGCGAATGATACTAGTATGACCGCAATAGACGCTGATACGATGGCCAACGGCAGCATTATCCTTGCGCCGAACCTATCCAGCAGCCTGCCGATTATTGGACTGGCGACCGCTCCGGCAGTCTGCCTTGAGGTCTGCGCCCACCCGAACATGCTTCGGCTCATCCCAATATCATGGCCCATAGGGTTGATGAATAAACCAAGGTTGACGGCTCCCAACGATGTGGCGATAGCGTTGGTCAATCCAAATACGCAAACCATCACCCACCCGTAAAAAAATTTACGTTTGGGTTGAGCGCTAAACGTTTCTTGCTTAGCCAAAGTTACCTTTCAAAAATTATTCCCGACAGGCAGACAATAATACGCCTATTCTTAGCTAAATTAAAACAATTTGTTTAACGTTTAAAACCTCTGCTCTTTCTTAAGAAATTCGTATGGTGTAAAATCCTGCCACACTAGATTAATGAGAGGATAACTATGAAATACACGTCTTTAGGAAGCACTGGCGTCAAAGTTTCACGGATCGCCCTGGGAACATTCCCCATCGGCGTAGCTCCGCTTGAAGCTGACGCACCTACGTTTATCAACCGCGCAATAGACCTTGGAATCAACGTTATCGATACCGCTAACTCATATGGTAACCAGTCAAGATTCGACAGAGCTGGCGCTCCGCCCGCCGCACAGCGCAAGTCTGCTGAAGAGATCGTCGGCAAAGCGCTCAAAGGTCGCCGCAATGAGGTCATCCTCTGCACCAAGGTACAGGAGCAGATCGGCATAGGGCCAAATGATGGCGGCATCGCTGGTCCGGGCCTTACCCGTCACCACATCTTCAACCAAGTTGAGGAAAGCCTTCGCAGATTTGGCACTGACCATATCGACGTTTATCACATGCACCATCCAGAGCCAGGCACTCCTATCGAAGAGTCGCTGAGAGCATTCGATGACCTGGTCCACCAGGGCAAGATCCGATACGTAGCAATCTCCAACTTCTCAGCATGGGAAATGACACAGGTCCACTACGTAGCGGCCATGAACGGCTTTAACAAGCCTGTTCTTAACCAGATCCAGTACAACCTAATCAGGCGTGAGCCTGAAGACGATTTGGTGCCTGCGGCTAAGGCTCTTGGTATGAGCCTTACTGCATACCGTCCTCTCGCCGGTGGGTTCCTCACTGGCCTCGCGGCGCTGGAGCGTCAGCCGGGTGAGCACAGAGAGCGCATACTCAAAGTAACGGACGCTCCAGGCCGTTCTCCGGGTGGCGGATATGGATACAACAGATCAGACCTTGAGGTAGCGCAGAAGCTGGAAGAGCTTGCTCATAAGTTTGGTCACAAGCCATTTCATCTTGCGCTCGCATGGCTCACATCAAGGCCTACACTTGCATGCGCAGTCGTAGGTCCTGAAAAGCTTAGCGAGGTCGAGGACAACGCAAAGGCGTTGGACATCAACTTCACGCCGGAGCAGCTAGCTGAGATAGATGCGCTGACAGCACCACCGCCTCCTCCCGCGCCAAGACCAGTAAAACCAGTACAGTAACCTTTCGATTCAGAATCAGAGGGCGAGCATTAAGCTCGCCCTCTTCTTTTTGTCTTTAGATAACAACCCAAAACAGAAGCGCCCCGATTTCTCGGGGCGCTTGCTTAATTTACTAGTTCTACCGAAAAACTACGGGCGAGCCTTTTCTGCGACGGCAAGATACTTCTCACGCATCTTGTCCCATCCGTGCTCATAACCCGCAATTGACTTGACCCAGTGGTCAGGCAAGTCGCGGTATGGAGGCCTCATAGGTCCAACGCCGCCGGGAATGAAGTTGGAAGCGTTCCAGCCTCCGCGCTCGATCTGGGCGTTGTACATCGGAAACTCTACACGGAACTCAACTCCGGGTGGGTTCCTTGAAGGTAGCGTGTCGAAGTCAGCCTTGATCCTGGCAACCTCATCAGCATCGTTGCGCTGAATCGCGTCGCTAAG
Organism: Dehalococcoidia bacterium; assembly: GCA_009692825.1. GTDB lineage: Bacteria > Chloroflexota > Dehalococcoidia > SHYB01 > SHYL01 > SHYL01. The sequence goes on along the minus strand of SHYL01000027.1, from coordinate 1,281 downwards.
AGCTACGAAAGGTTCAGGGGCCGCGTCCGTTGTCCAGAGACCACGGATCTTTGTGCCTACTGCCTTGTATGCTGCGAAGGCTCCTGACTTGCCGGGTACGAACTGTACGCGGTCGGTAGCAGCCTTGATGTCATCGGCCAGGTGGTCCATGGGGTAGGAGATCTTGTTGGTAACTACGGTTGTTGCGTACTTACCGATACCCTCCCAGAATTCAACCGGGAACATGGTCTTGAAGAACATTGAGTTCGAGTAGACCATGATTGGCATATCGGGGACTGCTTCTGCCAGGTCCTTCCACCAGTCGTTCATGTTCTGGATGGTTGGGGTCTGCCAGAGGGGTAAGCCAACGAATGCACCGTCTACGCCAAGCTTCTGAAGCTCGCGCATCTGGCGGATCGTTTCTTTGGTGCCGAGGGCTGTAGCGCCTGCGAATACGAATGCGCGCTTGTTGATGGTCTCAACACCGGCTTTGATGTATTCGCGCTTCTCGTCCCAGAGAAGTGCTGCGTTCTCACCAGTGGTTCCACAGAGTGCGAAGCCGCTGGTGCCGCTCTTAATCATTGCGTTCCAGAGCTTCTTGGCGGTGTTGAAGTCCACCGACTTGGTCTGGCGCCAATCGCCGCCGTCTGGTGTAGATGGCGTCGGGTGCATGGAAATGACGCCTTTAATATCTTTTGCTGTGACTTTGAGTGCCATTAAATTCTCCTCTCTTGAATTTGGGGATAGCTAATCACTTTCGAAGTTGTAAGTCAAGTTAATTGGTTATGTATACCAAAGTAGTTGCACCTAGCCAGCGAACCGACCAGGTGCAATTTTATGAATCTATTTACTTAACAGGCGTCTTGGTGTACTTGGAGACCATGGCGTGCCATGCCTTTATACGCTCTGGATTCCAGATGTGGGCCCTCCACTCTTCAGGCAGGTCGCGGTATGGAGGCCTGTTGGGGCCGAAGCCACCGGGCAGGTAGCCGGAAGAGTTCGAAGCATGATGCTCGACCTGCGCATTGTATGATGCGAAGTCGTACTTCTTGCGAATCTCTTCCGTTGAGTGTCCAGGAACACTCTCTATTTCGTGCTTGATCATCTCAACCTTGTCGGCGTCGTTAGCATTCATAGCGTTGGCAAGGGCAACCCAGGGCTCAGGCCACATAGATGTGGTCCAAAGGCCGGTGACGTAGCTTGGGTCCATGCCGTGCTCTTTTAGGACTTTCCTGCCGTTCAGAGCTGACATCATCGCTGGGAGTAAGAATACTCTGTCGCCAGCAGCTTTTACTTTGTCTG
>SHYL01000026.1 GCA_009692825.1 Dehalococcoidia bacterium | reverse complement strand
TATGTCGGAGACGTCGGCACCGCATGCATTGCCAAATTGGCCACTCAGTATCTCGGCTACACCTACTTTGTAGCAGCCACTGAAGCCCTGTTAATGGCAAGCAAGGCCGGTGTGAATATTCGTACGTTGTCAGACATCATTCCATTAAGCGCCGGGAGAGGCAATATCGGGTCGTTCCAGAATTCTGTCTTCAAGGGTAACTTTGAAGGGCAGGGCACCTTAGATATCATCGTAAAAGATATGAATCTGGCATGCGAAGTTGCAAAGAAATTTCAGTCTCCTGCCTTCACTGGCACAATTGCAAAAGATATTTTTGAAAGGGCTCAGGCACAGGGGTGGGGTGATAGGCCATTTCATGTCGCTGTTAAAGTGCTAGAGCAAATGGCAGGAACTGTACTCAGAGACAAATAGTCAATAAAAGCCTTCATCAGGGTATTCTTCGGTTGACGTCAAAAGGAGGAATAGAGTGTTAAACATTTTTTGCATCAATCATTTTGCTTTCGATCTCAGGAATCCTGAGGTGATGGATGCTCCATCCTGGAATCAAGTTACGCTTACGCCCAGAAAGGTTTGATTTAATGGCCCGCCCCAAACTGTTCCTCCAGTCATGACGATTGGTTACAAAAGTCTCGTGATCAATAGTCGGGGCGGGCCTGAACGACTGGCCTTCAGGTGGCGGTGACTTTGTAATCGCAAGTGCTAATTCTTACGGCAGAAATTTGGGAGGGTTGCGATGAGTAATAGAAGTGCTCTTTTATATTTGGTATTTGCCTTTTCACTTCTTATAGTGTCGGCTGCGTGCCGAGGAGGAGGGGATAAAGAAACGCCTACCGTAAATCCGCTTACATCTTTGCCCACGGTATCTGCCTCTGCAGTCGCACCAACTCCGTCTGCATCTTCTGCGCCTCAGGTAATTCAAGGTTCAGTTCTGGCAAAGGCGATGGATCCATTCCCATTTGAATATAACAACATAAAGTACGGTGGCACTTTCCGATACGCTTGGACCAGGAGCTACGGCTATTTGGATTTCAAGTACGTGCCACAGATTTGGGATGTTTACCCATCCGTGCAAAAACCTGTGGAGTGGGTAGCTAACCCAGACGACTCGCTTTCACATCTGGAGCCGGTGCTCGCAGAAAGTTGGAAAGCGTCAACCGATTTTAAGACTTACACAATAACTTTGAGAAAGGGAGTGAAGTGGCAGAACGTAGCTCCATTGAATGGTCGAGAATTCACTGCTGAGGATGTTGTTTACAACGTGCAAAGGTACTCAGAAAAGGATTCAGTCAGGATAGCTTTCTATTCTCAGGTGGAATCAGTAGCAGCTAGTGATCGATATACGGTTACCATCAAGCTTAAGGAGCCCAACGGGTGGTTGATGAATGACCTTTGGGGTGGTCTAGATTGGCTCCTACCCCAAGAACTAGTAAAAGAGGCGGGCGGAACCATTGGTACCAAGCTCATTGGTACGGGGCCATACATCCTCAAGGAATATATCCCAAATCAGAGAGCATCCTATGTTCGCAACCCTGACTACTGGGGCAAAGACGCAAAAGGTAACCCTTTGCCATATACGGATGGAATCGATTTTGTGTTTGTAGCGGACAATGCAACAGCTACAGCAGCCTTCCGCACCGGTCAGTTAGATACTGGCCCTAGTTTCAGTAGTCTCGGTTCAGCGGCGGCCGTAGATGCTGTTGCCAAGTCGCTTCCTGGAATGAGAATAGTTAATCTTGGCGCGGCCCAGCCACGTCATTTGAGCTTCAACACTAGAAAAGCACCATGGAATGACGTTAGAGTCAGGCGGGCCTTCAACATGTATATCGACAAAGAAAAGTTTGCTGAGAACATTTTTGAGGCAGGTACATGGGTTCAATCAACTCCTCTGACATGGTCGGACGTATCGTATAAGCCATTCACGTTAGCTGACTTGGGTCCTTATGCAAAGTACGCTCCTGGAGAAGCGAAACAACTATTGATAGATGCCGGATTTCCTGAAGGTAAAATGAAAATAAAGTCTTCGCTTGAATTTGCCGCAGGTACAGGTACAACAAGCCATGGGGTGTTTGCACAGAATCTACAGCAGAGCTACAAGCAGTTTGGCATCGAATTCGACCTTGTGAGCCTCCCCCAAGCGGCCTACTACTCTAAATGGTACCTGCGTACTTATGAAGATCTTAGCTTGGGGTTCATAAACACAGGCGACTATTCGTTGCTCTGGTATTCGCAGAACAAGTTTTTAGACAACGCTCTGCAGAATATATCTATTGTCAGCGACCCTGAAGTGCAGAAAGTGGTAAAGGCTATTAAGGTTGAATGGGACCCGATTAAGTTGCGGGAATATGCTAAGTTTCTTTGGGATTTTGACACTCTTGGATCGTGGAACATTTGGGTACCTGTTCAGGGTGAGTTCAACTTGTACAGTCCTCGGACACGCAGCTTTGCGATAAGGAAAGGTGCTTCATACACAGGACTTAGGATGCTGCCTTGGCTAGCTGATGCCAACAGAACTGGGCCATAGAGACGTAGACCCTTATTTCACCGACCCCGTCCAACTGGTTCCTCCAGCCATATGACGTCGGATTCGGGCTCGTAAAATCAATGATTAAAGACGGCTGTAGTTGAATTGTAAAAGACGACCCGCAAAAATCCCTGTAGTCGTTTTGGAGCGTAAGAGCTAGATTGGTCGACCTTGCAGCAAACAGCCTCTGCTCGGATTCGCCAGAAGTGATGAAATCTAAGTGGTTAGCTAAAGCTTTGCTAGGCTGCCGTTAACAATATTGTCCCTCTGGCTGGATATTTAGGTTTCGCAGTTTTTCCAGCGAACCAGTTCCGTGTTTGGGAAATGGTTCGGCTCCCCCTCATCTCCACTTGAAACACAGCTCTTAGCGCATGCCTGAGTTTGGCATCGCCTAAACTCATCTTGTCTCTTACTAATTTTTTATGAAGCCCACGGATATTCCTCACCCAACCTCACGACTTAATGCAACCAAGTCTTGACAATCTTGCCTCCATACGTTACTAGCCAAGCAACTTACCTGCGGCATCATCGAGCGAGTGCCCTAGGGGCCTGCACTGAGCAAGCAGAATGTGGACGAAGTGCGCCTGCTCCAGCCGATGCGATTGGCGACAGAATGCCCGTCAACCGTTGACAAGTCAGAGCAAGGTGGATTATTCTTGGAACTGGGTTCAGAGACGATGCTGAGGAGGGGTGAGATGGTCATTAAGAGACCGACTGCAATGACGGCGCTTTTTGTTGGAGTTTTTGTAGTGGCAATGGCATGCGGGGGTGGGGAAAAATCTCCAGAGCCTCATGCCACCAAGGCTCCGGCTACTGCCTCCCCCGCTGCACCTGCCCCTACCACGGTTGCAACGATAGCCGCTGTGGCACGGCCCGCTGCAAAAGACTTAGGCCCAGGGTTTCCACTGCCTAGGGCCACCGGTACCGTTCTAGATAGTGCCATCCTGGGGAATGCGGAGGAAGAAAACGTACGCTACGGTGGTACATTCCGGATCGCCACTCAATTCTCTGATCCTTTAGACCCTAAGATTAACCAGAACTCGATTTCCCCTGACGGCACTTTTATCTATGAGAAGCTGGTGAATTGGATAGCTAAGCCCAATGAGGTGATCCCGGATCTGGCGCCAGAGTTGGCGGAAAGCTGGCAGGTTTCCAGTGACGCTAAAACTTTTACCTTCAAACTTCGTAGGGGCGTTAAATGGCAGAATGTTGCGCCTGTTAATGGCCGGGAGCTGGTAGCAGATGATGTGATTTTCAGCATCAAGCGTTATCAAGAAAAGGACTCTATTAGAGCATTCTCCTTTGCGAATATTAACGCTCTTGAGGCGCCTGACAAATATACCGTGATTATGAGGCTAAAAGAGCCTAACGCTTTCGCTCTGCACGAATTATTTGGGAACTATGAGTATATAGTCGCGCCTGAGCTGGTAGCCGAGGGTGGAGGCATTCTGACGACCAAAGCCATAGGCACAGGAGCTTTCATCCTTAAGAAGTTTGGATACAGGCAGGGCGCCTCCTATGTGAGGAACCCTGACTATTGGAACAAGGACAGCAAAGGCCGCACGTTGCCTTATGTAGATGCGGTGGAAGTGCCTTTCATTCAGGATAGGGCGACTAACGTTGGCGCCTTCCGCACGGGCCAGCTGGATGTCCCGACAAATACCATACTTGAAGACGTCCTGCAAGTTGGCAAATCGATGAGGATCAGGATCTTCCACACCGGGCCCCCAATAGGCTCGAATGGCCTTTCATTTAACACTAACAAAGCTCCATGGAATGACGTAAGGGTGAGACGAGCGTTTAACATGCTGCTGGACAAGGACAAATTTGGGGACATCGCGTGGGGTACAGGCCTATGGGCTTACGGTACGCCTCTTCCTTGGTCTTTTGTGTCGGATGAGCCGTTTTCTTTGGACAAGCTGGGGCCATATTCTAGATACAATCCTACAGAAGCCAAAAAACTTCTGATTGAAGCAGGTTTCCCTGACGGCAAGATGAAAATTCCAGGTGCAATGCCCACGTCAACTACAGTTTCGCACTTTACCATGGCCATAACAGCGCAAGCCATGCTCAAAAAAGAAGGAGTCGAATTTGAATTACGATCAATGGACTTTGCCGCGTACAACTCCTTTTGGTTCCAGCGGAATTATGACGACATAATGATGACGCATCCACCCAACGTCCAGGCTAACCTTAACTGGTTCGGCCAGTTTAGATTTAACCCGGATGGAGTAAGCAACACATCGTTCATAAGAGATCCCGAAGTAATTCGCGTCATTCAGGAAATTAGACTGACCACTGACCCGATAAAATTAAGGGGGTACGCAAAATTTCTTTGGGATTTCGATACGAACGGGTCATGGGTGGTGTGGTGGCCAGCGTCAGTTAGTTTCACCATGGCCAGCGACAGGACTCGGAACTATTCCAGGCGCGCTGGAGCTGCCCCACAGTTACGTGAACCGTGGTTGGCTGACGGGCCCAGGACTTCACCGTAGGAGTCAACTCATATTTTCCGGCCCGCCCCCAAGCTGTTCCTCTAGTCATAACGATTGGTCGCTGAAGTTTCAAGGCCAATTGTCTGGGCTAGGTTGCGCCTAATCTATGGGGATGTATACATTGCGTATGCTGCATCCTGAACGAGGTGCCGCGTTTGCGGTCTGGTTCAACTCCCCCTCATCTCCACCAGAAACACGGATTAGCTTTAGAAGCTTGCTAGGCCGCTTTCGCGGCCCAGCTCTTTGCAATCTTGATATTGGTCTCAGCCTTGATCGTCGCCATGTCAAACAGCGTCGCGATATATAAGTCTTTACTTGAGCAGCATTGAGGCTTTATTGAGACTAGTGCACGAAAACTATTTCTTGGACTTGGGCCGCATTTGCGGCTAAGTCCTTCGACTTACAAATTGTTTTTCCTTCGATTCATAGTTCAGTTTGTACGTCGAGTTAACGGGTGGTGAAGCTTGTAAATGTCCCCACGGATCATTTTCAGGAGGAGTGACTATCCAAGTGCTATCGTCAACCTGTCTGCCTCCACAGCCGTACTCAAGCCCAAAACCAGCTGGAGTCCAAATGTAGAAAGAAAGCATGTGATCATTCCCATGCCGCCCAAACGTTTTGGCGAACGGAACCCCTTTTTCGAGACAAAGGTAGTTTGTAGAGCCGACATCGTCTATATTGCCCGCCTGGATCATGACGTGCTGGAGACGGCGCGCAGGCATTAATCCATAGGGGCCACTTCCTTGAGAAGGAACTCTGGCCATTTGTATCCCTAGAGAATGGTGCCTAGGATTGCAGTGCATAAAGGCCATGCGGAAGCCTTCGCCCGGAGTGCCTGACAAGTTCGTAACTCGGAATCCAAGTAGATCCTTGTAGAATTGCAGGCTCTTCTCAAAATTATCTGCTGATATGACAATGTGCCCGATTCCCATTTCGCCGGTCACGAAGCCGCTTATTTCTCTTGGGGATTTAAAGTTGTTGCCATAATTCAGCATCGGCCCATAATAAACTTCCGTTGGTATGCCACTTGGGTCTTTTAGCTTTATGAGACCCATTACCCTTCTTCCTTGCGCATTGGCGGCAGTGCCACGTTCCACTTCAATCCCTTCAGCTTTAAGCTGGCTTGCGATAGCCATAAGCTCATCCTCATTCTTAACTTCCCACCCAGCGTAAGCTATGTCGTTATTGCCCTGAGGATGCAAGACGAAGCGGTGATGCCGCTCATCCATTTTCAAGAAGACGTTTCCTAGCTCATCCCTGTCGCTTACCTGCATACCAAGAATGAGCGTCATAAACTTCTCCATTTCATCGATATCGCTTACAGCTAAGCCAAGATATCCAAGTTGGCTAACGCTTACTTTTGCTATACATCTTCCCTCTCTAACTAACTTTATTTACTTCACAGGAACTTTCAAATACTTCTTTCGCATCTCCATCCAGCCGTCCATGAATGGTTTAGTCGCTTTGACCCAGTGCTCAGGCAGATCGCGGTAAGGAGGCCTAGGCGGACCGACGTGGAGATAGTCAGAGCAGTTCCATCGCTCTCTCACGGCCTGAGAATTGTACATTGGGAATTCGCTAGGATTAGCCTGTCTTGCTCCTGGTACGGCTTTGATATCTTTTTCTATCGCTTCAATCCCAATTTCGTCTTTGCGTTGGATTGCATCGCTCAAAGCGACATAAGGTTCTGGGGCCGGATCAGTTGTCCACATGCCTTTTATCTTGTCGCCTATCTTTTTGTAAGCTGCTACAGAGCCGTGAGTACCTGGAATGAATCGCACCCTGTCAGTTGCTGCCTTCATATCCTGTTCCAGGTGATCCATCGGGTAGGAGATTTTGTTAGTAATGATCGTTGTTCCAAATTTGCCCACCTGCTCCCAGAATTCGACTGGGAATACAGTCTTAAAAAACATGGAATTAGAGTAAACCATGATGGGGACGTTTGGGCATGCTTCACCAAGGTCTCGCCACCAGTCGCCGATGTTTTCCATTGTCGGTGTCTGCCAAAGCGGCAGACCGATGAATACGCCATCAACACCGAGCTTTTCAAATTCCCTCATTTGTCTGATGGTTTCCTTTGTTCCCATGGCCGTAGCGCCTGCAAATATGGGAACACGCTTTTTAATAACATCCATCGCAGTAGCGATATAGGATTTTTTCTCGTCCCAGAGAAGAGCTGCACACTCGCCCGTAGTGCCGCAAAGGCCAAACCCCCCGATTCCTGAGGCAATCATCATGTTGAAAAGCTTGGCTGACGTATTCAGATCGACCGAGTTGACTTCATCCCATCGGTCTCCTTTAGGTGTAGATGGAGTTGGACAGTAGGACATCACGCCCTTAATGTCTTTTGCTGTAAGTTTTAGCATTCGTTTGATTCTCCTTTTCCAGTATTAATTCAATGCTCTAGTTCTGGGGTCTATTCTGATCTGGGACCAGCTGCTGGCACTCATGATTTCCTGCCAGCGCCCGTAATATGCCCTCCAGTTGGACTCGCTGGTAGAGTTGCCCAATGTTCCCGGAAAGGACTCATCCGTAAACTCATGTCCTTTGCCCATCATCTGGTTCATAGGAACCGTTTTGCCTTTCCATCCTTTTCCTGATGCCGTACTCTGAAACCAGTTGTTCGCATCGTCCTGCTCCTGCGCTGCACCTGGTCCAAAAGAAACTGTGTAGTTCTGCCTGAATGCATCCTTTACTTCGGGCGGAGCCTGCTTGTCAACGATGCAGTAAGACCATACTTCAGTTAGCCCTGGCCCTCTCGGATGCCACATCCTAACCATTGGACTGAAGTGCCAAGTGAAGTTAGGGAATATAGTTGCAATTCCAAGCATCGCCTGCCGCCCCCTATGTTCGCCAAGTCGCTTCTTTAGCTCAGGCAGGTGATCAAGCAGATACTTTTTAGCAACTTCGGGGTGATGTGTATTTAGGAGTTGTGGGTTAACTCCTGGCCCCCTGTATCCACCTAATATGGCATGACCGTTGCCTGGGCTACTGATGAAGCCGTTTACGCTACCGTACTGGGCTATGGAGCTTCTCCTAAACCCAGATAGCCCCAAAGAGCCGTGAGTTATAGGAACGTGGTAATTATCTCCGCCAAAGTTATCCGCTCCGAATTTCCAATTACAGTTCATTACCCACCTGTGAACACCACCCAAAAGCTCAGTGCCGCCATCGCGGCGGTCGACCACCATATCCATGTACCAGGTGGCGTCTCCAAGGTAGTCAAGGAGTTTCGGTGCCTGTTTATCCCAGGTTGCGAAGAGGAGTCCCTTATAGGTGTCCAACTGTCCCGCTTCAACGAGCCCCCACTGCGAACGGTCCAACTCTTCAAAATATGCCTCTTTGTAGCCAGGGACGCCGACAAGTTTGCCATCTGTGGCGTATGTCCAGCCGTGATACGTGCACATGAAAGATGGCGCGTTGCCAGCATCTGCACGGCAGATGCGATTGCCCCTATGCCGGCACATATTCAGGAAAGCATGTATTTTGCCTTTGGAGTCGCGGCAGACTAGGATGGGATCTTCACCCATGTAGTTTGCAACGAAATCATTGGGGTTGGGTATCTGACTTTCATGTCCTATAAAAAGCCAGCACCGGCCGAAGACCTGCTCCAGTTCCTGCTGGTAAATTTCCTTATCAACGTAAATCCTTCTATCCACTAAGCCGATGTCATTATTAACGAGCTTCTTATTAGTGAGAGTCATTAATTATTCCTTTCAGTCTATGGCTGAGTTTATTTTTGCGTCGGCCTTTATCTCTCCGTGTTTACGGCGAAGTCCTGGGCGCGTCTGCTAGCCATGGCAAGACCATGGCTGCGGTAAACTCGCCGTCACCTGCTCTGGAGGTATAGTTCTTGGTGCGTGGGGATAAGACTGTATACGAACGTTCCGCTGGCAGCCATACCACCCATGATCCGAGCGTTTCAAAATCCCATAGCGTTCTGGCTAACTTAAACTGCTGCGCTGGATCGGAGGCAGTTTTAATTTGAACGATCACCTTTTGGATCTCAGGATCGTCAATAAATGAGCTGTTTTGAATTGCGTCTGTCTTGAATTTGTTCTGAGCATACCAGTTGAGGCTGTAGTCTCCTGTGTTTTGGAACGTCAGTCCCAAGTCCTGCCATGACCGCTGATAGTAGACATCCTGGAACACCGCTCTATCGGCCCCCTGTATCTCAAGTTCTATACCTTCAGTCTTAAGAAGCTGTTTCAACAATTGTGCTCTCGGACCATGATAGCCCGGTATCCCGAAAAGCAGCGGCGTACCTATTTTCATTTTGCCATCTGTGAACCCCGCCTGCGTGAACAGTTTTTTGGCCTCAGTAGGGTTATATTTGTAATAAGGGCCTAACTCATCTGTATTAAAGGGCTTATCTGAAACCATGAACCATGGCATTGGTCCTGCCCATTCCCAGTTGCCAGGAATAGTTACCACCGAATCAATGAGCTTAACCTTATCGATGGTCATGTTGAACGCCCGTCTGACATTGGCGTCGTTCCATGGCGCGCGCTTGGTATTGAATGCTAGTCCGAATCTAGTGGGCAAACCGACAGCTTGGATTCGTACATCAGGTACAGTTTTTGCAATATTTAAGATATCGTCCGTTGACAATTGAGGAGCGTTGTCAAGCTGGCCGGTTCTGAACGCTGCGACTGTCGTAGCTGTATCCGTGAGGAAGATAATGTCGGCGCCATCTGTATATGGCATTATGTTGCCCTTTGCATCTTTCTGCCAGTAATCAGGATTTCGGGCGTACTTGATGCTTCTCCTGAACTGGTAGTCCTGCAAAACGTAAGGCCCGGTCCCAATCATCTTGGTTCCTGTGGTGCCGTTGCCTTCCTTTACAAGTTCAGGCGGAACTATGTACTGGACGTTTGGAAACAGGTCGTTAAGTCCCCATGCGGAACCCTCTTTCAGCTTGATGGCAACAGTGTACTTGCCTGACGCCGATACGCTTTCTACGGAGGCGTAGGAAGGAGCCCAAACGGAATCTTTCTCTAGGTAGCGGTTAAGGCTGAACACCACGTCATCAGCTATAACCTCACGTCCATTGACCGGGGCAATGTTGTGCCACTTTACCCCCTTCCGTAGTTGGAAAGTATAGGTTTTGTAATCAGATGAGATGTCCCATTTTTCAGCAAGGACACCTTCATAATGTGAAAAGCTGTCGTTTGGATTTGGCCTCCACCCAACTAGGGTCTGGTAGACCCACCTGGCTTCCGGTCCGATGTTTGAACTGTTAAGTTTGGGGTCAAGATTGCCTGGCGAAAAGTTGCGTGCATATTTGAATATGCCGCCATACTTGATATTATCCAGTTCATATGGTGGTGAGGTGCGGGCCGTATCTAAGACGGTGTTGGTAGTAACCCTTACACCCGTCTGTATTGGGGCGCTTGATGTCTGCGTAGGCTGAATCCCAACGGTAGGCTGAGGAGCGCTTGTGGCAGGAGCCTTAGTAGATGCCGAAACCGCAGGTTTCGTTTCAGCCCCGCCGCCGCAGGCGGGTAACACGGCAATCAGTACGGCAAGAACTAACAGTCCAATTAACAGTTTGTCAAGTCTCATTTCCCACCTCTTTTTTAGATCCCGATATTCGCTCCCGGACTTGGTCAGATGTACAAAAACATTATTGGTTAAGTTAGCGCTTTACAGGTTCTAAAGCAGTACCTCAGCCTCGGCCAAGTATATCAGAACCGGCAGTTACCGCGCCCACCACCGTGGCGGTTTTTTCAGTTTGGAGCTCAGGCTCAACAAACCCAGACGTTCGCATCTTACTTGCTAAGGCTCGAGTCCACAGTATTCGTCGCCGAATCCACAAACGTAACTAATCGCTTTTTGATGCTCAGCTTCGTAAGGGGCATCCGCACAGCCTGGAAGTAAACATGCGGCAAAAGGTCAGCGCTATCACGAAATTAGAGAGGCCAAGCCTCTCATGACCTGCCTGTAATTATGACCTCGTCACTGACTACGCGCCCGTCCTTTAATCGTATGATTCGGTCGGTCTGAGCAGCCAGGCTCTGGTCATGTGTGACAATCACGAAAGTTACTCCGCGGTCACGATTCAGGCGTTTCATAAGGCTTACTAAAATTTCGCTTGTTTCAGAATCGACCTCGCCAGTTGGCTCATCGCCCAGCACCATTGCGGGTTCGTTGATAAGAGCCCTGGCTATAGCTATTCGCTGCTGTTCTCCTCCAGAGAGTTCGGTGGGGCGGTGATGCTTCCGCGCGGTCATCCCTACTTCTTCGAGCAATTGGTCTGCACGCTTTCTCGCCGCCGCCTTATCGCCGCCGCCATACCGCAGAGGAAGCAATACGTTGTCTATAGCTGTCAGGGACGGCAATAAGTTGAAGCCCTGAAAAATAAAGCCGATACGCTTGCTGCGGAACTCCGCCTGGTCACCGCCTGAAAGAGTCAACACATCTACTCCATCGATAACGATAGAGCCTGAGGAGGGTTTCGACAGGAGGCCGAGGCAGTCTAAAAGCGTAGTTTTGCCACTGCCCGATCTGCCGATTACTGAAGCAAACTGCCCGCCGTTGATGGTCAGAGTAATGCCGTCAACTGCTTTTACTAGGCGTTCGCCTTTGCCAAAGTACTTGGTAATGTTACGTATTTCGATGTCTGGCATATTATTTCCTTGGCCTATCTTTACTGAGAGCGGAGAGCTGTAACCGGATCTAGACGCGCTGCTTGTAACGCGGGGATCACCCCAGCAATAACTCCCAGGCCGGTGGCGAAGACCAATGCCGTTATGGCAAGCGATGGAGTAAGTAAAAACAGCTGCAGATTCTTATCGGCAGTTGCGGCGTTTATTAGGCTCGTTATAACCCACCCTAAGAATAATCCGGTGGTTCCGCCGATAAGCCCTATGGCAGCGGATTCAGCAATGAACTCTCTCAAGATATGCCTTGTTTTAGCACCGACTGCCTTCTTCAAGCCGATTTCACGGTACCGCTCTGTGACAGACATAAGCATCGTGTTTACTACGGCCAACCCGCCGATTATAAGAGCCAGCAACGCGGCCCCAAGAGTGATAGCTGAGAAAATAAATGAGAACTGCTTGAAAGCCTTAACGATTTCAGATGGCGGATTTGCTTTTACGCCGGGCACTTTGTTATTGATTTTCTTGGCCAGGTCGTCCAGGTTCACGCCTGGTTTTCCATAAACATCAATACCGCCAATGAGTATGGATGGGTCGATCTGATTTCGTATTGCAGGCGATAGGGAATCGCCCATCGCCCGCTGAGCATCATGCAGCGTTACTATGGCAAAGTTGTCCGGAGCCGTCAGCGTCTTGTCAAGGATGCCAACTACGGTAAATGTATGGTTTATAAAGTCAGCACGCGGAGTTGCGGGGGCCGTGGGCAAATCTAATTTATCCCCTAGGCTCTTTTTGAATTCGTTTGCGATGTCGGAACCCAAAACTACCTCACCGTCTTTCAGGTTTGTAGATCTTCCAGACTGTGCGGTGATCTTAAAATTAGAATATTGTTCTGCGCCAGGCTGATCGGTGACTATGCTGGCTGGGACGCCAAAGCTAAATCCGCTGGTATCGCCTTTCGCCGGGGCCGAAGCGCTTGCGAAAGCTGCTGCCACTCCATCCACTTTTCTAATCGCTTCCAGTTTGTCCAAGCTTACGAGGCCGCCGCCGAACTGGCTGCTGTTAGAGGCGCCGACGGAAATGTGATCAGAGAAATACTTGACGCCGCCATCAATAAGCTTTTGGTTCCTTTGAGCCAAAGATCCCATTGTGGTAAATGCCATGATGCCTATGGCAATACCTGTTATAGTCAGAAAGTTTCGCAGCTTGCGCCGCCAAAGATTACGTAAAATTTCCATCGGTCACCTCACCGTCGGACATTGTAGCGAATGTGGGAATAAATCGTTGCGGGATAAACATATATATCACTAGCGTTTCTTTGAGACAGGGGCTATCTGATAAATTTCTATGACTAAAATATTGATTCCAGGGTTGGTAAGATGTAGCTTCCGGATGGAGCATATGCGGAATACGGAATCCAATAGATTGTTGTTCCGATATCATACGCGTAAGAATGGAAAGTAAAGCTAATGCTCTGCCGGGATCCTGAGTAATTTAATATGACCACCTGGGCAGATAGACCGTTCGTAAACTTGATATGGACGAACGCAGAACCATTATTGATACTTCTGGGAAATTAGACGTCAAGTCGTCAAATATAAGCTGCCATATGGCGCCCGGGTCTGCGTAAGAGTCCGGAGTCTTAAGGAATGTTATTACTTCAAAGGCAGCCCCGGCGCTGGAAACCATCACGTCATCTTGATTTGAAGAATTAAGCGCCCAGGTGGGAGGATACGAAAAATAGTAATTACGTGTGCTATTGGTGAACTTAGGAGCTTCGACCACAGTACCAGCTTCCAGGCTCTTTAACTCAGTCCTGACCCCATCGATAGCCAATGTAAACCCAACAGGTGCAATTTCACCGGTCCTCGGATTAAGCCGCACAGATTGGTCAATGCCTACAACTTTTCCTTTCAGGTTTATCAACCAGCATCCACTGTTCCTAGGGTTCATGGAAGCATTGGTTTGCAGCAATTCCCCCAGATTTGCATCAGTAAAACGTTCCTTTACAACCCCAGTCGTTGTGGTAATGGCGCTCGTCTGGCCCAGCGGATAGCCAAGCGCCATTACCTGTTTCCCGGGTTTTATAGAGTTAGAATTGCCGAGTTTTGCGAAGGGAAGGTTTGTCTCCTGGATCCTGACCACCGCGATATCCCGTATGGCGTCCGTGCCTACAACCGTTGCAGTAAATTCTCGTGCCTTCTGCCCCCGGTCCCAGGCATAAGAACCCTCACGCCCTTTGATGTCCCTACTCCGTGCTGGTTAGTGAGCACCTAACCGTCTGGCTTATAGATAATTCCGCTTCCCTGTACTAGCGCGGAAAGAATCACGACCGTTGCCGAGGAAGCACCTGCGGGATTCGATTGGGAAGCTGTATCAGCAACCGCGGTTGTAATGAATGTAGGTGATTGGAGTTTTGGGCCCGATATGGGCGAACCGACATCGGCGTTCTGGTTACAAGATTGAGGAAGCAATAACCCGGATGCGAGGAACAACATAGCTTTAGTGCTGTATCTATACAGGGGATTTTTACCTATATAGGCGGCTATGGCGCTTTTAGCAGATCCTCAATCTTCGCAACGATTCCAGGGTTGTCAGGCGACATGGATGCAGGGAATTTTGCCGCCAGATTACCTTTTCGATCTACAAGATACTTTTGGAAGTTCCAGGTCACATCTCCTCCTAAGGGAGCAGGCTCAGAGGTGATTTGTGCATAAAGAGGGTGGATATCTTTGCCCTTGACGCTTATTTTCGAGAACATTGGGAAGCTTACACCATAATTAGAAGTGCAAAAATCCACTATTTCCTTGTCGGTTCCTGGTTCCTGTGAGCCAAAGTTATTAGCAGGGAAACCCAGGACTTCCAATCCTTTGGCGTTATAGCGCTGATAAAGTTCTTGCAATTCTTTGTATTGCGGCGTATTCCCGCAAAAGCTTGCCAGGTTTACTAAGAGGAGCACCTTGCCGCCGTAGTCCGATAAGACCTGCTCTTTGCCGTCCAATCGTTTCATTGTGTAGTTCAAGATGTTAGCCATGTTGACTCCTTGTTTACATGCTCATCATACTTCATGCCATAAGTATCAGTATTAGCTCTCGCTCTTCCTAACTATGCCCTCTAGCCGGTACGCAGCGAAGCCGTGCCAGCAATCAGCGAGCTTGGCTTATACGCAAGAGTAAGGTGAACCGAGGCAGGCTAAAACTGCAGCACCGGGTGTAAATATTTAGAGTGTGGTAGGAGTACCTTGATGAAATACTAAGTGCCACTTGGCACCACTTCTTCTCCAAATGGAGGTGCGACGTGATATGAGACCGCCAACCTTATTTGTAGACACGTAGTTCGACAAGAATAATCCGTCCGAGAGCTCCATCATCTTGAACTGGGTTATCGATGGGACTGGTGACCCTCCGACCCGGGTCAAAGATTCGATGACCTGGCGCTTGTTATATTTACGTCCTGACCTGCCGACTTCAAGAAAATCTTCTGCAAGCATCAAATTGAGCTTATCGATTGATTTGTTGACCACGGCCAACAATAGCTGCTGCTCCAAACCCCTCATCTTTTTGGCATCAATCATTAGACTCTCCTAACATTCATACCTAAGATCAGATCAGTTATTTAACCTTGCGATTTTAATCGAGCAAGGTTATCACAATTTATGCCTGTGGCGATGAGATGATGAACGCTCAGAGGCAAATCCGCGATGAGAATGCCACAATTCACTACATGGGCGTATTGTTTACCATAAAACTACATCGGTTAACGATACAGGATTATGGCCGACAATTTACACTACTATTCCGGGCAAAGCAACCATAACCGGGTTTTGTTCGGGAGATTAAGCGCAAATCTTGAGAGGAAAATCATATCGAACTAACTTGCAAATCTATGTTGTTGTGATATATCGTATGGCGATGTAATCCAATGCTTGGAGTAGTTTATGCGAGCTGCTAATGATCCTGCGCTAGTGGATGCCAGCAAGGGGCTTCTCAACCGTAGAATCTTCGGCGACCCAGATATTTATGCACAAGAGCTTGAGCAAGTCTTCGGCAGATGCTGGCTTTTCGTAGCCCACGAAAGCCAAATTGCCAAACCTAACGATTTCATAGCTTCTTACATGGGTGAAGACCCCGTACTTGTTACCCGAGATTCTAGAGGTAAAGTACACACTTTCCTCAATATGTGCAGGCACCGTGGGAACAGGGTATGCCGAGCCGATTTTGGCAACGCTCCCTCATTCATGTGCACTTATCACGGCTGGACGTTCGCTACAGACGGCAAGCTCGTAGGCGTACCTGGTTATAAGGAAGCGTATTTTGAAGAGCTGGACCGTTCCCAGTGGGGTTTAGTCGAAGCCCCCGTACAAACCTATAAGGGACTGGTTTTCGCCAACTGGGATACTAAGGCCCCTTCACTAATAGATTTCCTCGGCGATGCGGCCTGGTATCTGGACCTGGTTGTTGACCGCCGTGAAGGCGGCAGCGAATTACTGGAGGGGGTGCATAAGTGGGCGTTCACGTGCAACTGGAAGTTCGGCGCTGATAACTTTGGCGGGGACAATTACCATGTTCCCATCTCTCACGGTTCCGTCGGCCTGTCCGGAGTAAATGGCCAGGCACAAAGACGGATGCCCGCTCCAAGCCAGCCGCAGGGTGCGCCGCAGAGGCCTCCTATGAACGGCGATCCCAACCGGGCGAACGTCAGCCCTGGCAACGGCCACGGAGTCATAGGCGGTTACATGGGTGCGACGCCTAACATGATGGGGCTTTCCTCGACGGGGAATGGCCAGTATTACATAGACCATTTGAAAGAACTTGAGCAGAGGCTTGGGCCAGTCAGGGGCAGGCAGGCCTCCATGGGCATAGCTACTGTATTCCCAAACTTTACATGGTTCGGCAGCAGCGGGTGCATGCTCAGGGTATGGAACCCCAGAGGGTCATTCAGTACCGAGATGTGGTCATGGTGTATCGTCGACAAGCTTGCGCCGCAGGAGGCCAGGGACGACATCCGCAAGTATCTAACCTTGTGCTTCAGCCCGAGCGGGACATTTGAGCAAGATGATGGGGATAATTTTGCTCAGAGCACCAAGTCAGCAACCGGTACCATAGGCAAGAGATATCCGGTCAATATACAGCAGGGCTTAGGTCACGAACGCACAAGCGAAGTTATTCCAGGCTTACTCTCAGGCACCATTAGTGAAACCAATGCAAGAAGTTTTTATGGCCGGTGGGCCGAGATGATGAATGCTTCTAGCTGGGACAAGATAAGTATTAGTCCCCGCACGAAGTAATCAATAAGAGAACATGAGGCTTGACGTAATCCTTACTGTATAGCGGAGGCTCCCTTACTTAAGGTATTTCGGGCCTGGTCCGAATCCTCCTCTACCTCGCTC
>SHYL01000025.1 GCA_009692825.1 Dehalococcoidia bacterium | reverse complement strand
GTACCAGTTCAAGCCTGAGTCGCCTGTGTTCTTAAACGTTGGCGATATGTCCTTGCCGCTTCGCGCGTAGTAGAACAAGCCGAACTCTGTGGCTGACATTGGCTGGATGGCTACATCCAGTCCTTGCTGCTTCCAGAGCTCCTGCAAGACCAGAGCCCCAGCGCTGACTGGAGCGGTGGCGGTCATGGGTGTGGCAACCTTCATCTTGCCATCAGTGAATCCAGCCGCTGCAAGAAGTTTCTTTGCTTCAGTAGGATTGAACTGATAATAAAGTCCCATATCCGCAAGAGTCATAGGCTTGTCCGTAATGTAGGTAGTCGGAAGAGCGCCGTGGAAAACGAAGTCCAATCCAGGTCTGCCTGTCTGAGCCATGTATTTTTGCTTATCGATGGACATGTTAAAGGCGCGGCGCACATTAACGTCATCCCACGGCTTGTTCTTAGTGTTGAAGGCATAGCCGGTGTTAAGCAGGATGCCGTTATGCATGACACGCATGTTGGGAATCTGTTTGCCTATTTCAACTATAGATTCGTTAGAAAGCATGGGGTTCTCAACGTGGTCAAGCTGACCGGTGCGGAATGCGGCTGCTACTGTCGCAGGATCTTCGATGAACTTCATCGAGACTGCATCCAGATATGGAAGAGTATTGCCCTTGGAATCTTTGCGCCAGTAATCAGGGTTGCGCACCATATCGGCGCCTATCCTGAACTTGTAGCTCTTCATTATGAAGGGGCCAGTACCGATCAATTCATTTGGAATAGCTCCGCCAGTAGCGCCCTTGTACTTATCGATGAGTTCGGGCGGAACGACTGCCTCCAGAGCGCCGAAGAGTTCGTACAAAGCCCAGGCGTTTGGTTCCTTAAGTTTTATTACGACCGTGGACTTGTCAGGCGCATCGATCGACTCGACCTGCACCCAGTTTGGCTGGGCTGTGGCATCGGCTTCTCTGTAACGGTTAAGACTAGTGACCGCATCCTGAGCTAAGACCTCACGGCCATTTACAGGCGGAACGTTCTGCCACTTGATGCCCTTCCTGATCGTGAAGGTATAGGTCTTAAGGTCAGTAGAGGCTTTCCAGTTCTCAGCGATGGAGGGTTCGAGGTGAGACAGTGCGTCATTTTCATTCGGCACCCATCCTACGAGCTTCTCATAAACCCAACGCCATTCCCTAGAAAGAGTGGTTGAGTTGTTGAACTTGGTATCAGTATTACCCGCCATACGGCTGGAAGAATAAACGTAGCTACCGCCATAGCGGACATTTGTTTCTTCTTTGGGCGCAACGAGGATAAATCTATCCAGGATAGATCCAGTGCTAATGGCAGGCGCTGTAGCAACCGGTGTGCCTGTCGAGACGGGTGCAGCGGTCGCAGTCGGCCTGACCGCGGTAGGTGATGTGCCAGACGGCATTTTAGCGGTGGGCTTCTCACTATCACCGCATCCAATCAGCGCAGCTGCGAGAGCCAGTGAAATTGAAGTAAGCGAAAGAGCCTTCGAAAATCTCATCACTATGTCCTCCTCAAACCTTTCGAAAGTGGCATAACGATAACTTCTTGTGACTTGTGTGTCAACACTTCTCAAGCCACAAATAAGTTATGTATTAACTCTTTTGTAATTGCTTTGAGATGAATTGCTTTATGTCAGTTGCCGCCTCATTCCACAAAGGCTCTGACCAGCCGTTAAACCCATGCGGCATGCCGTTAAATAGCTTGTAAGATACCTCACCACCCAGATTTTCATATGTTTTAACGAACCGCTCAGGTATAGAAAGAGGCACGTTGGTATCAGCCGTCCCTTGGATAATAAGCACTGGCGGCTTCTCATTTATCTGTTTTTTATCCAGTAGCGTCTGAGGGTTTTCTTTAAGCATCTGGTCTGCGGTCTTGAAATACCATTCGGAGCGTTCAACCAGGTCTTTTCGAGAGGCTTCCCTGGCATACAAGTACCTCGCGTAAGGGTCGAGGACCGGCCAGAGCAGAACTGCGTAAGATACACGGTCGTTGCCCAAGGCTTTCAATGCTCCCATCATGACGCTATGGCCACCGCTGGACGTGCCTAATGCACCCACCGATTTAGGATCGATATTCAGAGTACCTGCCTTTGCTTTAATCCACTGGACCGCCCAGCTAAAGTCTTCAACCTGGGCTGGGTAGGTATGTTTAGGAGAAACCCTGCAATCAATCGCCGCTACCAGAACACCGCTACAAGCTAAGTCCTCATCGATGATTTTGTTCGCCGTACGGTTGCCTGTGTTCCAGGCACCACCGTGAATGCTGACGATAGCAGGGAAAGGACCTCTGCCTTTCGGAGCGTAAATCTTGGCGAGCAGTTGAGTGTCCTGTAGGTTCCCGTATGGCATCTCCGAAACGGATACTTCGAAAATCGATGCTGGATCGTAAGGCAGGCTCATTGTCTTCACCCATCTCAATTTAGAATGACGCCAATATAGTTTAACCCCAGTCTCAATATCAATCTACCGCCGTGGAGTTGTTGACAACTTTCAGGCGTTATCTTATCGTTACCCTCAAGAAAATATGAAGACTCTAAAGACAGGGGGATTCTATGCCAATAGGATTAGGAATAGGTATGTCTCACTCGCCAGCCATGTACACGCCAAGGGACAAGGTGAGAGCTGGCGCAGACCGTGTAATCAGCAACGCTCTTGAAAGGGGAAACCTTATCCCTACCGCCTTTAGCCAGATGACCAAAGAAGACCTAGAAGCAAACTGGGACCGCTTCCGCAAAGACCACGCAGATGTAAAGGCACAAATCGAGGCATACCACCCTGACGTTCTGATTATGCTAGGCGGCGACCACGGTAGAGATTTCGGACTTTACGGGCACAGCAACAAGGTAAACATGTTGATATTTACCGGCAGCGAGGCATCAGCACAAATGCCAAGCCCTAACGGCGGTATGGGCGGAATGATGGGCGACGGCGCGAAGGTCCACTACAAATGCGACCCTGACACGGCAAAGTTCCTTGCCAACGAACTGATATCAAAAGTTGGATTCGATTTAGCTGTTAGCGAGGAGATGAAAATCGTAGACACTAGGCCAGGCGCGTCTCCTGAACCTGAAGGGTCAATACTAACCGGTTCCTTTATGAACATACATGAGTCTATGCCTACATCGTATGAACTTCCGATCGTAATGATTTATCTGAACACATTCGAAAAGATGGCGATGGTCTCCGCTAAGAGGTGTTATGAGCTTGGTGAGGCGCTCGCAAAAATTCTGGAGCACGACAAGCGCAAGATAGCGATACTAGGTTCAGGAGGGCTGTCACACGACCCGTTCGGCCCGCGGAATATCTGGAACGACACGCCGCTGGACCAGTGGATGATCGAGCAGTTCACAAACGGAAATGCGAAAGCCCTGCATGACCTGTACTACTTCGACTCAATGACGGTCAGGGGCGGGACTGGCGAGACGAGGTGCTGGATAACGGTGGCCGGCGCGATGGAATACATGGGCGCGAAAGCAAAGCTAATCGATTATCACTATGCGCCTGAGACGCAAACAGGGAACGCTTTCGCTTACTGGAACGCACCAGCAGGTAAAGCCGCGAAGATTTAGCGCCTTAGATCGCGGATAGTAATCAGGTTTGGGCCGGGCGTGATGATTTCCTGAAACGCTGGCGTGGAACTGTTGATGGCCGTGAGGCGGTTTCCAGCAAGCCTAAAATACGACGAGAACACAGCCGGAAGGGAATTCGCTACTCGCGCGCCTGAGTCCTGAAGCTGGTAATGAACGTGCAACTCCAGTGAATATCCTGAGTTGCCGGCAAGACCAATAACATCTCCTATTTTGACTTTATCGCCGACGCTTTTTGTTATCGAACCCTTCTTGAAATGAGCCATCAAGCTGTATTCGCTACTAGCAGCGCTATCGTGCCTGATAATTATGAAGTTTCCCCATCCCTCATCTTTATTTGGGTTTGGCTTATTTATGGGATTGTCAGCGATGGTATTTTCCACATCCACAACGACGCCATTAGCAGGGGCGGCTATGGATGCGCCCTACGTATAGTAATCTTTCACTTTACTACCTGAATTCATGTGGTAAACAAGGTTTGAATTCAGGAAAACGAAATCTATCGCGTACTGCATTGGACCAGTATGGGTAGGCTTGCCGTTCCACCCCTAAATGACATATGCGACTCGGTTGAAAGGCAATACGAGTGTGGTCTTCTGCTGCCACAACTGCGCTGACGATTTGGCCTGACCGCTTGCGGGAACAGTATCCAAATGACCGCAACAAGCAGGAAAGCGGCAATAGCCGTTAACGCAGGGAAGCGCAGTTTTTTAGAGGTCAAATTTAAAGCCAGCCTTTATAGCGTGAACACGTAACACTACGAGCTATTATCGCAAAAAATGTTTAGGCTCTGTCAATTACGCAGCAGACCCTGCCACCTTATCGGGACGGATCGTCACCTTAACTCTGACATCGCCTGGATTATTGTTGGGACGCCTGCCTGACGGGATATATTTCTTAGCCAGAGTTTCGAAGTAATGCTCGCCGCCTTTTGGTCCGCTTATCTCCGTGACGGTCCCGCGAACGAAGAGGTTATATTGACGCTCCACGTTATCCACTATAGAAAGCGCTACGCGCGGATCTCGTTTCATATTCCTGGCTTTAAGCCTGCCCTGTTCCGTATTTATAAAAATGTTGACCCCGTCAGTGTCCACCCACACTGGTGTAACCTGAGGCGAACCGTCTTTCATCAACGTGGCAAGGTGGGCAAGAACGGGCCTGTTCAATAAATCGATAGCTTTCGGTGACAGTTTGGCTGACATAGGACCTCCGATATAAGTAAACACATGATATATGAACAGAAGCAGCCTTTGACTACCTATGCGCTGAAGTTGTAAAGTGTCGCAGACATATTTGATTAGGAGGAATATTATGAGCGACGCACGTGAACAGCTAGTCGATACAGTTGAACAGTTAAACCCTCATTTAATGTACGCGCTACGAGACCTGAACGAGGAGCAGCGCTATTACTACCAGGGAACAAATAACAATATCGCATACACCGCCTGGCATATCATGAGAGGGCTGGACCGCACAACCAATACCATCATGCAGGGCAAGCCTGAGATATGGGAGGCTAAAGGCTACCGCCAGAAGCTGAACATGTCCGACAAGCAGCGCACAGCGGGCTTAAGCCATGACGAAGTGGGCCAAATCAAGGTTGAGCCGTGGCCCGAGTTCCTCAAATACTCTGACGAAGTGCTGGAAGCTCTTCATCACTACGTCAAGAACGTAAGCGATCAGGATATTGAAGGAGTCCTCAAAGGCTCACGTGTAGATTCAGAGCATCCGAACGGAGATTTCTCTAAGGCTCGCGTTCTCAGGGGACGCCTGACTCACGCATCCATGCACTCAGGTGAGATATACGCCCTGCGCGGCGCTCTGGGTCTCAAAGGAAGCCCCGTGTAACCTGTAACGTTTTACAACCGAAAAATCGAACATTGAGCGGGAGTATTCCCGCTCAATGTATTCTTAGGACAACCACGAAGCCTCGCTGCCAGCCTACAATGTATGTATGAGAAGCAAAATATCCTGGTTTTTCAGTTTCCCAAATCCGGTAAATGAGGCATCAGCCCGTATAGTTGCTGGGATGGTCGCAGTTCTGAGTGTTACTTTTATCCTAACAGGACAGATTTGGATTATTGCGCTGCTTGCTTACGGGTTCCTGGCGCATGTTACAAGCGGACCAAAGTTCAGCCCGCTCGGCCTACTCGCAACGAAAGTAATAGGACCGGCGCTAGGTTGGTATAAGCCAGTCCCAGGACCGCCTAAACGCTTCGCTCAAGCCATTGGACTTGTTTTCAGCTCGTCTGCCTTAATTCTGCTACTGCTTGATATGGAAATCCCTGCAAAGGGATTGGTCGGAATCCTGGTAGTGTTCGCTACGATTGAGAGCGTATTTGCGTTCTGTGCAGGATGTTTTGTATTCAATCAACTCATGCGCATCGGACTTATACCGGAGTCAATATGCATTGAATGTGCGGATGTACTTTCCCGTTCAAAAGTGACAGATGCAGCAAAAAACTAAGCTCACCGAAACCTGTTTAAAAAGCCGAGGCCCCACGTTCTTCGCCTTTAAGGCTAAATGGGGCCCGTATTTACAGTCGCCTCAATTGTTCTTTAGATAACGGCATGGCACTCGGCGTCTCATCGCTCCGGCAACCTTCGTCAATCGATCACATTAACGCTGGCTGACGAGGCCATACTGAGGAAAGTGCCAAGTATGAAACCTTACGTAAATTCTTGGTTCAATCATAGTTAACCTTCTGGCCGATATTGAGAGCTTTTTACTCTCCTTATATCGATACTACAACTGCCTCTCTCCGATTCCAATGATGAAATTTAACCAACTCCAGTCTGCAACACAAACCGTGAAATGGGATTAGAATTAGCTATCGATTCAGCGGAGGAATGATATGAAGTGGGCGTCTGCGGCTTCAGAGAGATCCAGCCTGATCACGGCAGTCGAGGACTGCGCGAGCAAGATTGCAGAAGGACTGGCAGGAGAGACGTCTGATTTAGTCACCGTATTCGTCACGCCTCATTATGCAGACCAGTACGACGTACTACCTGAAATCCTCAGAAAACATTTTCCTAAAGCCGCGATCATGGGCTGCAGCGGCGCAGGCGTGATAGGCGGCGCGAAAGAGATAGAAGCCGGCGGCGGCATCGCGATTACTGCGGCCAGATTACCAGAGGTATCGCTTAAGAGCTTGCACTTCGAAGCCGCGGACCTCCCAAGCCCTGACGCTCCTCCATCCAAGTGGGAACAGCTTATGGGCGTGACTCCCAAGGACAATCCGCATTTCTTAATCCTCGCCGACCCATACACATTCTCGGCAGATGCCTTCATTGCCGGCCTTGATTATGCGTATCCAATCAGCTCGAAGGTCGGCGGACTGGCAAGCGGCGCTCAGCCTTACAGCCCACATTCCATTTTCCACGGAGAGAAATGCTACCGCTCGGGCGCGTCTGTTATTGCTATGTGCGGGGACGTAACGGTCGATACGGTGGTTGCTCAGGGATGTTATCCATTCGGTCCGGTGATGTTCATAACAAAGGCCAAAGGCAATATCATGCTGGAACTCGACGGTAAAAGCCCCCTTAAAACAGTTCAAGAGCTGTTCATGTCGCTGGGCGAAGAGGAACGGCGCAGGGCTTCCAGACATCTATTCATCGGCATAGTCATGAACCCATTGAAAGAGGAATGGGGACTGGGCGATTTCCTGATACGCAACGTCGTCGGCGCCGACAATGTGACTGGTGCGCTAGCCATAGGCGAGCACCTCAGAGAGGGACAGGCGATACAGTTCCACATACGTGACGCACGAACAGCGGCAGATGACCTGCGCGTACAGCTGGAGCATTACTTACGACAGCCGGGAGCCGCATCATCAACAGGCGCTCTGTTATTTTCATGCACCGGCAGAGGTATCGGGCTGTACGGCGTTCCGGACCACGACAGCGCCATGTTCAGAAGCCTGTTAGGGCCGCTGCCGCTCGGTGGGTTCTTCTGCAATGGTGAGATTGGGCCCGTGGCCGGGACAACATACCTTCATGGGTATACGAGCAGCTTTGGCCTGTTCAGACCGCTGAGACGGAAATAAACCATATATTCTCGGTCACAACAGGAACGGTCTAGGTTGTAACAATCATCACTGAGGTGGACTTGATGAGAGCGGTGGCCCGTCCGCCGACTTTCAGCCCCATCTCATCGCAGGCTTCTGCGGTGATCATAGCGACGATATGATTATCGCCAACCTTGAGCTCGATCTGCGCCATAAGGCCGTCACGCTTGATATCGGTAATGATGCCTGGCAATTTATTGCGAGCACTTGCTTTCACAGTATCTCCTAGTCCGGGATATAGGCCAGAAAACACATCTGCAGAAGGACTCGCTGTTCGTTGTCTTTAAGATCAAACCCTGACAGCTCTTCGATGCGGCGCAGGCGGTAGAGAAGGCTGCTCCTGTGCAGGAATAGCTCCAGCGAAGTCTTGCTCTGGTTACCGCCGCATTTCAGAAATACGTTCAGCGTATGCAGAAGGTCCGACTGATGCGCGCGGTCATATTCTACGAGGGGTTGAAATATAAGTTCGGCCATGTCTGACAGCGCTTCGTCAGAGCGAACTGCGTATTTAAGAACTTTCAGCGTTGTGGAAGATGACATCGCTACGAGTATATATCATCAAACGCCTTTCATAAATCACTCCCATGTTTCCTACACATTGATGTAACACTCCTTAAAGCAATACCTATATCGTGAATACATGCCTAAATATTTACTACGTTTCCTTTTTCTCCTTTTCATGCTTGCCGTATCAGTCGCGTGCAACGGCACGTTAGGTAACGGCACTCCAACAGCCGTACCTTCAGCGATTGATACACATATCCCGCGCGAAATTCCTACGCAATCGCCTGCGCTGACGATACTGGCAGCGTCTTCACTTACCGAAGTGATTCCGGACATCGGGGCCTCATTCAGACAGAAGTATCCAACTGCTACGCTCAATTACAGTTTCGCCAGCTCATCGGTGCTGCGCACCCAGCTAGAGCAGGGTGCAAAGGCTGACGTATTCGCTTCAGCAGACGAAATTCAGATGAACGCGGCGGTTAAAGCAGGCGTTATCGACGGCACACCAACACTGTTTGTTAAGAACAAGCTCGTGGTAATCGTCCCGAAGAATTCGACCAAAGTAGCCACGCTCAAAGACCTCAGCAAACCTGGCCTGAAACTAGTACTCGCAACTTCGGAAGTGCCTGTTGGCAATTATGCACGCCAGAGCCTTACCAAGATGTCGCAAGATCCAACTTACGGAACAAGCTTTTCGGACGCGGCGTTGAAGAACCTGGTTTCCAACGAGGCGAACGTGCGAACGGTCGTAAGCAAAGTAGCGATCGGCGAGGCGGATGCCGGATTTTGCTACCTGTCAGACGTAACAGTAGCAACTGCGTCACAGGTCACGATAATACCCATACCTGACCGGGTAAACGTTATTGCAACATACTACATCGGTGTAGTGAAAGGCTCCAAGTACCCTGACTTCGCGAAAGGATTTATAGAAACGATAACCTCGGAGGCAGGCAAGCAGGCATTTAAAAAGTACAATTTCAATACAGATTGATATAGGAATAGGTACCTTCAAAAACAACGTCTCTAGAACACTTATAGGTTTACCCGCCGTGGTTTACGTCGGGTTCATATTCGTACCGATAGTCGCGTTAGTGTATCGTGCAGCCACGGCAGAATCGCTGGGCGATGTCATAACCTCGCCGATACTCAGGGATGCGATAAAGGTAACACTCATTACCAGTCTGCTCGCATTGGCAATCACTGTAGCCGCAGGGACACCGCTAGCATACATACTGGCCCGCAAACGCTTCCCCGGACGGGATCTGCTTGATGTCATGATAGACATGCCGCTGGTGCTCCCGCCCGTGGTTGCCGGTATTGCGCTGCTGATGGCATTCGGCCGCCGCGGCATTCTAGGCGGGGCGCTGGATAACGCCGGTATCAATCTTCCATTTACGACTGCTGCGGTGGTGATAGCCCAGGTATTTGTTGCGTCTCCGTTCTATATTCGCGCGGCAAAGGCTGGGTTTCAGGGAGTCGATACGTCGTTGGAAAACATATCGCAGGCACTAGGTGTATCGCCGTGGCGCACGTTCTGGAAGGTCACAGTACCATTATCCGCACCGTCTCTGACAGCAGGGCTGGTGTTAGCCTGGGCGCGGGCGATGTCCGAATTCGGCGCGACGCTTTTATTCGCAGGCAACTTCCAGGGAAGAACCCAGACCTTCTCACTGGCAATCGTTAGCGCGACTGAAGTAAACCTCGGCGCAGCACTCGTGCTTTCTGTGATCCTGCTTGGAATATCGCTCCTGTTACTTCTCGGGCTTTACAGGTTCGCACACGGTAATACAACCATTGGTTAATTCCAACAACTATTTATGACACTTAGGGTCTCGATACAAAAAAAGATAGGCAATTTCAAGCTGGATGCTTCGCTGGAATGCGGAGAGGAAACGCTTGTGATGCTGGGATCGTCTGGCGCCGGCAAAAGCATGACGCTTTCATCCATCGTTGGATTGACCAGACCTGACGCGGGAGAGATTACGCTGGACGGGCGAACGTTATTCGACAGCAAGCTAGGCATATATATTCCGGCTCACGAACGCGGCATCGGGTACATGGTGCAAAACTACGCACTGTTCCCCCATATGGACGCGGCTCAGAATATCACCTACGGAATATCCAGATGGGAAAGCGATAAGAAAGCGCACAGGCAGAGAGAGATGGTCGAGCTTTTCAGCCTGGGCGGGCTGCAACACAGGCGCACGCGCGAATTATCTGGAGGTGAGGCTCAAAGGGTCGCGCTGGCACGAGCGCTGGCACCCAACCCGCGGCTGCTGCTTCTCGACGAGCCGCTATCAGCACTGGACCCAACACTTGCCGGCGAACTGCGCCGCGATCTGAAACGCATACAACGTGAGCTAAAGCTGGGCGTGATTTTCGTGACGCACGACCATGAAGATGCGTATGCTCTGGGAGACCGGGTCGCAGTGATGGACAGCGGCCGCATAGTTCAAACTGGAACGAAGCCAGAAATATTCCGCACTCCCGCAACGCTGCGCTCCGCCCAGATAGTCCAGACCAAAAACATACTTCTGGCAGATGTTAAAGAAATATCCAAAGACAGCGTTATCTTGAACATCAATTCACTAACGCTTGAGGCGCAACGAAATGATGGAATAAAGGCCGGAATAAAAGTTTATGTCTGCATCCGCCCCGAGAATATCTCAATAATTGACCCTGCGTTTGAGCCTATCGGCATTCATAACACAATTGAAGCGGTTGTATTGGACGAGTTGGACCTTGGACCCAAGCATATCGTAAGCTTAAGAACTACGGCAGCCGACGTTAACAATACGTTTGAAGTAGATGTCACCGATAGTCAGTTCAGAGCGCTCGATTTAAGTCCAGGCAAAAAGATGGGACTGCGGTTGTGGAAGCATAACCTCCACCTGATCCCGGCCTAAATTACACCCCTACGCCGGCAGGCGGCTGGACGGCTCCACGATTTGCCGAACTAAGCTCGCTCATCCTCATGTTCCTTACAGCAGGCACGAATATTGCCATAAGTACAGTGATACTGAGCACTAGTACGGAAGATACCATTACTACGTGAGGCGCTCCAAAGGCATCTGTTAAGGACCCTAGGACTATTGCCGAAATCGGCATAAGAGCCATATTCAACATGAATAAGCTTGTAACCCTGCCACGCATGTGGTCAGGAACTGACAACTGCAGTATGGTCTGGTTATTAGTCATATAAGTCATCTGTGCAAAACCTGCTATCGCCATCATGGGAAGAGCTAAAACCAGCGAGCTCGAAATGGAAAATAAAAGCAACGCCGTACCGGCAACCGAAAGCATTGCCAGCTGCAAAAGACCGCGCCGTTCAAAATGACCTATAGAAGCCGCAAACAAAGCGCCAAGAAACCCACCAAGGCCCATCGCGGACATCAGGAGTCCAAGTCCGTTAGGTCCGCTGTGGAAAATATCCTTTGCGAAGATGGGCGCCAAAGCCATCATCGAAGGCATGATGAAAATAGAAGGGATAACAGCGAGGATTACGAGCGTGCGCGCGATACGGTCTCTAGATACATACTTCACACCATCAAGCATGTTATTCGCCATAGATGCGCGGGGTTGTCTGGAAGCCTTTCTCTCTGGGAATGTAATCATCTTGAGGCAAAGGATAACTGCAATAAATGCGGCACTTTGAAGCAGGAAGTTTACTCCTGGGCCCCACCATGCGATAAAGAAACCAGCGATACCTGGGCCTATAACGCTGGTTACATTGAATGCGGCGCTGCCAAGAGCGACGGCGTTCGGTATTACGTTGCGCGGCACCAGGTCGAAAACGACCGTCTGCTGTACGGGCATGTTAAATACTTGAACGGTTCCACCGACAAGCGCAAACACGAAGAGATGCCAAACTTCAATTTTGCCTGCGATCAGGCCAATGCCGAGAATAGCGCTGACGATTATCACAATGAAGTTAGTAGTCATCATGAGCTTGCGCCTGTTTACTCTATCGGCAGCAAGCCCGGCCAATGGGGCAAAAAGGAGCATAGGAATGGCACGCATACCGTTGATGGCACCGAGCAAAGCGCCTGAGGCTGTCAGGTCATATATGACCCATCCAAGAGTGGCCATCTGAACCCACACGCCGGCGCTGGAGAAAATATTACTTGTCCAGAGCCATCTGTAGCTTGGAATACTGAGCGCGTGAAACGTGCCTACTTTGGCGGGCGAACCCGCGCCATGTGAAGCACCGTCCCTATTGCTTCCGCCGGGCTCCTGTTGGCCGTTACCCAAAGTAACTTCAGTCGTTTTGCTTGCCATTAAGTTTAATCCAATCCTATATGAATCAAAGGAAATTATAAGCTGGCCCAGATTAAGGAACTCACCCAAAGTGAGAGGAACCAGGACAAGATCAGCGGCCCATGCCTCCATCGCCCTGATAATGTTTGTCTGCTGCGCCAACGAGACGCATGTTTCTAACCTGAGGTGCGCAGATGGCGATCAATATTGCAAGAACTGCACACGTGATGCCCATGATGAATACGATCTGCTGGTCACCGATCACGTCAGCCCCTATAGCCGCTACGACGGTGCCCAGAGGCACCAGACCCTGATTAAGCATATATATACTGGTCACTCTGCCACGCAGCTCGTCCGGAATGTTGGTCTGCAGAAGCGTCTGATTTATGGTCATGAATACCATCTGGCTGAATCCGGTAATGATAAGGACTATTGCGCCAGCCCACAGATTATTCATAAATGAGAACAGGACTACACCTGCCCCAAACAGGAACATAGAAACGAGCTGTAGAATGCCTCTCTTTTCAAATTTACCAAGGCTTGCTGTAAACAAACCCCCCAAAACGCCGCCTACGCCGCTAACAGACAGCAATAGTCCGTAGGCTCGAGGGCCACCGTGGAAAACATCTTTCGCAAATACAGGGAGAAGCGCCATATACGGAAAAACGAAAAATACGGGAAATAGTCCCATGAACATAAGAGTTCTTATCACCGGGCCCTTGGCAACGTAGTGGAAGCCTTCCGTGAGGCTTTTCATCACGTTTTCTTTCTTTTTGCCGTCGCGCGCCAAATTCTTCGGAAGGACTACCATCATCAGAGAAATAGTTATCAAAAGATACGCTATGCCTTGAACAAAGAAATTTCCCTGTGGACCAAGCCACAAAATCAGAAAGCCTGCTGCCGTGGGGCCCAGTATACGTGTGAAATTAAAAGCTACGGAATTCAACGCGAAGGCGTTGGGGAAAACATGCCTCGGAACAAGATCGAAAACAACGCTTTGTCTTACGGGCATATTGAACGCCCAAGCGGCCCCTGACAGGAATGTAAAGACAAACAAGTGCCATATTTCCAGCTTGCCTAAAACTATATCAATCGCAAGCAGGAAGCTCATCACTGTAAGAAATACCTGTGTAGCGATCATGAGACCCTTGCGGTTGAGCCTGTCTGCCGCAACACCCGAAATAGGAGATAAGAACAACATAGGAACGGAGCGCACGCCGTTGATAGCTCCCAGCAAAGCCCTAGACCCTGTAATGTCGTAAACCACCCATCCAATAGTTACCTGCTGTATCCACTGGCCTGCGCTGGAAAAGAAGGAACCTATCCACATCAAACGAAAATTTCTGTACCTCAGAGCCTCGAATGTGTTCAGCATCCCTCGTAACGGAGGCTTAGTAATAGACTCAACCGGAGCTGCCGAGGTACTGTGGTTTATAAGCTCGGCTTCAGTGGATTGTCCTACGCTGGATGTGGAGATGGGAGGAGCTTGCTGGTCAGCTATTGCGCCAACCCTATCGCTATCGCTGGGCATTTAGTTTCTGTTTTCGCTTTCGTTGACGTGTTCATCCATCCAGTTTTCAGCCGATTGCGCAAGCAACGATAAGCCTTTTACAAAAGCCTTGCGTTCCCTGACTGACATTTGCTCCAGAACAGCGGCAAGGACTTCCCTACGATAAGAAAAAGCCTTCGAAGCCACGGCTTCAGCATCAGGGGTAAGACTTACTACAACGCCGCGCCTGTCTGACTGAGAGCGCGCCTTTATAACACGCCCGCGGGCTTCAAGCTCGGATACGCACTCGGTGGCTGTCGAACAGGATATTCCCAGACCGTGAGCGAGTTCGGTCATCATCATTGGGCCGTGCTGGTGGAGATGAATAATCACTCTCAAGTGGCTCAATGGGGCCGCTTTCTCACCTTCTTTATTACGATGTGGGTAAGACCGGAGAAGCCAGCGTCTCAAAATAGGAAGCGCTATTAAGGCCTCTTCCAATTCGGTAGAGTTAGATATTTTGGATTCCGAAACAATCATTTCGCAAGTATATCGCCATGCGCAGGCACTTGTCAAAACCCTGAAAGATTCTATCCTATCCTCGAGAACTGCTCATCATTATTTAACTCGAAGTCTCACCATCGGAATCTCTCTGCGAGTGCGGGTTTGGTAATTTGAATAAAAGGGCAATGAAGAAATCAGTTGATCCCAGAGATCCGATCTATATGTTCGGTCTACTGGCACAGCGACTGCATTTAGTTTCTTATTCCTAACCCTGATAACTACATTGGAATTCTTCTGCAGATTAACAAGCCATGATGGATTTTTTGTTCGAGCCTCCGTTTGATGCTGTGAGAATGTAATCTCGCCCGTCCATGATGTACGTTATGGGTATGGTGCGGCGCTTGCCGCTTCGAGCGCCAACAGTTGTAAGCCGCATACCTGGCATGCCGGCAATGCGGTTGCCAATCAGACCGCTCGTGGCACGGTAAAGAAATAGGTGGGTAACTGTAAGTAGCTTTACAGAAATAGTGGAGGCCATGAGTGAAGTTTAGCTTCAATCGTTAATTTTTTGTATAATCCAACGCGTCTGCTGACATAGCTTACCCATTCATTCCCCGGTAGCTCAGTGGTAGAGCTGGCGGCTGTTAACCGCAAGACCGTAGGTTCGAATCCTACCCGGGGAGCCATTCATGCCACCACTTTTCATTTACATAGCCTTGCCTCATCTTGTTGACATTTTGGACGTTTGAGTGATACCCTGCGCTCAAAACATTCCACGCGCCCTGGAGGTCAATATGGTAAGCACATTTGAGAGTAAGGTTAATGCTAAGGCTGGCGTTGTAACTAGAAATATCTTCTACGACAAGGAAATCTACCAGCAGGAGCTTGAGCAGGTTTTCGGCAGGTCCTGGCTTGTGGTGGGCCATGAAAGCCAGATCGCAAAGCCAAACGACTTCGTAGCCAACTATATGGGCGAAGACCCTGTACTGGTTACACGAGACTCAAAGGGCAAACTCCACACTTTCCTCAATATGTGCCGCCACCGAGGCAACCGCATATGCCGGGCTGACGCGGGCAACGCGCCTTCATTCATGTG
This sequence comes from Dehalococcoidia bacterium, assembly GCA_009692825.1. Lineage (GTDB taxonomy): Bacteria > Chloroflexota > Dehalococcoidia > SHYB01 > SHYL01 > SHYL01. The sequence continues at coordinate 1,720 of SHYL01000025.1, read as the reverse complement.
CACATACCACGGCTGGACCTTCGCAACTGACGGCAAACTTGTAGGCGTGCCGGGATATAAGGAAGCTTATTTCGAAGAACTCGACCGTGCTCAGTGGGGACTCGTTGAGGCCAGGACAGACTCTTATAAGGGTCTTATCTTCGCCAACTGGGACCACGAGGCGCCAGTCCTCGTAGATTACCTGGGCGACGCCGCGTGGTATATGGACCTGTGGCTCGACAGGACTGCCGGCGGCACCGAGATACTAGCTGGGATGCACAGATGGGTAATGAATTTCAACTGGAAATTTGGCTCTGACAACTTCGGTGGGGACAACTACCACACGCTCGTTACACACGGTTCGATGTCTGCTTCCGGCATGAGCGCACCAAGACGCCCGCTCCAGCTTGAGAAAACCAACTTCATCATCGCGGCGGGCAACGGCCACTGCGTGTTGGGCGGATATTCCGGCGAAGAGAAAAGACTGCAGCAGGGATTCAACGAGCCTGCGGTGGCCAAGTATCTGAACGATATCAGCGGGGAGTTAACCCAGCGGCTTGGGAAGATCAGAGGCAAGCAAGCGAACATGGGGATCGGTACGCTGTTCCCCAACTTCACATGGCACAGCTCACCAACGATACGCTTGTGGCACCCTCGAGGGCCGTGGTCAACTGAAGTATGGTCATATTGTATGGTAGATAAAAATGCGCCTGAAATAGTGAAGCAGGCTATGAAGAACTCCTACATCCAGAGGTTCGGCCCCGCAGGTAATATGGAGCAGGACGACGCCAATAACTGGATGGACAGCACTCGATCAGCCAAAAGCCTGACCGCCAGAAAATACCCGTTGAACATGACCATGGGCGTTGGCCACGAATGGACAAACGAGACACATCCTGGACAGTCGCTGGGATACAGCTGGAGCGAGAGCAACTGGCGGCACTTTTACGGCTGGTGGGCCAAGATGATGGACGCGCCTAGCTGGAAACAGCTGCCTTTGGACAAGAGGTCTAACATAACCCCCTGATTCATCGCCCATACCTTTTAACACACAAGGCCACGCGTAACGCGTGGCCTTTCTTTTATTCGCTTCTAAATACGTCTTACATTTTTTAATTCTGTTTAAGATTTAATTAACAGGATGTTATTTATCGTGATTTTTTGTTCATGCTTAAATGAAATTTCTATGCTATTGTCCTGCCCATGACAAATGATGTCGATACGAAAGTATCCCAAACAGTCACAAAGGTATACAGAAGAAACATAGTTCTGGTCACATTGCTTGCCGTCATATCAGTGATTTCTGTATCGTTCACCAACTCGGACGTGGCGCAAAACACAAACGGTACAAGGGGAACTTGCGACGTACCTGTATCAATAGTTAGCACGCGAATCGCTGAAAAAGTGGAGTTCACAATCAGCAGCCCGGACGGCACATTTCAATCAAGCATAGTTGCCCAGAAGCCAGTGGACCCCTCGAGCGCAGTGGTGATACGCAACCCCCTGCAAGAACTTAACCTAAGAGCTAAAGAAAATCCGAGCTAGGGTGATTTCTTCTCTTTAGTTTTTACCGGCCCCCTTAGAAAGGCTACGCCCGCTATCTCGCCGAGATCGCCGAAACCGTGCGTGGCTATCTGCTGCATGCGCAGACGCAGGCTGCGATCGCACGCGAGCGGCAGCAATTCAACGCTGCGAAAAATATGCTTGGCCAGGCGGCGCCGATGGAAATCGACGCCCTCAT